>JBEKXK010000015.1:0-49193 GCA_049512055.1 Syntrophales bacterium | reverse complement strand
TGGACATAATGGCTGACAGTTGAAAAATAAAGACCTGCCCCTTATTATCGTGGGTTATAATTGGATGAGGATCCAAAAACAGAGCCAAAAATAAGGAGGCAGATCATGGTAAATCATATCACAATCGTTGGACTTGATGCACATAAAAATTCCATTGATATTGCAACAGCCGAAACGGGCGGCAACCAAGAGGTCCGGCATTACGGCACAATAGGCGGCGACATGGCATCATTGGACAAAGCAATCAGGAAACTCAAAAGTAAAAGTGGAGGGTTACATTTTGTTTACGAAGCCGGGCCGTGTGGTTATGAGATATATCGTCACCTGACTGCACAGGGTTTTCCATGCGTAGTGGTTGCCCCATCCATGACGCCCAAGAAGAGCGGCGACCGGATTAAGAACGATCGTCGGGATGCTGCAAATCTTGCCCGTCTGGAGCGGGCCGGAGAATTAACTGCTGTCCATGTTCCCCGCGAGGATGACGAAGCCATGCGCGACCTAACCCGCGGTCGGGAAGATGCAGTCAAAGCCCAGCGCACCGCCCGGCAGAGATTAGGTGCTTTTCTGCTTCGGTACGGTTGCCGATACCCCGGCAGGAAGACATGGGGTCCTGCGCATATGCGTTGGCTGTCGGACATCGCTATGCCGCATCCGGCGCAACAGATTACGCTCCAGGAATATATCCACGCAGTCATGGAATGTAAGGAGCGTGTGGACAGACTCACGGAGCAGATACAGAAGCTTCTCCCCGCGTGGCGTATGGCCCCGGTCGTCAAGGCGCTGCAGGCGCTCAGGGGCGTGGCGCAGATTGTTGCGGTAACTACGGTGGCCGAGATCGGCGATATGAGCCGTTTTGCAAAACCACAGCAGCTTATGACCTACCTCGGGCTTGTTCCCTCCGAGCACTCCAGCGGTGACAGTATCATGCGGGGCGCCATTACCAAAACCGGCAATGGTCATGTCAGGCGTGCTCTGGTGGAGGCGGCCCATGCATACGGTTTTCCTGCACGTGTAAGCAGGTCTCTGCTCAAGCGACAGGATGATCTGCCGCAACATATCCGAGACATTGCCTGGAAAGCGCAGATCAGGCTGTGCGGACGGTTCCGAAGGCTCATGGCGCGAGGTAAACTAAAAACGAAGGTGGTAACTGCCATTGCACGCGAGCTTGCCGGCTTCATCTGGGCCATTGCCAGGGAAGTGCAGCCGCAGGGAATATAAATAAAAGTATATCAAAGATAACATATCCAGGGCATAAGCAGGGGCGCGACCACGTTGGGAGAATCCTCGAGGAATCCAGAGAATAAGGCTTTCGCCGAACTTCCGTAACTAGACCGAGGCAGCTCCGCGATGAAGTCAAGTCATGGCGGTCAAACCCGCGAATATCAGAATGATCAAACGTCGCATATAAGGTCCCGTCTCTGGGTATACCTTGGATTAAATAAGCTGATAAAGTAACCCTGAAAAAGGGGACAGGGAAATATTTTTTCTTGACAACTGTCAGCCATATCGGATTCCCGCCTGCGCGGGAATGACAAATTGAACATTTCCATGTCATAGTGGTATCTCACATAGCATGATTCTTAAATAGATTATTACACCGGCAATTATGAAAAAAGATTATTCGATAGAGATGTGTAAAACTCTGGAAAATGAATACAACCGCCTTGGTTTGCAACGGCCGTTAGCCGTAAAGCGCTATGACGTGGGAGATATCGTGGAATATGACGCGAGCGCGATTGCACCTGATGCATCCGATAAAACATCCCGTGTTCAAGTGCAGATAGAAGCGTTTGTCGGCGGCGGATTTGCAGGTCAAGTTTATAAAGTGAAAGTTCTCAGCATCGAACCGGACACGCTGCCCGGTTTGCAGGTCGCCAATTCTTATGCCTTGAAGATCCTGATTCCGCCATCGGGAGGGGCGCGCTTTTTCAGAAATCTGCTCTACTGGATCGGCTTTCAGGGGCCTTTTCAATTGCAGTCAAATCCGGCAGCGGCAAGGGCCGGGGCATTATGGCAGAAATTCATCCGCCGCGGCGCCAAGATCAGGTTCGGTGATGAAGCATGCGTTAAAGACATGTACGCCATCTTTGTCGATACCCAACTGGGAAGTTGCGGCGAGATCACCTCCTGGGTCGAAGGCCGTACCTGGCAGCTTGAGGTCGACGATCACATGGAACTTTTGAGCAGATGGAAGAAAGGGGAAACTATTCCTCCTCAATGCCTCGGCTCTCCGGAATATCGAACAAAGAAACAATTCATGGCGGATTTTGTTGAACTACTCCACGACATGGGCGCGTATGAATTCGCACGCCAGTATGAATGGTCCACCTGCAAGAGTCAACCGAACTGTTTTAAGTTGGATTCGACCGACGACGACCCTTATACCGGTCTTGTCGCCATGGATTTCCGCGCCGGTCTTGCGCTGCTGCCCTTCGGCCCGATGAGCCCCGGCGATTTTTCGCTGATATGGAAAGGGATTCGCAGAGGGTCTCTCGTGCAGTTCGACCGTGGCGACCTAAGAAAGTTCGAAGCCTTTGTGCTCACGCACAAAAATGAATTTGCAGATATGCTGGGCATGCTTGGGGAACTGAAGGCCGCGGAAGAGATCTATCGCAATTCGGTTCCCGATGTCACCCACAATCATCTCAAACTTCTTTACAGCGGAAAGCTCTGGTCTATCATTTTTTCGAGCGCGATTGTCGGGTGGAGAATCAAAAATATAATCGACGTTCCGACACAGGAACGATTCCAGAAACACAAAATCTCTGCTCTCCCTTTCTCCCTTCTGGGCTTAATACCATTCTTAGGCGGTATGCTGCGAAAAGCCTGGGGGCATGCCGAATGGCGGGCACATTATAAGAAATGCTTGAGCAGCATGGAATACCTTCTTAAAACGCTTCGCGGCAAATGGCTGGAGCGTGTGATGTCCTGGTGTCGGAGCGGTAGGATAACGGAAGAGTCCGCACCGGTGCTTGCCCATTCCTTGGGGCTGTTCCTGCTGCATCTTCCTCTGTCGATTCTTCCCATCGGATTATACAAGTTCCTGACAAACTGGGAATATGCAAAGGAGAAATTGACCTTCATATTTGTGCGGCCCATCCAGCTCTATTTTAATGCCGAGATGCGGGAGGAATGGCTGGCCGGCATGGTAGAGCAGGGAAAGAAAAAGCGTATCATAAGCACGAGCGACGCGGATGAGATAATCAAGACCATCAAAGAGCCTTTTATTCAGAAGTACCTCAAGAGTCTCGCTGTTCACATCTGTTTGATGCCGACAACGCATGTGGTTGCGACAGCGCTTGCGATCTACTTCATATGGACGCATCCCGAAATGCCCCGCGCACAGGCCTGGGCGATAGGATTGGGGATTATCGCCTTTTTCCAGCTCATACCCATATCACCCGGATCGCTCGCGCGAGGGTTGTATGTACTTTTCCTGGTTATAAGAGAAAGAAATTTTAAGGACTACAGCATCGCCTTGTTCTTGGCGTTCTTCAAATATGTCGGGTACCTGGCCTTCCCTATACAGATGACCTATCGTTACCCCACGCTGGCGCGGTTTATGGCCGGACACTGGGCCACGGAATCTGTGCATGTCGTACCGGTATTTGGAGAGAGCGGCGCCTTGCTTGAACACGGCGTCTTCTGCCTTTTCTACAATTGGCCCCTGACTATTCGCAGGCACATGGATTTACGGGCGCAGAAGAGAGCACTGATGAGACCGCGCTACTGGCACGCGGCAGCCCTGGCGGTTGGCGCTGCCGGGATCTTGATTGGGACCGATATGATGTATTTTAAGTATGCCGGGGTAATTCCTGATCTGAGACACATCTGGTGGCTCATGGCCGCACTCCCGTTAATCGGAGGCGTTATGGTCAGCAACGGATGCGGGGGCGCTCCGATGATGAAAAGGATTGCAACGGCTGCGGTCTTCGGGATCTTTACGAGTCTCATCTATATGATTATCGCGACCGCTCTCAGTTTCCACGCGTATGCGAACATTTTCCAACTGGGCATGGCATGCTTATGGAGACTATTCGTGTTCTGTCTCTTCGCAGGCATAGGCGCCATGACAATGGAGTTCAAGCTGGAGAAATCTGACGGATATTAATGCGTCGCTTAATTCTCAGGTTCGCATAAGTAGTGTTACGGATGGTCGAAGACATAGCCGATGGAGCGGATACTCTTGAAATAGACAGGATTTTCCGGGTCGTTTTCAAAGTACTTTCTCAGACGCACGATGAAGTTGTCAACCGTGCGTGTCGTCGTCTCACCGGAGTACCCCCAGCCCACTTCCAGGAGGACCTTGCGTGACAAGGGTTTCCCCCGGTTTGTAATGAAGACCTTGAGCAACCTTATCTCTTGGTCTGTCAGGTGAATCATCCCGTGAGCGCCCTGCGCGGTCATAGTCTCGAAGTCAATTGTGTTGCTTCCAAATACATACGTGTTCTTCAATTCTTCTGCTTCCAGCCCCTCATTGACAGTGCCGCCGCGGCTCCAGGAGGACCTCTTCATGAGGCGTTCGATACGCATGAGAAACTCCTCGAGGTTGAAAGGTTTGGCGAGGTAGTCATCAACGCCGTAAGAGAAGCCCTTGACCTTGTCATCATGGCCGCCTTTAGCCGAGAGGATAAGAACGGGGAGCTTTTCATCCTCCATGCGGATATGTCGCAGAACTGACAGCCCGTCCAAACCGGGCAGCATGATATCAAGGACGATGAGGTGGGGATTCCACTCTTTCCACATCCGCAGTCCCGATGTTCCCTCGCTGGCGATTGATACCTCATAGCCCTGAAGGGATAGATTCAATTTCAGCCCCTCGGCTATATGCTCGTCATCTTCAATGACGAGAATGCGCTTTTGTGGAAGATCTTTCATGGTTTTTCCCCTTTCGGTTTTAAGGGCAATGCCAACGTGAAGACGGATCCCTTTCCCGCCCCCTCACTATCCGCGGTAATCTTTCCGTGATGCAGTCTTGCGATCTGTTGAGCAAGGTAGAGTCCGATGCCACTCCCTCCTACCACGGCATGTTCGCTGCGGTTTCGGCTCTGATAGAATTTTTTGAATATTTTCTTCCTCTCTCCTTTTTCGATACCGATGCCGTTATCCCGGAAACGGATCAGTTGGATATTCTCACCCTCCTCGAAGGTGATGCGGATGCTGGGTCTGCCTGAATTGTTGTACTTCTTGGCATTGGTCAGAATGTTCATCAGGAGCATCTCAATAAGCGATATAACGACCGGCTGATAGAATCCCTTCTCCATGGGGTTTTCAACATGGATGTCACATTCCCGGAAGATGTGACGGTTGCTCGCAAGAAATCCTCGCACCAACTCTACAAGGTCGACGTTTGTAAATATCCCTTCGTAGACCTTGCTCTCAATCCGGGCAAGATTTAGGATACTGTTGATGTTGTTTGAAAGGCGTTCTGCATCCTGAAGCATGAAGCTGATATATTTCAGTTGCTCATCGCGGGGGATTTCATACTTGGTAAAGGTCTCCAGATAAAGCTTCAGGGAGGTGACCGGGGTCTTGAGCTCATGGGTGAAGTTGCTGATGAAGGTTTGCTGGAGGCGATAGAGCTGGAGGGTTTTCAGGTTATAGATGAAGATGATGAGAATCCCCGCCAGTATGACGCCGACCAGCAAGGATAGTACCAGTATGACAACCCAGGGGCTGGCCTCAATAAATTGGCTTGGATCGAGCTGGTAACGATAGGCGAGTGATTTGAGTCCCGCGCTTATTCCTACATACCAGTAGATATACAATGAGAGAGAACAAACGAGGGCGACCGTCGACAGAACAAAAACAAAAATAGGATGGAAAAACCATTTTGCCTGTTTCATAATTATTTATAATCTATACGATACGTTTATTGCCGTCAATTTTCCTTCTTTATTCCAACCTCTCACCAATTGTAAAAGTATTGTAAAACGCTAACTTATAACTTCCTTTTTGTAAATATATTTCCTAAGCTGCCTCAGTACTAAAATATCTACACCGTTACGGAGGAGTAACATGCACAATCGTTCGCACCAGGCCCACCCTGTCCACCCTCTCGGAACCCGTGCACGCGTCCTGCTCACCAGTGTTTTCGGACCGTATGCGCAGGATGATGAATACGGAAGCCGCAAGATCAATCCGATGGAGCTATATCAAAATCAAGTAACTCGTGTCCAGGGAGGGTTTTCTCTACGCATGTTTCATCGCACCTTCGGCCTGATGATGATTCACGCCAATATCGAAGCCCCGTGTACGATACTGGATTTTCCCGCCTTTGATCGTTTCCTCGAAGAAATTCGTGATTGCCAGTATGATATCATCGGCATCAGCGCCATCATTCCGAACATCGGCAAGGTGAAGAGGATGTGTGAGCTGATTCGACAGCATCAACCGAGAGCCACAATTGTCGTCGGCGGACATATAACCAACAAAGAAGGTCTTGATGAGATAATTGATGCGGACCTGATTGTCCGAGGAGAGGGCATCCGCTGGTTTCAGCGATATCTCGGGCAGGATGACAAGGCGTCCATCAAGCACCCGATGGCCATCTCAGGGTTTGGAGGCAGGATTATGGGTATCAGTCTAGGCAGCAGGCCCGGCGGTACCGCGGCGATCCTGATCCCATCCGTGGGCTGCCCCGTTGGATGTAACTTCTGTTCAACATCGGCGCTATTCGGCGGCAAAGGCCACTTTATTAATTTCTATGAAACAGGGGATGAACTTTTTGAAGTCATGTGCGGAATTGAAAAGAAGCTCAAGGTTCGATCCTTTTTTACTCTGGATGAAAACTTTCTCCTTCACAAGAAAAGGGCTTTGAGGCTCCTCGAACTGATGGAGGCCAACAATAAAAGCTGGGCGATATACGTATTCAGCTCCGCACGGGTCCTGCAATCCTATACAATTGATCAATTGGTGAGGCTCGGCATCGGCTGGATATGGATGGGTCTGGAAGGGGAAAGCAGCAGCTACAACAAGCTCCATGGAGTCGATACACGTGCCCTGGTGCAGCTCTTGCAATCTCACGGCATCCGTGTCCTGGGATCCTCGATCATCGGCCTGGAAAACCATAAACCGGAAAATATGGATGCGGTCATCGATTACGCTGTAGGCCACGAAACGGTTTTTCACCAGTTCATGCTTTATACCCCCATTTCGGGGACTACCCTGTATGAAAAGCATAAACAGGAAGGTACGCTCTTGGCGGAATTTGAACTCCCCGATGCCGATTCCCACGGACAATATCGCTTCAATTACCGCCATCCGTATATAAAAGACGGACAGGAAGAGGAATACATTCTGGAGGCATTTTGGCGTGACTTTAAGTCTAATGGCCCCAGCCTGCTTCGCCTGATACGGGTGTTGTTGAACGGATGGCAAATGCATAACAATCATCCCCGACGCGTGAGGGAGCGTTTCGCCTGGGAGGTATTCCCTTTACGCTCAACGTATGCCGGCGCGGTCTGGGCCATGAGGAAGTGGTATCGCAACGATGCGCGTATAGCTGAGAAGGCGGATAAGCTTCTGAAAGATATCTACGCCACATTTGGATGGAAAACAAAGCTCATTGTGCCGCTTATCGGCAGGTTTGCCCTTCGTTCTTTGAAGAAGGAGGAAGAAAGACTGGCTCGTGGGTGGACATACGAACCGTCATGCTTCTATGAAAAGAACTCGGCAGCCAAGGCGCTCGAAGTGGCACAGGCCGTGAAACACAGGTTGAAGGTGCAAGAAGAACGTCCCGCAGTTAATCAGCCGATTCCCAATTACGGCAAATAGGATCGAGCCTTTTCTCTAACTCTTGGATTCATCGATCATACTGCGCATGGGACAGAGCGGCCGGGCAATAATTCCATCCTGTATTTTCGCACTGCCAGTTCATCTGCCGGCAACAGCTTGCGTATTTCAGAAAGGGTCGTAAACCGGTAACCTGTTTTCTTGACCTGCTCGAGCAGGTCAATGAAATGGCTGCCCCAGATGCCTCCTTCCACCTCGGCATGAACAGGGAGCACATGGATTTCTCCGTCATTGAGGATAGAGGTGATGGTTGAAATGCCCTCAGGAACGCCAACCTCCTCAAAGCAAGGAAGATCGGACGGAATTTCCACAACACCTGTCTTCTCGTGTATGAACGGCTTCTGGGCCCGCGTGCAGCTCAGATAATCAAACCGGTAATCCGCGAGAATTTCCATCACCCTGTCATCGATGACCCAGGCAGGCGCCCCGAATGCGGAGGGCTTTTGCCCGGTCAGCTCCGCAAAACCACGGATACCTTTTTCGAACCAATCACGTATCCACTCCCTCGATCGTGTGTGCACCTCGTCCTGCCAGCGTCTGTGATCCCATGCATGAAATTGCACCTCGTGGCCTTGAGACAAAATCTCTTGGACGATTTCCGGAAACGAAAGGGCGATCATCGGCGAAGGAATCACTGTCCCGTAAAGGGCAGTCCTCAAGCCATAGAGACCAACGGCGTTAGTCCTGACCATCTTTTTCAGGAAGCGGGGATTTTTTATGAGCTGAAGGATGGCCCTGCCGGAGGCATCAGGCCCTATGCTCAAGAAGAAAGCAGCCTTGATGTCATGGTTTCCCAGGATGTTAAGAAGACGGGGCACACCATTTTTCATACCATGATAGGTATCAACATCGATCTTTATGCCCAGTACTTTCTCACTCTTGTCATCAGACGGCACCCTTGTTCTCCTCCAAGAAAGAATCCAGTGTCATCCTCAGTGCATCATCCAGCCCTATCACAGGTTCCCAATCCAACAGCTTTCGCGCTTTTTCAATGCTCGGTTTCCTGGAATAGATATCCTGGTAGCCTTTGCCATAGTAAGATTCGGCGGATGCTTCGATGATTTCAGAGTACACCTTGTCATTTCTGTGGTCCCGATGGGCCATAAAGAGATTCTTCAGAATATCGGCCAATTCCTTCACGGAACACTCATTGTCAGGATTTCCAATGTTGACGATCTCGCTCTTGCATACATCATTTTTGTTTTCCAGAATTTTCATCAATGCGGAGATGCCGTCATCCACATAGGTAAAACATCGCTTCTGATGGCCGCCGTCAACAAGGGCTATCGGGCGTTTCATAAGTAGCTCGGCAATGAATTGTGTGACGACTCTGGAACTCCCCTCTTTGGCTACGTCCAGGGAATCCAGCCGCGGTCCAATCCAGTTGAATGGTCGAAACAGCGTGAATTCAAGATGACCGCGGGTGCCATAGGCATAGATCACACGATCCAGGAGCTGCTTGCAGCATGAGTATATCCAGCGCTCTTTTTGAATCGGCCCTACAACAAGGAAACTCTCGTCTTCTTTGAATTCGGGGTCAGTGCAGGCGCCATAAACCTCGGACGTAGATGGGAATACAACACGCTTATGATACTTAACACATTGTTTGACAACGCCCAGATTCATCTCAAAGTCCAGGTTGTATACGCCGATGGGGTCTTCAACATAGAGTTTGGGGGTTGCAATGGCGACAAGCGGCAATACGACGTCACATTTCTTTATGTGATACTCAATCCATTCCTTGTTGATCGCTATGTCACCCTCAAGAAAATGGAAGCGAGGATTGTTCACGGCTTCACCGAGGCGATCATCGGCAAGGTCCATGCCGTAGACGATCCAGTCTGTTTGAGTGAGAATCCGTTTGGTCAAGTGATGACCGATAAATCCATTTACCCCGAGAATTAAGATTTTCATGTTAAGGCTAACCCTTCTTTGTTTTTAAAATAGTTAAAAATTTGGCCGCGTCTTATCCTCGACCCCGCGATCTCAATATCTACAAGCTTCAGCCTGCCGTCTCCCGTTCTGACAAAGACATTCTCATTTTCAACCTCTATCCGTCCGGGAGTACGGTCATCCCTACCCTCCCCTTCAGGACGGGCCCACCAGATAAATATTTTTCCGACTCCGGGCAGGAAGCCAAAGGCGCCCGGATACGGCTCGGTCACGGCTCGGACGAGATTGTAGATTCTCACGGCCGGCCAGCTCCAGTCAATGCGCCCATCTTCCGGCCTCCGTCGGCCGTAATAGCTCCCCTTCGTCAGATCCTGCGGAATCCGTGGGGCTCTGCCTTCCCGGATAAGAGGCAGGACTTCTGCGAGCATTTCTCTCGCCGCCCCACAGAGTTTGTCATACAAGGTCCTGGCGGTGTCTTCAAATTCTATTTCAACCGTCTTCTGCCCGACGATGTCGCCTGCGTCCGGTTTTCCGATCATATGATGGAGTGTAACCCCGGTCTCCCTCTCCCCGTTTACGATGGCCCAATTTATGGGTGCTCTCCCCCGGTAAGCGGGCAGAAGCGATCCATGGAGGTTGTATGCGCCTGACGGCGGTATATTCAAGATGTCCTGACTTAGCATATGCCGAAAGTAGAAGGAAAAGATCACCTCGGGAGCAAGACGTGAAACTCTCTCTATCCAAGCGGGCGTATTCACATCCGGGGGACAGAATACCTCGATATGGTTTCTATTTGCCCATTCAACGACGGAATCAAACCAGCAATTTTCCCCGGTGTCGTCTTCATGCGAAAAAATCGCCGCGATATTAAAACCAGCTTTCTTCAGGGCTTCAAGCCCGCAAATACCCATGTTGTGGTATGCAAATACAACAGCCCTCATTGCGTCTGCCTTGCGCTCTCCGACGAGTGTACCTTTTCAATAACATACTCCGGCCTTTTTCTCACTTCACTGTATATCCGTCCAATGTATTCACCTACGATGCCGAAGGCAAAGAACTGCAGGCCCACAAAAACAAACAGAATGGCAAATAATGTAAAAACACCTTCAGCAGCCCACAGAGCGCCATACATAATTCTCGCAACTGCAAGGAAGATGCCGAAGCAGATACCACCGAGAGCCATAAATATGCCCCCGTACATGAGGAGCTTCATGGGCAGATCAGAGAATGAGGAGACGAGGTCAAACTGAAGATTGATGAGCTTTCGGAGAGGATAGTGAGATGTGCCGCCGGCCCTCTCGTCGTGGGCAACCTCAATTTCTGTCACACGCTTGCCAAAAAATGTCGCCAATGCCGGGATGAACGTTGCGTGTTCGTGGCAGGCGATCATGCGATCGACCACAGGCCGCCGGTAGGCCCGGAGCATGCAGCCCCAGTCGGTCATCCTGACCTTCGTAATCCTTCTCGCAATGATGTTGATAATCTTTGACGGTATGATCCTGAACATGGAATCTTTGCGCCCTTTTCTAATTGTGCCCACCACATCATAGCTGCCCGCTTCCATCTCATTCACAAGCTTCGGTATCTCTTCAGGAGGATTCTGGAGATCCGCATCCAGCGTGATTACGATATCTCCTCTTACCACGGAAAATCCGGCAAGGATCGCCGCATGCTGTCCATAATTTCTGACAAGCTCTACAACCTTCACCTCCGGCTCAGCGGCAAGGCCCTTCAATATGAAGAGGGAATTATCGCGGCTGCCGTCGTCCACAAGAATTATCTCATACGGCCTGCCCATGCCTTGCATTACCGGCCGGATGCGCTCCATGAGGATACGCAGGTTCTCCTCTTCATTGTAGACGGGAATAACCAGGGAAATCATCGGTTGTGAACTCATGGGATCGTCCTCATCGTTACAGATCATTCACTCGTTTATGCACGAGCAAAACCGCTTTACAAAGCTGCTAACTTTTCAATATCTCTCTTATAGCTTCACAAACATATGATACATCATCATTCAACATGTCTGGAAACAGGGGCAAAGAAATTATCCTGTCCGCTGCCCGCTCTGTTTCAGGGAGCATGCCTTTTCCTTTTGCGAACTGCTTCTTGATATAACTCAAGCGGTGGCACGCCGGGAAATGCAGACCGTAGCCAACATTATACTCGGACAGTTTTTCCATGAAGAGTTCCCGATCCATGGACAGAACCTTTATGATGAACAGGTGCCAGGCATGAACGTGTGGATATTCAGGTATTCCAGGCAATTCGAGGCCACTCACATCTCTTAGCCCTTTCATATAGAACCCCGCCAGTTCGGCCCTTCTCTGATTGATCTCGTTTAGCCTCGCGAGTTGCGCAAGCCCCAAGGCTGCCTGCATATCGGGGAGATTGTATTTAAACCCCGGCAGATTAATATCGTACTGGGGATTTCCTCCTTTCCCGTAACGTTTCCACGCGTCTCTCTCAATACCGTGAAATCTCAAAAGCCTCAACTTGGCTTCCAACGCATCGTCAGTGTGTGTAATCATCCCGCCTTCACCACTTGTTATGTTCTTTATGGGATGAAAGGAAAAGATAGCTATATGGCGGAAACCTCCTGCATGAACGCCTTTATAATAAGTGCCGACTGCATGGGCTGCATCTTCAATCACCGGGACATTGTGGTGCTTTGCTATCTCCAGAATCCTGTCCATATCGGCGGGAGCGCCCGCAAAATGGACGGGAATAATGGCCTTTGTCCTGCGGTTGATTTTCTTCTCTATAATGTCCGCGTTGATGTTCAGTGTATCGTAATTGATGTCTGTGAAAACTGGCCTCGCCTTGAGCATGACAATCATATTTACGGTGGAGGCAAAGGTCATGGACGGCGTGATGATCTCATCTCCTTCCCCGATGCCCAAGGCCAAAAGCATAAGATGCATGCCGGCTGTTGCAGAAGTCAGGGAGACTGCATGAGATGCCCCGGTCAATTCGCAGAATTTGTCCTCAAATTCTTTACATACAGGTCCGGTAGTGATCCATCCGGATTTGAGGCAATCAACAACGCTCTCAATCTCTCTCTCGCCAATGGAGGGTCTCGACAGAGGCAGGAAATCTTTTCTGACTTTCATATACAATCAGTCACTCATCTTTCAGATGCACGAGGCTATAATAACCATTATCCCACAGAACACGCAAAAAGGCTGTATTTTTTTTCAGCTTTTCGACATTTTCACGTTCCGCGACACAGTAAATATCTTTCTTTTCATGACAAAGGATAAAAAACATTTCAGAAGTGAGAAAATAACGGTTCCTTTCTTCGAGAGGCAGCTTTTCCACCCCCGGCCTCAATTCGCCGATATCATCGACTACGGGCGTTCTCGTCTTGCTGTAAAAATCTAAACCGTAAAGCGACATCCCGTACTGAAAGAGTTCTTCATTGGCGGGAACGTAGTCTCTTATGATCCTGGCAATGGGATATGCCGACTTATACGGCGTCAGGAATTGGGACATGGGAAATATCAGCGAACTCATAAAGAGAAACGAGGACACATAGATAGTTATGAACCAGCCGCTTTGCCATTTTCTTCCGATGATCTCCGGCAGAAATATAATCGCAATCTGCACCATGATAGGGAAGATCACCCACGGCAACCACGCATGGAAGGGTGTCTCGTGGTTCTTAAGAAAGGGCGGTGCGAGGAGCACGGCGATAAACAGGAGTGATTGCATGACTACGGGCAGACGATACAGGCTTCCTGTCCTCTTGCTGTGAGCGAAATTATCAACCTGGTCATCAAATGTTCTGAAAATGTGTCCCATAAAAAAAGCGATGGGCAAGAAAACCGGGGCGATATAGGGGATAAGCTTGGAGGAGGAAATGGAAAAGAATAGAAATATGAAGCCTGCCCATGTAAGCAGGAACAGCTTTTCCGCTGGGGCAAAAAGAGAAAAGAGTTTAGCACCGCCTTCTTTAACAGCCTTGAAGAGAAAAGCCCACCAGGGCATTGCACCTGCGATGATGATAGGAACGTAAAAATAGACAGGCTCGTTTCTCGAGTGCATGGTCGTGGTATATCGGAGGAAATGTTCCTGAACGAAAAAAAACCACAGGAAGTCCTTATTTGCCCTTTGCACAAGGAATAGCCAGGGCCCGGCAACAGCCAAAAAGATTATGATGCCTGTCGGTGAGAACAATCGTAATGTATCTCGCCACCTTCCGGCGAATATGAGCCACATGATGACGATGCCAGAAGGAAAGACTATCCCGATCAAACCCTTTGTAAGAAAGGCGAGGGAACAGAATAAGTAAAAGAGATAGATATTTTTCTTTCCGTATCCGCCATCTGAAAAGTATCTGAAGCCAAACCATACTGCGACAGATACAAAGAATGCCAGCGGCATATCCAGGATATTAAGCCGTCCGATGGCAAAAGGAAATAAGGACGTTGTCAAGACCGCAGCCGCATAGAATCCCGTTTTTTCACCGTGGAAAAAAGTCCCCAGCCTATAAACGAGGAGGATACACCCCCACGCGCAAAGAGCCGAAAACAGCCTTGATGAGAATTCATTCTCTCCGAATATCTTAAATGACAGAGCCGTAGCCCAGTAGCACAGCGGCGGCTTTTCGAGATAGACGGTCCCTTTTAGATGCGGCGTCACATAATCTTCCGAATGGTTCATTTCGCTGGGGATCGCGCTGTAACGCCCCTCATCCGGCTCCATTAAGGGCACAACGGCAAGGAGGGCCAAATAAATAATAAATGGCAGTAAGAAAAAAATGATTTTTTTATTTTTGGCCCAATCCATAAGCTCTCAGATACTTTCCTCTTTCGGGTTCAATTTAGTAATTTAAGGTTCTCCCTATTGTCAAGACAAAAAATTAAGAATATCCGAAACACGCGGTCTGATACCCCGGCACAAGTTTAAGTCAGGCTATGCTTTTCTGTTCTGCGGGTAATTGTCATGGCGATGTTTGATTCTTAAGTTCCCCGTTTGTTCTGATGGCCGGAGGTATCTCTCACCACGATGATCAGCCATCATGCAAAACCTATCATTGCCTCTTTACGATTGACACACAAACATATTTCCCCTATGTTGTTTTATGAGAGGACGCTACTCCATCCTGCGCTTTTTCCAGGGGTTCATACAATGGCTCTAATTGATACGCACATCCATTTCTCGAGGATAGCCTGCTTCCAGGAAGCCGCTCTTAAGGAATCGGGCTGCGATTATTCTCTGGCCGGTCTTCAGGAGGAATTGGCCCGCAATAATATCCGAGCAGCGATTGCAATGGGGCTTCAGGAAACCTCCCGGTTTGGATTCCCTGATGCATCTGCGCCCAATCCGATGGAGCTTGATCTCTCCGATTCATGGCCTGAAGAACTTTATTTCTGTCCCGGGATCAACCCGTATGAGCTTTCCGATGACTCCCTGGATAAGATAGAACAGGCGCTGCATAACCCCAGAGCCGTAAGAATTAAACTATATCCCGGATACTATCCGTTTTCGGTGAATGATCTGATTTACGAACCCATTTACGAACTGGCCGCTCAAGCTAATATTCCCTTTGTCATTCACAGCGGTGATACCTTCTCCGAGAGAGGTCTGCTAAAATACTCCCATCCTCTGGCCATTGACGAACTGGCTGTAACGCACCGGCAGAATTTCTTCGTCATTGCGCACCTGGGAGACCCGTGGGTGAAGGAAACCGCAGAGATCCTGCGCAAGAATCCGAATGTGGGGACCGATATTTCCGGACTGCTGGTGGGCAGCCGGGCTTCCCTGGAGGAGATGGGCTGCGAGCCTCTCATTGTGAATGAATTCCGCCACGCTCTTATGTATGCAGTGAGTTGGGATAAAGTCCTCTTCGGCAGTGACTAGCCGCTCGCTCCCGTGGCTGCGTATCTCGATTTTGTAACGATAATTGTCCCTGAGAAGCATCTGGAGAATGTTTTGGAAAAAAATGCCTTTAATATTTTTACGAGAATACCTCCGAATAAAAAGGATACTCTTTCATTAAATTGATTTAAAGAGGTTTGACATGGCCTGTCGCTTAAATTTTTTGATCCTCGCGTCCATTTTTTCTCTGTCGCTCTCTATCCTCCCCTCGTCGTCGTTTGCGGACTGGACGCCGCTCATTGAACGCCTCGTAGCCGACAAGTTCGATGAGCAGGTCATAAGAAGAATATTTGAACGCCCAGGTGTGAACTTTGATCCCAGCGTTATGTCATGCAAGCTGAAGGAGCTCATAAACAAAAGGTACAAGAATCAAGATGCTGTTTCTGCCCGCAAAGTCAAGGCTGCATATGCCCGCTTCTTAAGGCCGGAAGTTATTGCCAAGGCGCAATCCTATTTACAGAGAAACAGAGAAACTTTGCAGGGCATTACGGAGAACTACTGTGTCCCCAAGGAGATTGTCGTATCAATACTGCTCGTAGAAACCGGGCTCGGCCGAAATCTCGGTGATCGGGGCGCTTTCAATACGCTGGCAAGTATGGCGTTGTGTTCCGATCTCGAAACTATCCGTCCCCATCTTGCGCCGGATCTGCTTACCCGAAGGAGTGAGGAATTTGCAAAGAAACGCTGCCGCCAGAAGGCTGATTGGGCTTACGGAGAACTCAAGGCCCTGATTAGATATGCCTCGGAAAACGGTATCGACCCTCTTAGTATCCCGGGTTCACTCTATGGCGCAATCGGAATCTGTCAGTTCATGCCGACAAAGATCTCCGTTTATGGAGTAGATGCCGATAGAGACGGTCGCGTCAACCTTTTTTCCGAGCCGGATGCACTTTACAGTATGGCAAATTACCTCCGCTCTCACGGTTGGCGCTGTCACATGAGCGCGAAAAGGCAGCACCGCGTCATCCTCGCTTACAACCACAGTAACATCTATGCGGACACCGTCCTCACTGTGGCAAAGAAACTGAAGGAGTAAGGTTGAAGCTCCTCAGCCGCGGTCGGAATTGATAGGTATCATGCCAATGGACATTTTAGAGTAACTCTTAGGGTTTCCTTAGAGAGAGGAAAGAACTGAAATTGGTTTTAATAAAAAGTGTCGCGACTTCTCTTATAACTTGAAGGCATCAGGAATTTTTACGGGGACATCTATAGGTCTTATATACTTGGCGACAATATTAGACGTATCCTTGACGTTCAGCTTTTCAAACAAGAAAGAGAATTGGTTTTCCAACTCGTGACCTATGGCATGGAGCGCCTCTTTCGGGAGATTCCAAATTTCCTTCTTAAAGGGACCTAAGCCCTTCTTCCGGGTTTTGTAGATAAATTGCTCTTCCGTATCCGTGTCCTTCTTCTCGCTTATCATTTTAGATTTTATGTATTGATATATCTCGTCCCTGAGGGCTGCCGGGAAGTGTTTGCTTTCGTAGATCATATTTTGAAACCCTGTGGCCAGATGGATTTCGGCTGTACCCGTTTTCGGAAATTTATCGAAGGCCTCATTGGGAAGTGTCGATGCCCCGTGTTGAACTGCACCGGCAAGACCAAACTCCGTCCTTGCAACCTCGGATAATTTTTCCAGGGTATTGAAGTCCAGCTTGACCTTAGCGATAGTCCCGTCAGGCAGAGGAACGCCTCCATGCGTGGTACCTGACTGCACACTGATCTTGCTGATGCCTTTCATGTCGCCGCCATCCCTCTTTAGATCTTCGAGATAGCCCGCCATATAGGTCCGCAGCTCTTCGACCGTGCTGTTCTTTCCTCCAACTTCCCCTATTTCACCGCCCACGGAAATCGTCATGCCAACCGGCTCCAGATCCCGGATCATGGTAGTGAGCTCTGCCGCAAGAGAGTAATTCGTCTCCTGCTGCTCTTCCACCTTAGGTTTTGATAGATCCACAAGCGTTGAGGTATCGATATCGATATTGTAAAACCCCGCCTCGATAGCTTCCCAGATCAGGTCTTTGACCGCCTGCACTTCCTTCGAGGGGTCGGATGCAAATTTTTTCGCGCTTACCTGGAAATGATCTCCCTGCAGGAAGAGAGGGCCCCTGTATCCCGCCTTGATTGCCGCGGCTGTTACCGCGGAGGTGTATTCTTCCGGACGCTGGGAGGTGTAATCAATTTCAGACCGGGCGATTTCAAAAATTACGGGGCCGACCTTGTTCCTCATGGCAGCGCGGAAGACAGCCTGGGCAACATCGTACGTGAGGGCCCGGATGTTGATGGCAGGCACCGTGAAACCCGACACCTCCTTACGCCCCATTGCCTCATAGAGAGGCATTATGGATGTCGATAAAATACCCATGGCCGCTCCAGACCTTCGTATCAGCCACCTTGCCGCTTTTCTGGTATCGTCCTGAGAGCTGAAGACCGCCGTAAATATAAGATCATCAATGAGTGAATCCCGGAGACTTCTCTCATCCAGTACCCTGACATTACCATCCGAAATTGTGAGGATGCCTTCCAAAGCTTTTTTCAATTGATCGCTGTTTTCGTAGGTCTTTGCCATAGCTCTCGCCCTCCCCATCAGCCGTTAGCAAGAAATTCCTTTGCCTTTTGCACCTCGAAACGGCTCCCGATGTAGATCGGGCAACGTTGATCCAGGTCTCCCGCCTTTATGGACAGTATATCCCTTTTGCCGTCTGTGGCCATGCCGCCTGCCTGTTCAATGATGAATGCCATGGGCTGCAGCTCAAACAGAAGTCGCAATTTGCCGTTCGGGCTTTTCTTGAGTGCAGGGTATGTGAAGATGCCCCCTCTCTTGATCAGCACCTGATTTATGTCCGGCACAAAGCCCCCGCTGTAACGGAGTTTATAGCCTTCCTTCTCCAGGAACTCTATGTACTTTAGGTGTGCCGGGGTCCATTCTTTTCTCAGCCCTCCCAGGCTGTATATGTCTCCCCGCTCCTTTAATGTTATGTTTTCTTCGGAGAGGACATATTCGCCTTCTCTATTCAATACGAATTCATGGGTTCCCTTTCCCGCAGAATAGACCATCGTGATCAGAGGGCCGTATGTAATATACACGGCCGCGACCAATGTCTTTTTCCCTTCGGCCAGCATGGACTCCTTGTGGATGCCGATTATGGTCCCTATGGCCAGATTGGTATCCACCAAGGATGAGCCGTCAAGCGGGTCGGCTGTTATAAAATATTTCTCCTGACCTTTCCCTATCTGTATGACTGTCTCCCGTTCCTCTGAGGCATATTCCCGGACAAATCCCGAATACTCGAGCTGGTTCTTGAGAATTTCGTCGGCGCTTCTGTCGAGAGTTAGCTGCTCTTCGCCATAAATATTTTTAAATCCGGCGAGCTTCCGGTTTGATTCATGAATTTTGGCGGAAATGTATTTCCCCATGACTGCAATCTGCCATATAAGCCTGCGCAATTCCATTTCCACACTCGCCTTCCACATATGTCTGCGCAGGTCAACAGTGAATTTCGTATAATCTGAAATGCCCTCTCCCATGATCGTCCATCCTTCTCATATTTTTGTTTTTTGTAACAATAAATCGTTCACTTGACAAGTACATTTTCAAAGCCCCTGCCATACATTTCAGACGAAACAAATTGTAACTATGATACGGATATGTTAGTCTGTTTATAGAGAAAATGCGAGGAGATAATCCATGATTACAAAAGAAGATGCGGTTGCATTGCTCTCTCAATACATCAAGAATGAGAGGAGCTTATATCATTGCTATGCTGCAGAGGCGGTCATGAGGACATTGGCGCGCCGGTTGGGACAAGATGAGGAGAAATGGGGCATTGCAGGACTGCTCCATGATCTGGATTTGGAGATGATTGACGGTAACCTGGCAGTCCATACGCATGAAACCGCAAAGATCCTCGCTGAGATAGGCGTCGATCCGGAGATTATTGACGCCATTAAGATGCACAATGAAGATGCCTGGGGCGTGAAGAGGAATACTGTATTCCACCACGCTCTCGCCGCAGGCGAGACCATCACCGGCATGATCGCGGCTACTGCCCTCGTTTATCCCGATAAAAAATTGGCAAGCGTGAAGACAAAATCAGTTACCAAGAGAATGAAGGAAAAGGCCTTTGCGGCATCCGTCAATCGGGATACGATCATGGAATGTGAAAAACTCGGCATTCCATTGGCTGAATTTGCGGAGATCAGTCTTGGGGCAATGAAAGAAATCAGCGACCGGTTGGGATTATAATCAAACTATCCGTGGGAGGAAAATATAATGGGTAAGTCGTACAGAATCGCCGTAGTGCCGGGTGATGGAACAGGACCCGAGGTAATTGCAGAAGGATTGAAGGTCCTCAAGGCTGCGTCCGCAAAGTATGGTTTCAAACTGGACCTATCCCATTATGATTTGGGCGGGGAGCGATATAAGCGCACAGGCGAGATATTGAGCGATGAAACTATTGAAGAGCTGAGGAAGTTCGATGCAATATATCTCGGCGCCATCGGCCATCCCGATGTAAAAGCGGGCGTCCTGGAGAAGGGCATCCTCCTTAAGCTCCGGTTCAGCCTAGATCAATACATAAATCTGAGACCTGTCAAGCTCTACGCCGGCGTCGACACGCCTCTCAAAGATAAGAAACCGGAGGATATAGATTTCGTCGTCGTCAGGGAAAACACCGAAGGCCTTTATGCAGGCGCGGGCGGGTTCTTGAAGAAAGGCACGGCAGACGAGATCGCGACACAGGAATCCATCAACACGCGCAAAGGTGTGGAGCGCTGTGTGAGGTTCGCCTTCGAATACTGCCGCAAACGCAACAAGGCAAAGAAGCTGACGCTATGCGGAAAGACAAATGTGCTGACGTATGCCTTCGACCTGTGGGAGCGGACATTCTACGAAGTGGCCAAGGAATATCCCGATATTAAGACCGAATACGCCCATGTGGATGCGACGTGTATGTGGATGGTGAAGAACCCCGAATGGTTCGATGTGATTGTGACGGACAACCTGTTCGGCGACATCATCACCGATCTGGGAGCGATGATCCAGGGAGGCATGGGCATAGCCGCGGGCGGCAATATAAATCCGGAGGGCGTTTCCATGTTTGAACCCATAGGCGGCTCAGCGCCCAAGTACACGGGGCTGAACGTGGTCAATCCGCTTGCCGCCATCATGGCCGGGCAGATGATGCTGGAAACATTGGGAGAAGATAATGCGGCCGCAGCCATCGAAAGAGCCGTCATGAAGGTTGTAGCCGAGAAGGTTAAGAGCATGTCCGCCGGACAGATGGGTTATTCAACGAGCGAAGTAGGCAGCCTCGTAGCCGGTTTGATTTAGGCGTCGGCAAGAATTTTCCCTTTTACATCATACCATACTTTTTCAGCTTCAGGTGCAGCGTACGCCGGGTGATGCCGAGCCGTCTGGCTGCTTCGCTCTTGTTTCCGCCGGCCGTTTCCAGCGCCTTCAGGATCGTTTCCTTTTCTACAGACTCTAGAGACGGTTCTGATACGCCTGGCTGCTGAACCTGCGTTTCTTTCTCCTGCGGCTCTGCCGGGAAGACGAGGGTGAATTCCTCCTCACCGAGGTATTCCGAGCGGGAAAGCACAACCGCCCGTTCGACGGCGTTCATCAGTTCCCGGACGTTACCCGGCCAATTATTCTTCAGGAGCCGATCCATGGCCTGAGGGGTGAATCCCTTGATGCTTTTGTGATTCTTCTTGGCAAACAAGGTGAGAAAGTGCCGGGCAATAAGCGGTATGTCCTCCCTCCGTTCCCTCAGCGGCGGAACGTTAAGCGTTACTACATTCAGACGGTAATAAAGATCATCGCGGAAACGTCTCTCCTCAATTTCGCGCGCCAGATCCTTGTTGGTGGCTGCGATAACCCGCACGTCCACCTTGATGACATCGTCGCCACCCACGCGGGTGATTTCCCTTTCCTGCAAAACGCGTAATAGCTTGACCTGCATGGCGGGAGACATCTCGCTCACTTCATCGAGGAAGAGAGTACCGCCCTCGGCCTGACGAAATTTTCCCTCCTTCCTTCTTTCGGCGCCGGTAAAGGCGCCTTTTTCATGGCCGAAAAGCTCGGATTCGAGAAGTGTTTCCGTAATCGCGGCGCAGTTGATTTTTACGAAAGGGCCGTTTTTCCGGAGGCTGTTGAAATGGATGGCTCCTGCAATCATTTCCTTTCCTGTTCCGGACTCGCCGGTAATCAGAACAGTTGCCTCAGAAGGCGCAACCTGGACCATGGTTTCGATGAGTCTCGTCATGGCCGAGCTGTGCCCGATTAAGTGTTGACTGTCAAATTGAGTGGCAAGACTCTCCCGGAGGTGGCGGTTCTCCTCCCTCAAGTGGCTGTGTTCCATAGACCGTTCGATGGTCAGTTTCAGTTCGTCAAAATCAAGAGGCTTGGTAAGATAATCGTAGGCTCCTTCTTTGAGGGCCTTTACCGCCGTTTCCACCGAGGCATACGCAGTCATGATGATGACGGGGATAGCAGGGTTGAGTTTCTTTATCTCCGCAAGGGCCTCTAATCCGGAGACTTTGAGCATGCGAATGTCCATCAGAATCAGATCAAATGGTTTCTGTGAAACGGCTTCGACGGCCTTTCCACCGTCGTCGGCTTCGGTAACATCATATCCCCAGCCTCCAAGCAGCGTCCTTAACATTGTCCGATGGGCAAGATCGTCATCTACGACCAAAATAGTATTTTTCATTTTCATATATCTCATTCACCAATGTCCGTCTCTTGGGTTCAAGCAGAGACCTGAACCAATAAAAATGTTACGCGCACTCCTTAGATACCGGGCCGACCGGCAGAAAGATTGACACTGTGGTTCCCTTCTCGGGTTCACTTGTCACCCTGAGCTCACCGTCGTGGGATTCCATTATTTTATGGACAATGGCGAGCCCAAGACCTGTTCCCGAAGACCTGGTCGTAAAGTATGGATCAAAGATGCGGGCAAGATCCTTTTCATCGATACCTCTTCCCGTGTCGATAACATCGATCCTAACCATGCGGCCCTCGTGTGGCAGGACTGCTACCGTAAGCGTGCCGCCTTTGTCCATGGCTTCCAGGGCATTCAAATACAGATTGAGCAGCACCTGCGTGATTTTATCTTTATCTATGAAGATATCCCCTAAATGCTCATGCAGGTCTGTGCGAACGGCAACGTTTTTGGCCTTGGCCTGGCCTTCGATCATTTTCAGAGTATGTCTTATCATCTCCTCTATGGAAGTCCAATGTTTCTTCATCTCCATCGGCTTTGCAAATTCAAGGAGCTGGCCGATAACCCTGTTTAGCCTTTCTACCTCCTGAACCATGATGTCTGCGGTCTTCTGATCCTCAGAGTTATCCCGGTAGCGCTCTTTGAAAAAAGTGGCGAATCCTTTGATGGAACTCAGGGGATTCCTTATTTCATGGGCGATCCCGGCTGCCAGACTGCCCACTGATGCGAGGCGTTGGCTTCGTTCCATTTCTTTCTTCAGATGCTGCATCTCGGTGATGTCTCTGAAAAGTATTACATAGCCAAGAGATTTGCCGTTATCTTCCTCCAGGGCTGTTGCGATCACCTCGAGGGAAATTGTTCTGCCATCTGCAAGAGGGCATTCTATTTCCTTCTCGATTACTTTTTTCTCAGGTTTCAGGCCTTGCAGTAAGGCCATGCACGGCGAGGGTATGATCTCTTGGGCATTCTTTCCCAGGACATCCGGATGTGAATAGCCCAGGATGGATTCGGCGGTCTGGTTAAATGAGATGATTTCCTCCCGGTCATTTATGGCAACGAGGCCGATGGGCATATTTTCCACGAGGCTGTCGGAAAATATTTTTATTCTGGAGAAGGAGGTCTTTGCCGAGCGATACCCTTGGGCGAGAAAAAGAGAGATGACTCCCGAACATCCAATCAGAATAAGGATGGCGGCAATCAAGACGGTATGACGTGTATCCTGCTCTCTTGCCGCAATGACCGGCCCCATATCCATCCCGACAAAAATTATGAATCCCGACGATGCTCCCGCCGACTTATCCGTTGCTCGCGGCAATGGTTGCTTATCTGATTTTGGTCCTCTCCCAAATCCCTGAAAAGGTTTCTCTGTCGGAGAAAATTGCCGGTATACTTCAAATGTATCGGCGCCTTCTGGATTGGGAACCTGCCGCCATTCCACTTGTTTTAAGGCAGCAAGACGCGCGAGATCAAGATCCGTCCCGTATGTTTCCCCAATCATAGAGGGATCGCTGTCGGCCACGATCGTACCCTCTGCATCAGTTACAATCAGATGATCGATGTCCGGCTGCTGCGCTGTTTCAATCAACAACTTCTGGAGTTGAAAACTGCTCCATCGCATTCCTATGCCCGTTCTCGCGCCAGCTTCAAAGGATCTTATCAGCGCCGCTCCCTTTTCGATCAAGAGCTGGGCAGTGTATTCCTTCTGTTTGTTTATACTCTGGATGGTCAATACGACAAAGACGGGCACAATGATGACCACGGCCCCGATGATAAACCAGGGCGAGACACCGGCCCAGAATTTCCTGCTTCTTTCATTAATCTTGTTCTTCGTGTTCATCTGGATATTTTTTATTCAACTGGATACCATAAGTGGATACTTCTTATCCATATTTTTTCTTTAGAGAATCAGACAGGGTGTTGAGTAACGTAGATGATTCGCCAATACCATCGTTATATAACCACGTTACATGTTCTGAAATTAATCTGGCACAACCCTTGCTCTGCATACAAGAAAAAGAAAGAAATAATATCTAAGGAGAATGTAACCATGAAAAAATTAACAATGACGGTAGTAACAGTGCTTGTCGTGATGGCTTTATCGGCTTATGCCTTTGCCTACGGTCCGGGCCAGGGAAGAGGGCATGGCGGAGCAGATTGCTATGGGCCCGATACATCATTTCTATCCCGGCTCAATCTGACACCCGAACAGACGGCAAAAATCAATTCCCTGCGTGAAGCCAACCTAAGGGACACGAAGCCCCTCAAGGACAAGATGTTCAGCAAGCGTGGCGATTTAAGGCTGCTCTGGCTGCAGACAAATCCCGATCAGAACAAGATTACGGCGGCGCAGAAAGAGATCAGATCCCTTCGCGATCAAATGCAGGATAAAATGACTGCTTATCGGCTGGAGGTTCTCAAGGTCTTGACACCCGAACAGCAGGAAAAGCTGAAGTCATTCAAAATGGGACGCGGTTTTGGCCCCGGTATGAAGGGCGGCCCCGGCATGGGTGGTGGCCCCGGCATGGGTGGTGGCCCAGGCATGGGTGGTGGCCCAGGCATGGGCGGAAACCCGGGCATGATGAGAGGCAACTGGTAAGATATTCCTTTCTAACGACCATCCGGAAGGCGACCTCCACCTTCCGGATGATCATCGTGTTGACTTCCGGAGTTTCGATACAACCAATCTTTTATATTTCGCATCGTCTCAAAAAAATTCAGTTCCGATCTTCGCAAAATGTTGTGGCGATTTCCAATATCTTCTGCATCTAATCAAACAGCCCGACCACCTTCTTTCCATATTCAACGCATGCCCCAATGCTTTCGGTATCCGGATTCCACAGGGTTTTTATGCCCCCATCGACCACCTTGAAGCCGGCTGATTCAAGGTTCTCTGAAATGACCTTTACGGATTCACCGCTCCAGCCGTAGCATCCGAAGGCAGCCGCTTTCTTGCCCTGGAATTTCAAACCTTTTATTTCTTCGAGGAGGGCGGCGACAGCAGTCAGGATACCCCGGTTTATGGTCGGGGAACCGACAAGAACGGCCTTTGATTTAAAAATCTCCGTGATCACGTCATTCTTGTCCGATTTGGAGAGATTGTACAACTTCACATTTACCTTCTGATCAGATTGCTTAATGCCGGAAGCTATGTTTTCCGCCATGACGCGGGTGCCGTTCCACATGGAATCGTAAATGATGGTGATCTGGTTTTCTTTATAGCTATCAGCCCATTTCAGATACTGCTCAACAATCTGAACGGGGTTGTCCCGCCAGATGACGCCATGGCTTGTGCAGATAATATCCACGGGCAATTTGAAGGATAAGACCTCCTTAATTTTTTTGCCGACGAAAGCACTAAACGGCGTGAGGATATTCGCATAATACTTTATACATTCCTCCATCAGTTCGGCACGGTCGACAAGATCATTAAACATGAATTCCGTTGCATAGTGCTGACCGAATGCATCGTTGCTGAACAAGATATTATCGCCCGTCAGGTAGCAAAACATGGTGTCGGGCCAGTGAAGCATCGGCGCTTCTACAAAAATCAATTCCTTTTCCCCTAAACTCAGACGGTCTCCTGTTTTTACTGCATGGAAGTCCCAATCCTGATGGTAGTGGCCCTTAAGGGATTTGATGCCGTTTGCAGTACAGTATATGGGCGTACCGGGGATATGGCTCATGAGCTCGGGCAGGGAGCCGCTGTGATCGATCTCCGCATGGTTTGCAATAACATAGTCGATTTTTTTTAGATCAATTATTTTTCGCAGGTTCTCAACATATTCTTTTGCGAACGGAAGCCATGCCGTATCGATTAAAGCCACCTTCTCTTCTTCGATGAGATACGAATTATAGGTCGACCCGCGATGTGTGGAATATTCATCTCCATGAAACTTCCTGAGCTCCCAATCTATCTTACCAACCCATGACACGTTGCTTTTAATATGTAACTTCATACGCTATCTCCCTTCTTCCTATGACTAACTCTCTTACAGTTTGATCAACAAGGTCCATCCATATTACCCGGCGATCACCTCGTAAAACTGAGGCGTTGGGTGACCGTCAAATAGAGGCGCAACACGTTTGCCTGCCTCGTCATGAATGGGACTGGTATGCATAGCCATAAAGGTTTCACGACTATCATGTTCTACAACAGCAGCGTAGTTACCCTCCTTCAGGGGTTTCAACAATCGCCGGCTAACGAATCCTTTGTGCTTCGCAAACTCTTTATTTGACCAGGCGAACCATTCCTTAAATTCGGCATCCTTTCCTGCCTTTATCGGCGGGAAATTGATTATGGCCACAAACATGACAGATACCTCCTTTCTCAAATTTCATTCATTTGTTTGGTTGCATTAACATTTCCCGGACCACATGAGCGGACGACCTGTCCATATAGAACGAAAAGCAATGATGTTAATCAGCAAATGCAATAATCATTACTATAATACCCATATCTCTCATCGAGGTCAAAAATATTTTTGGGGATTTCGCGGCCGGCAGTCGAACATATTTCCTTACCCTAATACGGATTGATGTCTTAAAAGGACATCCTTCCTGCAAAGTAAATTCTTTAATCCATTGGATGACAGATAAATAAGATTATTCTAAGATGTAATTTAGCATTCTCCTTATAGAACTGACTCCACAACATGTTAATATCCAACTATGATTTCTTCTTCTTAGATGATCTTTCTTCTCGGGAAAATCGAAAATACGATGTCTCGATGAATAGTGATGGAGGAGTTTTCATATGGTAAAATGGATTATCGACACGGATCATACAGTGGCCCATTTCACGGTGCGCCACTTGATGATAAACGATGTTCACGGTCAATTCAATAAAATCTCCGGTTTCATCAACTTTGACCCATCGGATATAGCCAGTGCATATATGGAGATCGAGATGGACGCGGCAAGCATTTTCACCGGCGTTGAAGCCAGAGACAACCATCTCCGGAGTTCGGATTTTTTCGATGTGGAAAAGTATCCCCATATTATTTTCAAGAGTACTAGAATCGAAGAGGTCGGAAGCAACTTGTTCAAGGTCCATGGACGCCTCACGATTTGCGGCGTGGAAAAGCCCGCTCTCCTTCACGCCGAATTTTTCGGTCCGACCTACTTCACAGACGAAACCGGTTCGTATACCACTATGGGATTTGCCGCAACGGCTTACCTCCAGCGGGAAGATTTCGGAATGATGTGGAACTATAAATACCCGGGGGGATTCACAGTGGGGAAGCATATCAACATTACCCTGAATGCGGAAGCCGACCTGGAAAAAGAAGATTGAGAATAAGGGCGATCTTTTTACGATGAAATTTAGAGTAGTTTCTGTGGTGAATTTTCTTTAGAGAACAGGTCACCCTTATGAAGAGCAACAATTCTAAAAAGTCTTCCGTCATAATGCGCAAGACCAGTTCCGGCATGTCGATCATCTTGAATAGAAAAGAGGCGCTGAACAGTCTCAACCTGGAGATGGTCCGGCTTATAACGGCCTATTTTAATGAAGCGCTTGCGGATGACGAATGCAAACTTATCCTTTTCTATGGCCTTGGTGACAGGGGATTCTGCGCCGGCGGAGATATCAGGCGCATCGCAGCCGATATGAGAAACAACGACCTGGATGACGTAAACAAATTTTTTCTCGAGGAATTCAGTCTCGATCTGATGATCCAGCGATCTCCCAAACCAGTAATTGTCATAGCAGACGGCATCACAATGGGTGGCGGCCTCGGCATTGCAGCGGGCGCAGACTGGGTGATTGCAACGGAAAAGACGCGGATGGCCATGCCGGAAACGAGGATCGGTTTCTTCCCCGATGTGGGCGCAACCGGATGGATGTATAGCAAGTGTTTGCCCGGCTATCCGGAATACCTGGCTTTGACCAGTCATGAATTGAAGGGCAGTGAGTGTGTCCGCGTCGGTGTCGCAACACATTTGACATCCGCGGACAAGGTCAATGATTTGATCAGTTCCATCGAAAGATTCAAGACAAAGGGCATCTCAAGCGCGAAGGAACTGCTGGCCCTGCTAATGAGGAAGATCAAAATCTACTTCGATAGGAATACAGTGCCTAGACCCGACATAGACACGTGGGTGGCAGAATATTTTGCAGGACAACCATCCCTGCAGGAGATTCTCGATTCCCTTCAGGCGTGCCCTATCCTTCTTTCCCCCTGTGAAGGCCTTACGTCGGAACTTTCAGAAAGGTCCCCCACGGCGCTGGCCTTGACCCTGAAGCTGTTGCGCCACAACGAGCATCTCCCTATGGAAAATGTTTATGAGGCGGACTTTCGGGCCCTGCAATTTATCGTAAGACATCCAGACTTCCTGGAAGGCGTTCGCGCCCGGATCATAGATAAGGATGATCAGCCCCGCTGGCAGCCCGAAAGTATCAACGAAGTGGACCTCTCCAAGTTGCGGCTGTGATATAAGAAAGAGCGTGCTGTGACCTTTCCCTGCACCGCTTCTGGCCTGTGACCCTTTGTGCTCTTGAAAAAATGCCTTGACAGTGGTTCTATTCTCATTTATTCTAATTCTAATATTAAAAGGATTTTCTGAAAGTGACGTTCGGCATGAAGAAGGCATTGGTTAATTCAAAGAGCAACGCGACCCTGCTGGCCCTCGCCCTTCTTCGCCTTTTACTTAATGGCAGGCGCCCGTCGGTTTTAGGTAATCCGTAGTCAACCCCAAATAAAACGTACCTAAAGGCCATGGGCTCCAGAAGCTCATGGCCTTTTTTATTTTCTGGATCAGATTGAAGGGAGGAAGATATGGATACAAAGAAAAAGCGGGTCTTAATATTTGACACGACGCTCAGGGATGGGGAGCAGTCGCCAGGGGCGAGCATGAACCTGGATGAGAAACTGCGCATCGCGAGACAACTCGAAAAGCTCGGAGTAGATATCATTGAGGCAGGATTCCCGATCGCTTCAGATGGAGACTTTCTGGCTGTGCAGCAGATCGCCCGTGAGGTCAGAGAACCGCAGATTGCCGCCCTGGCAAGGGCTAATTCGGGTGATATCGACCGCGCCTGGGAGGCCATCAAAGATGCAGCTCATCCACGGATCCATACCTTTATTTCGTCATCCGATATCCATCTGAAGTACCAGCTCAAAAAGACACGGGCCCAGGTTCTGAAAGAAGCCCGCGCGGCCGTGGCACGTGCCTGTTCCTACACGCCGAATGTGGAGTTCTCTCCCATGGATGCCACAAGAACGGATTGGGATTATCTCTGTGACATGGTGGAAGCAGTAATTGCAACCGGGGCCACCACCGTGAACATCCCTGACACCGTGGGTTATATAGTGCCTGATGAATTTGGCAGTCTGATCGATTATCTCTTTGCAAAAGTCAAGAATATCCGTAAGGCAGTTATTTCCGTTCACTGTCATAACGATCTGGGGCTCGCCGTGGCTAATTCTCTCGCTGCCGTCAAACACGGGGCACGTCAGGTGGAATGCACAATCAACGGGATCGGAGAAAGGGCCGGGAATGCAGCCATGGAGGAGATCGTCATGGCCCTCGCGACCCGGAAGGACTTCTACGGATTTCGCACGGGAATCAAAACGGAAAACATCTACCAGTCATCGAGACTCTTGACACACATAACAGGCATACCGGTTCAACCGAACAAGGCGATCGTCGGGGCCAACGCGTTCGCGCACGAATCAGGTATCCACCAGGACGGTTTGATCAAGGAGAAGATCACGTATGAAATTATGACTCCCAAATCCGTCGGCATCTCCGGAACCCATCTGGTTCTTGGGAAGCATTCCGGCCGTCATGCCGTCTCCGAACATCTGAAGAAAATGGGCTATAAGCTGACCTCGGCTGACGTTAAGAAGGTATTTGTCAGGTTCAAGGAACTGGCCGACGTTAAGAAAGATATCTTTGATGAAGACCTGGAGGCCATTGTATACGAAGAAGTGTATAAGATTGCCGAGAGGTACAAACTGATTTATCTGACTGTGGTAAGCGGCAACGTGGCCGTACCTACGGCCACCATGCAGATGGAGGTAGACGGGAAAACCATTCAGGACGCAGGTTTTGGTGTAGGGCCTGTGGATGCAACCTTCGCCGCCATCAGGAAGATTACCAAGACCAACTACCACCTGCTCAAATATGTAGTCTCCGCTATCACCGGAGGAACCGATGCCTTGGGAGAAGTCATGGTGCAACTCAAGTACAACGGGCGCTCTGTGGCCGGACGCGGCGCCGAGCCTGATGTGATTGTTGCATCTGCAAAGGCTTATATCAATGCGCTGAACCGCCTCGAGTTTCTCAAAGGGGATGTGAAAAAGGTTAAAGTTGTATAGAAAAGGATAATGGTGTAAGGAAATACTCGCATAAAAAAATGGAGAATTAACGCCGTGGGAATGACCATCACAGAAAAGATACTGTGCCGCCACACAGATCTCAAAGAGATACATCCGGGAATGCTGATAAACGCGAGAGTGGATATCGCCCTCGGAAATGACATAACGGCACCCATTGCCATCTTGGAATTCAGAAAAGCTGGGGGCATCAAGGTCTTTGACCGCGATAAGGTGGTGCTCATACCAGACCACTTCACGCCCAATAAAGACATCGATTCCGCCCAGCAGTGTAAGCTCATGAGAGATTTTGCGCGGGAGCAGGGATTAACCCATTACTATGACGTAGGCCTTGTGGGCATTGAGCATGCCCTCCTTCCCGAACAGGGTATCGTCCTCCCCGGAGACTTGGTCATCGGCGCCGACAGCCATAGCTGCACATACGGCGCCCTGGGGGCGTTTGCCACCGGCGTCGGGAGTACCGATTTCGCGGCCGCCATGATGACCGGTGAGGTGTGGCTCAGGGTCCCTGAGACGATGAAGATCGTCCTTTCCGGCAAGATGAAAAAATGGGTTTCCGGCAAAGACCTGATCCTCTATATCATTGGCTCAATTGGCGTCGATGGCGCTTTTTACAAGGCGATGGAGTTCGTAGGCGAGACCATTGGGCAGCTCAGCATGGCGGACAGATTGACCATAGCTAACATGGTCATTGAGGCAGGCGCAAAGAACGGCATCTTCATACCGGACGATATAGCGAAGGCTTATGTGGCGGAGAGGGCAAAGCGGCCTTACAGTTTTTATAGCTCCGACCCCGATGCACAATATGCCGATGTCATCAATATAGATGTTAGCAACATTGAACCCCAGGTGGCATTCCCCCATATTCCTTCAAACGTCAGGGGGATCAGCCAGGTGGGCGATGTCAGGATTGATCAGGTTGTTATCGGATCATGCACCAACGGCAGAATAGAAGACCTCCGGGTTGCAGCGGGCATTCTCAAGAAGAAGAAGGCGGCGCCCCATGTCCGTTTGATTATCGTGCCCGCCACACAGGGAATATATAAGCAAGCACTGCAGGAAGGCCTCATAGAGACATTTATCGATGCACATGCGGCTGTCAGCACGCCGACCTGCGGCGCCTGTCTGGGCGGTCACATGGGCGTGTTAGCGGATGGCGAGAGGGCCGTTTCCACAACGAACAGGAATTTCATCGGGCGTATGGGTCATACCGGCAGTGAAGTATATCTTGCCAGTCCTGCTATTGCCGCGGCATCGGCGGTCTTGGGACGGATTGCCGGTCCGGAGGAGTTGTAGAGGGTAAAATATTATGAAGTTCAGAGGGAAAGTCTGGAAATTTGGAGATAACGTAGATACCGATGCGATCATCGCGGCCCGCTATTTGGTATCATCCGATCCTGCGTTTCTCGCCATGCACTGCATGGAAGACGCCGACCCTGAATTTATGAAAAAAATCAGCGCCGGCGACATCATCGTAGCGGGGGAAAACTTCGGCTGCGGCTCATCGAGAGAACACGCGCCCATCGCCATCAAGTCCGTGGGGATTTCCTGCGTCGTCGCCAAGAGTTTTGCACGCATATTTTATCGCAATGCCTTCAACATCGGACTGCCCATTTTTGAATCGAGGGATTTGTGGGACTTGGTTTCTGATGGCCAGGAAATCGAAGTGGACGGTGACAAGGGAAGCATCAGGATTTTAGGGAGCGATAGGAGTCCGCTTCGTATAGAGCCCATTCCACCGTTCATGCAGCAACTTGTCAGCGACGGCGGCCTGATGAAGCACATCACGAAGAAAAAAGCATAACCGAAAAGTCACTACACAGGCCCGCAACAATGAAAGGAATCTTCGCATCATCCGTCATGGCACCTGTCCTTTTTTTTGAATCCATATCAATCCCCCTGCCCCGCAAAAATATATACAGACGTCTGGGATTTGTAAAAGGCGTTACAGATATACCAGCATCGCAGCAGGAGGAGATCGAAAGGTACATAGGAGACGCATCATCGCTCATTCACCTGAAGGGCGCAGGCTTGCGCATGCCTATCACGGAGATTAAAGACGCCAGGATTATCCTTCCTGACGGTGCAGAATTTGAAAGTCGTCAACTTGCCAAGCTCCTTGCCAATTGCAGCGAGATAGTCCTGATGGGAGCCACGGCCGGCCGGGAAATCATGGACGCCATCGAGGCAGATGCCACGGGTGCGAATGTGACCCGCGGTATCGTCCTGGATGCAGCGGCGAGTGAGATAGTAGACGCCTCCCTGGACTGGATCATGGACTATTTCAACCAGTCGCTGAGGAGAGAAAACAGGAGATTGCTGCGGAAACGGTATTCCGCAGGCTATGGTGATTTATTCCTGGAAACGCAAAAAGCTATGTACCGCCTTCTGCAGCTTGACAGAATCGGTGTAGAGATAACAGAGAGCTCGATACTCATCCCGGAAAAGTCCGTTACCGCCATCACCGGCATTCAATCACACTCCTTCAAAAAAAGCTGAACTCTTTCCCGCCCCCTTACGTTCGGTGAGCAGCAAAGACAATAGTAATTAAAGCCTTGACTTTTAAGACAAGTGTAATTACAATGTAGCAACCGTTTGGTCACGGAGGTAAGCAAATGAGAGCACACATTGTAAAAATAGGTAATTCCCAAGGAATCCGTATTCCAAAGCCACTGCTTGATCAGACTGGAATTAAAGATGATGTTGAGCTCGAGGTAGATAAAACACGCATCATTATTCGTCCGATCTCAAATCCAAGATCAGGTTGGGATAATGCTTTCAAAGCCATGGCCCAAAACCGCGATGATGTATTGATAGACGGAAAAGATAATATCTCCCATTCTTGGGATGATGAGGAATGGCAATGGTAGTAAATCGATTTGATGTGTATTTGACAAATCTGGATCCAACTGTTGGTTCTGAAATTAAGAAAACGCGACCTTGTTTGATTATTTCTCCGGACGAAATGAACCGACATATCCGTACCGTTATCGTTGCCCCGATGACCACAGCCGGGAAAGAATACCCCACAAGAATAGCATGCAAGTTGAAGAAAAAAAAAGGGCACATTGTTTTAGATCAGATACGAACAATAGACAAAACGAGACTTATAAAAAACATTGGCACAATTGATTCAGAAACCCAGCTAAAAGTTATTTCCGTATTACAGCGACTATTTGCATTTTAGATATTTCCTTAATCGCATAGCCGCGGGTTTTTCTCCCCCAGCCTCCACACCAACCGGTGTAAAAGCCCCCGCTTGATCGGGAATTCAGACCCAGACATTGTCCCGACCGATACTCGACCTTACAGATATCATACGCTGAGGGATTAACTGCTTCCTGCAATATTGCATCCAGCATTTTGCATAAACATGCATTCTTTCAAACGCCAATCAATATGACAGTCGGACAAATTATCCATGTTTTACGAAGTTCGTTTTTAGTCCTTATTACCGTAATATCCGAAATGATGTACATAGGTATTCAATTGTAGTTATGTAATGTTTACCTTTTGGGAAAAAATGAATCATGATATAATGATATCGAAATTATCGGAAAAAGCGAAGTTCGTATATTAATTGTTAAGCGTCAAAGGAGGTACTAATGACTATCCAAAACGATATCCTCAAACTTGGATCACTTTCCAATATTGGTTTGGCACTAGTGGACTTCGTGCGATCTATTCATCCCAAAGGTGATTTCTCACTTGAGACAAAATCGTGGGTGTATCGGCCTGATAATTTTGTGGTTTTTGATATTCATCATCAAAGGGCAAAAAAATATTACTCTTTCGTTGAGAGGCAGTCCAAGCGAATTTGATCGTTACGAAATTCTTCCACTCTCTATAGGAATGGGGCGTGTTTATTCACGATGTAAAATTGAAAAGCCGAATCAACTTGATGCAGCTTCCTATTATATCAGGCGAGCACTGGAACTTTATAAAAGAGGGCGTAGTAGGCCTTATAAAAAGGAAATAAGAATTGAACAATAGCGCTTAACAAATCAATACAGCCGATCGCTGCGCTCCGGCTGATTTCTACGTTGCACCTTTCCTTCGTTAATCTACGATACCGTCAGTCATGGCAAGTCATTGATAGGTAGGTGAAGCCGGGAGCCGGGTCATGACTTAATTTGATGCTTGCTCTTACATCGCGTATCGGTTAAGACACGTCAACAAGATTTCTCGCGTTGTTCGAAACGATAAAAACGGGTCGAAATGACATAGAGACGGCTGAAATGACATTGGTGGTAGGGATAGATCATTGGATAAGAAACAGAAAATCGTCAATCTGCTGAAAAGAAGGATTCTGATTCTTGACGGTGCTACGGGGACGGAGCTGCAGAAGCTGGGAATGCCGTCCGGTGTCTGTCCGGAGGCATGGTGTCTGGAAAACCCCGCGGCGATTCAGGATATCCACAGGGCTTATCAAAAGGCAGGTGCGGATATTATCTATACCTGTGCGTTCGGCGCGAACCGAGTAAAACTCGGCCAATACGGCTTTACGAACATCAAAGAAATCAACAAACAGCTTGTGGTTCTGGCGAGGCATGCTGTAGGGAACAGGGCGCTGATCGCCGGTGACATCAGCTCGACAGGACATTTTGTCGAGCCTTTCGGCGATCTCATGTTTGAAGAAGCGGTTGATATTTTCAAAGAGCAGGTCCGGGGTCTCCTTGCGGGCGGTGTTGATCTTTTTGTTATCGAAACCATGATGGACATTCAAGAGGCGCGGGCGGCGCTCATCGCCGTCAGGGAAATTACCGACCATTTCACCATGGTTACCATGACCTACGAAACGAACGGCTATACGCTGAGCGGCACAGATCCCGTGACCGCGCTCATCACCTTGCAGAGCCTCGGGGCCGATGCCGTGGGCTGCAACTGTTCAACAGGGCCGGAAGCAATGGTGAAGTTTATTGCCGCCATGAAACCGTATGCAACAGTGCCGCTGGTGGCTAAGCCCAACGCCGGGATGCCGCGGTTGTCAGGCAAGACCACCGTCTATGACATGGGCCCCGGGGACTTTGCCTCATGGGGAAAGAAACTCGCTGCTGCCGGTGTCAACCTTATCGGTGGGTGCTGCGGAACAACGCCCGCACATATCGCGGCGCTGAAGAAGAAAGCAGGCAAGGCGCCGGTGATTGCTCCGGTGCGAAAGTCCATAAGCGCCGTCAGCTCTGCCAGGGCATTCACGATATTTGATGAGGAGAGTCCGCTTCTCATAATCGGCGAGAGGATTAATCCCACAGGCAAGAAAGCCCTGCAACAGGAACTCCTTGACGGCAAAATGAATATCGTCAGGCAGATGGCACGGGATCAGGAAGCGCAAGGGGCCGACCTTCTTGATGTGAATGTCGGTGTTTATAAAATTGATGAGGTCAATACCGCAAAAAAAGTCATCCGTCTGCTCTCGACAGGCACTGCCCTGCCCCTGGTCATCGATTCCCCCAATATGGAGACGATAAAGGCGGCCCTGCGCATCTATCCCGGCCGCGCCCTGATAAACTCCATCTCCGGCGAAAAGCAGAAATTGAAAAAGCTGCTCCCCATTGCCGCGAAATATGGCGCCATGTTTATACTCCTGCCGGTGACAGATAATGAGGTACCGGAAACAGCAACGAGGAGAAAAGAAATCATAAGAGAGATATTCCGGGCCGCCCGCGGTTTTGGATTTTCCAAAGATGATGTTGTCGTCGATGGACTCGTTATGACCGTGGCCTCGAACCAAGCGGCTGCAAAAGAAACGCTGAAGACCGTCTCCTGGTCTACGAATAGCTTTAAGTGCAGAACCGTTCTCGGTCTATCCAATGTGTCCTTCGGCATGCCTGAGCGAAAGTGGATGAATACTGCATTTCTCGCCATGACACAGGCCGTGGGATTGACGATGGCGATTGCCAATCCTGGCGACAGAGAACTCATGAAGGTAAAGATGGCGGGCGACGTCTTCATGCAAAAAGACAGGGATGCCCTGTCGTATATCCGGCATTGTTCGGAGCACGCCAAGACGGACGCGGCTGTCGCCCCGGCAGTGAAATCCTCACCGGATCAGGATATCTACGGAGCGATACTGGAGGGCAACAGGGATAATATTATAGACCTTGTCGATAATGCCCTTGCATCAGGCATGAATCCTTCCGGGCTTGTGGATGACATTATGATCCCGGCGATTAACCGAGCGGGTGAACTGTTTGATCAAAGAAAGTTTTTTTTGCCGCAGTTGATAGCGAGCGCCGAGGCAATGAAGGCGGCCCTCGCGCGCGTTGAGCCAAGGCTCAAACGCGAAGAGAAAGGCAGCCCCGGAAAAGGGGTTATCATTCTTGCCACCGTCAAAGGGGACATACACGACATCGGCAAGAACATAATTTCCTTGATGCTAAAGAATCACGGCCACAGGATTATCGACCTCGGCAAAGACGTGCCGGCCGAGGCAATAATTGAGTCCATGAGGCGTTCAAAGCCCGATGTAGTGGGCCTCTCCGCCCTCATGACCACGACGATGGTAAACATGGAGGAGGTCATTGGTCTTGCGCGGGCCAGCGGGTATTCGTGTCCGTTTATCGTGGGAGGCGCCGTAGTCACGAAAGCCTATGCAGCCTCCATCGGCGCCGCCTATGCCAAAGACGGTGTGGAAGCTGTGCGGGCAGTTGAACAATTGATGAATTCATTATCAGAGAGGCCTACATAAAATGACACCCCATGAAATGAAACACAGACTCGCTGAAATAATCCTGGAGCGCTCCTTCCAGTATAGAGACAACCCTCCCTTCACACTGGCCTCGGGAAAAACGAGCAACTATTATTTCAATTGCAAACCGACAACCATGGACCCGGAGGGGATGTACCTCATAGGGAATATCCTTTTTGATATGCTTCGTGATGCGGATGTGGCGGCAGCCGGCGGCCTCACATTAGGAGCTGATCCCATAGCCAATGCCCTCTCCCTCATTTCTTACCAGAAGAAGAAGCCGATCAAATCGTTTGTCGTAAGAAAAGATGCCAAGAATCACGGTACAAGAAGCGGCATCGAAGGGAACATCGCGCCAGGTGAAAGAGTTGCGATCATAGACGATGTGATCACGACAGGAGGATCGACGATCACTGCCATAGAAATTGCACAGGAAGCCGGTCTCAAAGTTGACCGGGTAATTGCCCTTGTCGACAGAGAAGAAGGCGGCAGGGAGAATATAAAAAAATATATAGACAGGATCGACGCCGTATTGACGAGATCAGAGATCATGAATCTCTATAAAGGTCATCCAAAAGGCGCAAAGTGATTTAGTATGAAAAGAATGTTAACTCTCATTATCTCAGTATCGCTCTTTCTGGCTTTTATTCCTCTATCAGGATGTCAAAAGGCCGAGGAGCCCAAGAAACCGGAGGTGTCGGCTGCTTCACCTGCATTGTCAACCTCACCTCAGACTGCAATTCCTCCGTCAGCTCCCGAACAACCGGGAGCTCCCGTCGCCCCATCCGCAACCGTGACTTCCGTCCCACCCCGTGCGTTTGCCACGTACGAACCGACGGCTGCTCCGGAAACCCCTGCTGTGCCTGCAAAACCGTGGGGTATGGATATCATCCGGGTCGCAGGATTCGACTCCGCACAGATGCAGAAGGGCGCTCCTCCAGGCTGGTTACTGGATATCAAAAAGGGTGAACCTGCTATCAGTCTTGAAAGAGGATCGCAGATCTATTACCTTCACATGAAAAGCAATAAATCATCCTACGGTGTAAAGAACGGCATAAAGGTTGATATCAAAGAATACCCCTACTTAAATTGGAGATGGAAGGTTACCAGGCTCCCTGCGGGAGGTGATGTCAGAAAAAGCGACACGGATGACCAGGCAATACAGCTCTATGTTGCTTTCACCCCGACAGGATTTCCAGAGGCGCTAAACACCCCCGTTCTGGGTTACATCTGGGATAATGAGGCGCCCATGGGCTGGACGGGCAGGAGTACGGCAATCGGCGGAAGGAATTTGAGGTATGTCGTTGTCCGGAATAAGACCGATCGCCTGGGACAGTGGTATACGGAAAAAAGAAATATATACGAGGACTATAGAAAGCTCTTAAAAGATGTTCCATGCTCCGATCCTGCCGGAGTGACTCATGGTGTCGAGTTTTATATCAATACGCAAAACACCAAGAGCACGGCGGAGAGCTACATCGGCGACGTGTATTTCAGCAAGAGCTAGTCGCCTTCGATCGGATTCGATTAACCGCAACATGCGCCCTTCTTACAGGCTCGGTAAGTCTGTAACCCCTGCAACATGCAAGTGTGACGTCAACTGCTTTTCGCAAGCCTATCTTGTACCCCGGTGATACGAACAACGGTTTTACTTTTTTCTTGGTTCGGACGACAGCGCCCACGATTCGTCCGTCCAGCGTGAGATCAGCATAGTCTCCAACCTCAGCCCCCACTTCGCCATGTACACCAACCAGCCTTTTCTTGGCGCAACCTATGGTTGGTATATCCAGGAACAATCCCATATGTGAAGCGAGGCCGATGCCTCTGGGATGAGCAATTCCCTGGCCATCGAAAATAACGCAATCTGGAACGCTTCCGAGCTTCTCAAATGCCTTTAACAGTGCGGGGCCTTCTCTAAAACTCAACAGTCCAGGGATATATGGGAAGGGCGCCCTTTCGGCAAGGGAAGCCTCTTCGATGACGTCCATGGTCGGGTATGACAGCAGAACAACGGCTGCGAAGAACATGTCATCTTGTTTAGAATAAGATATATCGGCGCCGGCGATGGTACTGATCCGTCCGGGAAATTCTTTGTCATTGAGGATCAGTTTCCCCTTGAGTTCCTGCTGGATATTGACGGCTTCCTTATATGTGATGTCCCATTGGTGGAGATGTGTGATCTTCATGATGAAGGGGAAATATATTGCCGGTAAATATAATCTAACCTGTCATTTCGAAATGACAAGAAAATAGGTCTTTCCCGCCCCCGATAAGGACATCCGAGGGCAGGCTCCATCGGAAATCCAGAGTTACCGTCCTTGCTTCTCACCCCCTTTGACAAAGGGGATGAGAAGGAGAAAAGATTTCTCCTTGCAGTCGAAATTACGCAACGCGCACTATAGCAAGTCAAAACTCATTCTACTGGTACTATAAATATGGTTTCAGTATGGCCCGCGCTTCGTCGATGTCTTTTCTTATCTGTTTGACCAACTGCTCAGAATTTTCAAATTTCACTTCATCCCGCATCCTTTCCATAAAAAGGATATTCAGCTTCTTCCCGTAAATATCTCCGCTGAAATCAAGCAAATAAACCTCGACAGAAAGATCAGTATCAGAAAAGGTGGGATTGAACCCGATGTTCAAGACCCCCTGGTGGCGGTCTTTCTCCAGATGGGCAATGACGGCATAAACACCTTGGGCAGGGATTAATTCCTTTTCCGGCTTTATATTGGCCGTAGGAATTCCAAGGATGCTGCCCCGCCTTTTCCCTTCGATAACAATGCCGCTGACATTATAAGGCCTTCCTAAGAGCCTCGCAGCAGTCCTTACGTCACCTGCGAGAATCAAGTTTCTCAGGTGGGTGCTGCTGATGGTCTCATCATCGAGTTTGACGGCATTAATGATGTCAACCTCAAATCCCAGCTTCTTCCCGAATTCTGCGAGAAACTCTTTGTTCCCCGTCTTGCTTTTCCCGAAGCTATAGTCATGGCCGACAAATATTTTCCTGATGTGAAGCTTATCCCAGAGGATATCACGGACGAACGACTCAGCTGTTATCTTGGAAAAATTGAGATCAAAGGGGATGAGTATTAAACCATCAACACCAATATCTTCAAGAAGCTTGATCTTCTCCTCGACTGAAGTAATTAAATAAAAAGGTCTGATATCCGGTCGCAGGACTTTTTTGGGGTGCGGATCGAAAGTGATTACTAAGGCTTTGCTCTTTTCGCTATGGGCTTCATCTATAAGTTTCTTGAGTATCGGCACGTGGCCCAGGTGGACTCCGTCGAAATTCCCTATTGTTACGAAAGCCTCCCTGAATTCACCGGGTATTTGTTCCAAACTTCTGATGACTTTCATTCTCTGGCCTTTCTTGATTCCGCGCTAACATAGCATTAATATAGTTAATTTCAAGTCCATTTTTTCTTGACAATGGTCGGAATCTCAGTGTAGACAACCAAAGTAACGCCGCCCACCATTACAAACATCGTGCCGAAGTGGCGGAACTGGTAGACGCGCTAGGTTCAGGGTCTAGTGGGGGGTTCTCCGTCCCGGTTCAAATCCGGGCTTCGGCACCAAAAATATATGGATAACATTAATTGGCGTCTATTAATTGTTATTTACATCTTGCTTGCCGGCGTCTGGGGCACGTTAGTTAAAGTTGCCTCAGACCGCCTGAATCCCCTCACCATGTCTTTTATCGTCGCTACAAGCGCGTGGTTGGCTGTAGCGGCGTTTGCCCTGCCAAGATTGGACTTTCAAAATAGAACTGGTGTGTGGCTGGCCGCGTGCTGCGGTTTGATGGGCGGTTTTCTGGTCATTATCTTCTACAGCGTACTTAAGCAGGCGCCGGCAAGCGTAGTTATTCCGGTAAGCACACTGTATGTCCTTGTAACCGTCGTCTTGTCATATTTATTTCTCGGTGAGGCAGTAGCCCCTAAACAACTCGCCGGCATAGTTCTTGGCCTCGTTTCAATATATTTACTGACTTCATGAAGCGAATGAAAAAAATAATTTCCATCGGAATAACGGGATTAATGCTTTTTTCCGGCAGTTTCATCCGACAGGCTGTAAGCTCCGAAGGGGTTCAAATTGCAAACCCAGCATCAGTATACTGTGTGCAATCCGGCTATACACTGGAGATAAGAACCGCCACCGGCGGAGGACAATATGGTGTGTGTATCTTCCCCGACGGCAACGAATGTGAAGAATGGGCTTTCTTCAGGAATGAGTGCGGCGCCGGATACAGGGACCTGCCCGATATAGAGAGTAAAGGAAAGAACACACCGGATAAAGATTGAGCCGGTCGCCCTGCCAGAGGGCGCCGTGTTCATCTTCGAGTGGAAATAATTGCCCAGAGTGCGAATCCGGTCTTTCATATCTCCCATCGCGGGACATGTTTTCTGATCCTTCCTTCCTGAAATGTTGTTTTTCGTATTTAGCCCGTCCATTCAACATTTCAAGTCGCAATCAATGAATAGCTTATTCCTTCTTGTCATTCTTCTTGACCCACAACATCTTTGTCCTTATACTTTATATTAATGAAACAACTGCGTTCGCATCAACAATGTAATATTCTGCCATGGGAGGTAAACTTATGCCTTCAGTATTTTATTTTCAGAACGGCCGGACTGCTGACACTGTTCGATCATTGATTAAAGTTCTTGAAACCCTTGATGAAGACACGTTCAAGTATCACTGCAACAAAGATAAGAATGACTTCTTCAATTGGCTCAGTACAGGCTTGAATGATGCAAAAGCTGCAGCAGCAATAAAAACGGTAAAGACAAGAAAGACAATGCTTAGTAAGCTGAAGCAGATTAAGCATTAGATTCGTATTGACGCCGTAGATTTCTTTTCTCTTCAAAAGCAAAAAGCTCTTGAATAAAAAGTATAACCATTCCTGATGTTGTCATTCTCAGCAAGGAGGAAATGATAACCCCTGCGAAGCAGTTGAAAGAAGAGCACGGGGGAATTACCTTAATGCTGAAAATCTTGGAAAAGGTCTGCACCAAAATGGAGACGAAGAAAAAAGGAGATCTAAGCCAGCCGGAAAGAATCATGAAGTTTTTCAAGATTTTCGTCGATCAATGCATCACGGGAAAGAAGAAGACCTGCTATATTTGTCCAAATAGTTTTTAACAAAATATGGAGGTTCGACATATGCATGAATCGGATATGTTGCCTCGCGCGAGGGGGATAGCGATCATCAAAAAGGCAAGATGGGCGCTCCTTGCTTTTTTCCTGCTGATCCCCGCAAATCTCTTCGGCCAGATGGAAATCCCCCTGACCATCGATGAAAACGCCCGATTTTCAGCCTCCGCCTCATCCGCCTATCAGTTCAAGTCCAACATAGACGGTGGCGGCGACGTATCGATAGCGAATTATGGGATTGGTGTTGGCGGTGCTGCACCCCTGACGGATAGAGCCGAGATCGGCGTTCGCATGAGTTACGTCCGCGAGGAATACAATTTCTCGAAGGACAACGGATTCCTAGTTCAGAATCCATGGGGTCAAATCAACCACCTGGACCTTACCATGCGGCTCGGATACAAGTTGACCGACCAATGGAGCATCGGCGGCGGGCCAGTCGTCCAATATGCCGGCGAGGATGGGGCAAATTTCGGCGATTCGCTGATGTACGGCGGCATCGTCTCTGCCGTATACCGGGCTAACCCGGATTTCAAGGTCGGGTTCGGCGCCGGGCTTTTTTACAGGTTGGAAGAGACCCGGGTGTTTCCCTCCTTGATCGTCGACTGGAAGATCAGCGACCGGCTTCGCTTGGGAAATTCGTATCGCCTCGGGGTGACCGGCCCGGCTGGCCTAGAACTGTCCTATAAGCTCGATGAGAACTGGGAGGTGGCTGCCGGCGGAGGCGCAAGGTCCTCAAGATTCCGGTTGGACAAGGACGGTCCCACTCCTGGAGGCATCGGCGAAAACAGCAGCTGGCCGGTCTATGCTCGACTCAGCCGGAAACTGGGATCAGTGCTTCACCTCGATCTCTACGGCGGGGCAGCGTTTGGCGGGAAGATGAAACTCCAGGACAGCAACGGCAATGACATCCGTTCGATCGATTACAACACAACGCCGCTTTTGGGATTCAATCTACGTGCAGGTTTTAAAAACCCCTTTGAGAAGGATCCAGTGGACGACAATCGAAGTTACCGGCATGAAGGGTCACTGCCTTGACAATACCTGGATAACGAGGGGAAGGCCGTCTATACATTCAACAACGACAGGACACGCAAAAGTTTCCCCGCCATGGAATGGCTCGCTGCCATGTGTTCGCACATCTCAAACAAGGGGGGACATAGGGTGCGGTAGCTGGGATTTTCGAGACGACAGTTCAACTGACCATGATCACCTTAATTCCAAATCACTACCCCTTGTCTCGTAGTAGTTATCAATGATAATTTTCTTGCTTTGCTGTTGAGTATAGTCATGTGAAGGGCTATATCTATATCAAGCACAATCAACAGATTAACCACCAATATGACATGTGGTACAATCTCTTGGACAAGTTCAGGTGAACGGTGAGATTATCGAGATCATGATGTTCACATTCGATCCTGGTACTGTCGGTTTAGTAACCGCTGTCTTTGTAGCCTCGGCCGTCGAATGCATTGAGGCGTTTACTATTGTGCTTGCCATGGGTTTGACCAGAGGCTGGAAGTCAACCATTGTCGGCTCGGTCTTAGCGTTAGTGGTCCTTGGGCTTGTGGTGGCAATTGCCGGAGTCAGCCTCCGCACGGTGATTTCTCAATCGCTTCTTAAATTGATTGTGGGGTCTTTGCTCCTTGTGTTTGGGCTGCAATGGCTGCGAAAATCAATTTTGCGATCAAGTGGACTCAAGGAGATACACGACCAGGCAAGCATATTCCAGCGAGAGCAGGAAAATGCGCGCAAGGCAGGTGAAGAGGAGCGGCTTGGCTTGGACTGGTTCGCGTTTGTCGTCTCCTTCAAAGGCGTGTTCCTTGAAGGCCTCGAGGTGGTTTTCATTGTCATTACCTTTGGGCTGAGTGCGAGTGCAAAGAACCCCCACAGCATAGTGGTGGCATCGATTGGTGCACTGGCTGCTTCCATAGTTGTGTTGATCGCGGGGATCATCGCTAAGGGCCCGCTTTCGTCGGTTCCGGAGAATACGCTCAAATTCGCCGTGGGAGTACTTCTGTGTACCTTCGGCACGTTTTGGGGCACCGAGGGCTTGGGATTTTTCGCGCCCACCCAAGCAAGCCTTGAGTGGCCGGGCGACGATTGGGCGCTCTTAGTGATTCTTGTTGTGTGGGTGGTAATGTCAATTGCTTGTGTCAGTTTACTGCGGAAGACGACTAAGAAGGGGATGGGAGCCGCCGGATCAGCGGCATGATTGATGACCATAGTCCTTTCGAGTGGGAGTACGAGCAGAGAAAATCAATGAATTACGCTTGCGGGTGACGTACAATATTCGCTCTCAACAAATTTGGGCATCATGCAGATGACAGAATTGACGAGACACAAAGGGGATATGAAATGAAATACGTGCTCGGTTTTTTCCGCTTCTGGTATGATTTTATCATCGGTGATAGTTGGCAGACTGCCGCGGGCGTTGCGGGCATATTTGGCTGCGGGGCCTGGCTTGCACACGCGCAGATTTTTCCGGGAGAACTGCTCGCCCCGATCGTGGGAGTCGGGATCGTGTCAGTGGCAGTTCTCAGCCTCTTTTTTTCAACCAAGCGAAACGACATCAAGTAGGCACTGTCAATACTATGATAGCCAGACTTCTGATATAAGACGTCCACGGACATGTCGATGAATTCGGTAGCGAGCGAATGCTGAACGACACTGTTCCTTAAGAATCGAAGATTCTCCGCAGCTTGCTGCGGAGAGCTTCAATTATCCATAGAAAAAAATGCTGAAAAGATGGTAAAGTGCAAAGCATGTTTATGTCTATCGAGAGGCTTCGATGACGAAAGACCATTTCCCGGCAACGCCGGCCATTCGCTGCCTCAAGGATGAAAAGGTGGACTTCACTCTTCGTCCTTACAAATATGAGGAACGGGGCGGTACGGAAGTGGCCGCAAGGGAGCTCGGTGTGGATGAGCACATGGCAATCAAGACCCTCGTCATGGAGGATGATCGGAAGAGGCCCTTCATCATCCTCATGCACGGAGACAGGGAGGTTTCCACGAAGGAGCTGGCCAGGATTCTGGGAGTCAAGTCAGTCCAGCCGTGTGATCCGGGAACGGCTCAAAGACACACCGGATATATGGTCGGAGGCACCTCCCCCTTCGGCATAAGAAAGAAGCTGCCCATATATATCGAAGAGACGCTCCTCGATTTTCCGAGAATCCTCATCAATGCCGGGCGGAAGGGGCTGCTTGCAGAGATGGCCGCCGAAGACCTTCTCCGAATACTCTCCCCCCAGCCGGTCAAGGTGGCAAGATAAGACATCCCGCCGACCGCAAAACAACGAGGAAGCCCGTCAAATGAGCCCCCTCGGAGAAATGGTTCCACGTGATGGATGCAGGTAATGCTGTTCTCGTTTGTAAAAATTGCGGCGCGAAATACAGTGCTCCGCAGGATCGTCTTCACTGCGCACGCTGTCATGCCCCCCTTCTTATCAGTGAAAGGAAAATCATGACCGTCAATGTCTCTGACATCGACTTCGCCCGCGAGGTCCTCGCCTCTCCCTGTCCTGTCCTTCTCATGACGTGGGCGCCGTGGTGCGCATACTGCCGCATGCTTCATCCTATCATCGAACGCATCGCCGCAGAGTATAAAGACCGGCTGAAGGTGGCCAGGCTGAATGTCGACGATAATCCGGCAGTGTGTGCACAATACGCAGTCCAGGGTGTCCCGACAATACTGATATTCAAGGATGGAAAGCTCATGAACAAGATGGTGGGTGTTCTCTCAAAGGAAGAAATCGAAAGACGGATAAATGCGGTCTTGAGTGCCAGTTCCGGGGGCGTTATGCTTCGTTCTTGATATTTCTATTCTCCCTGATCCAGGCATCTCAAGAAATTTGAATGCCAAATCCGAAACTCATAATGTATACCACATTTGAAGAGTCCTTCATGGTTTTGTGAGAGGATCAGGAATAAAGAATTGTGCTGTATACATTCTTGACGAACTAATAATTATCAGTCAAAATATCATTAGATGTTCAAAACATGTAAAAAAATGTTGAACTAAACCGCTTCGCTCTTGGCACAGACTAATACTTCATCTATTGCAGGGAATCCCGGGCGATGAGCAACCGCGAAATTATTAAAACCGAAAATGTATTAGTTCGAATAATGGAATTGGAAAAGGATGCCTCAACAGAGTGGCATTTCCATACGCAAGTGTTAGATTTTTTCGTTTGTTTAAAGGGGGCTATTCAAGTGGAAACCAAGAACCTCGATAAGAAGACCTCGTTGCAGCCTGGGCAGCAAGCGGAAGTTAGTCCCATGAAAGTTCATCGAGTGATGAATATTCATGATGATAAGTCGGAGTACCTATTGATCCAGGGTGTGGGATCATATGATTTCTGTAAAGAATAGCGGGGGCGGGGAGAAGACTGGCGTCGATTCGACATTTTCAGGTTGCGTATGACCGGATTACACTGTTGCAATCCGAACAACGGAGGAAAGGAGAAGAGCCATGACTGAAAGAGTTACACAAGATTCCAAGAGCTGGGTGGAAAGGGCGGTGGCTTTTTATAAGGCTTCCGGAAAGAGAATAGCCCTGGCCGAATACACAAACCCTTATGGGAAGTTTGTTCAGGATGAAATGTATATCTATGTATTGAACCCCAACGGAACCATGCTTGCTCACGGTGTCAATGAAAAGTTCGTAGGAGAGGATTTCTCCGACGTCAAGGATTACGACGGCAAGAGTTTTATAAAAGAGATCGTTAAAACCGCCAATACACAAGGGAGCGGCTGGGTGTACTACAAATGGTACCATCCGATTACCGGGCAGGTACTGCCCAAGGCGACGTATTTTGAGAAGGTCGATGATCTGATCATTTGCAGCGGCGACTATAAGGAATACCCCATGGGCGTAACCCTTCTTCATGATCCGATGCTCAACAAAGGAACTGCCTTCACCGAGTCTGAGCGCCATGCGTTGAAACTGCGCGGTCTGCTGCCGCCTCACGTTCAAACCCAGGAAGAGCAGGCGGGGCGCGTTATGGATAATTTCCGGAAGAAACCCAACGAACTGGAACGTTATATCCAATTGGTCAGCCTACAAGACCGCAATGAGACTCTCTTTTACCACGTCCTCATGAACAATATCGAAGAGATGATGCCCATCATCTACACACCCACCGTCGGCAAGGCTTGCCAGGAATTCGGCCACATATTTCGCCGCCCACGCGGCCTCTACATCTCATTGAATGACAAAGGTAAAATAGCCGAAATTCTGGAGAACTGGCCTTACAAGGATGTGCGTGTCATTGTCGTGACCGACGGAGAGCGCATCCTGGGCCTCGGCGACCTCGGTGCATTTGGCATGGGCATCCCAATCGGCAAGCTTTCACTCTACACGGCCTGTGCCGGTATTCATCCTGCTTATACCTTGCCGGTATTCCTGGATGTGGGCACAGAAAATGAGACCTTGTTGAAGGACCCACTTTACACAGGCATTTTGCAGAAACGCGCCCGCGGAAAGGCTTTTGATAAATTCTTTGCAGAATTCATCAAAGCCGTCCAGAAGGTTTTCCCGAGAGCGCTTATCCAGCTCGAGGATTTCGCGAATATCAACGCCTTCCGTCTTCTCCACGCATACAAAGACCGCATCTGCACCTTCGACGATGACATTCAGGGCACCGCTGCAGTGACGCTGGCAGGCGTTTATTCCGCACTCCGCCTGACCAGGGGTCAATTCAAGGACCAAACGTTTCTCTTCCTTGGCGCTGGCGAAGCCGGCATCGGCATTGGCGATCTTATCGTTTCCGCGCTGATCGACGACGGTATGCCGGAGGACGAAGCCCGCAAGCGCTGCTGGTTTATGGATTCAAAGGGTCTGGTGGTCAAGAGCCGCACGGATCTGGCCAAGCACAAACTCCCCTACGCTCATGAAAATCCGCACTGCCCGGATCTTCTGGCGGCAATCCAATTGCTTAAACCCACTGCTCTCATCGGCGTGTCGGGCACTCCTAAAGGATTCACACAGCCGATGGTTGAAGCCATGTCAAAGCTCAACGAACGCCCGATGATATTTGCGCTCTCGAATCCAACATCTAAGGCCGAATGCACGGCGGAAGAAGCCTATACCTGGTCGGACGGCCGCGCAATTTTCGCCAGCGGCAGTCCATTCCCGCCTTTCACTTACAAGGGAACGACCTTCATGCCGGGTCAAGGCAATAATGCTTACATCTTCCCGGGAGTTGGTCTGGGCGTCATTGCGTGCGAAGCAAAGCGCATCACCGACCAGATGTTCCTCGCGACAGCAAAGTCGCTTGCTGCTCAGGTTCTGGAGAGTGATCTTGCACAGGGCCGGATATTCCCATCATTGCAGCGGATTCAGGAAGTGTCCGCTGTCATTGCAACAGCCGTAGCTGAAGTCGCTTACAGCCAGAGTCTAGCGCGAAAGAAGAGACCCGCAGACTTGCTGGAATACATCAAGTCGCGGATGTATCAGCCGGTTTATCAAAAATATGTCTAAACGGAGTGATAGAGAGTAATTACAGAACGAATTCAGTCTGCTGAATCATATCGATGACATGGGAGGATACGCTATGAAAGGAAAAAAAATTTATCAGAGTTTGTACCTCCAGGTGTTGACGGCGATCTCCATCGGTGTTCTGCTCGGGTATTTCTACCCCGAAACCGGCGCGGCCATGAAACCGCTGGGTGACGGCTTCATCAAGTTGATCAAGATGATCATCGCACCGGTTATCTT
>JBEKXK010000014.1:0-48780 GCA_049512055.1 Syntrophales bacterium | reverse complement strand
ATCAATAAGCCCAGGGGGATGTTCGACAAGGGCGAAACGTATGTATTCGCATACGATCTTCAGGGCGTTATGGTTGCTCACCCGAAAAATCCTACGCTAATCGGGGAAAATCTGATTAACGTTCCGGACAGTGAAGGGAAATTGTTCCGCAAGGAGATCGTGGAAAAGGCGAATTCGAAGGGTTCCGGATGGGTCGATTATATGTATCTGAATCCGGAAACGAAAGAATACGAGCACAAGACGACTTACTGCCAGAAGGAGGGCGACATCATTATATGCTGCGGGGCATACAAGGAATATAGCCATGAAGGAGACTGAACCCAAAAACAGTGTCGAGAAGCGGTGAAATGGAGCCTAGACAAAAGAAACTAGAGAGTAGACGCAGAATCATTTCTTCAATAGCCAATCATGGCCTTCTGGTCAGCCTCGTCTCGGTTTTATTCGTCGTACTCATATCGATTATAATCGCCTATCATTTCAAGGCTCCTAACAATTTAGTTATGACCACCGGATTTGAAAGCGGGTCTTATCAAATCTTTGGTGAGCGCTATCGGGATATACTGGCGCGTGAGAAGATTCATGTTGAGTTGCTTCCCTCCTCAGGTTCCGTAGAAAATCTCAAACGTCTTAACGATAAATCCTACCGAGTGGATGCCGGCTTTGTCCAGGATGGAATGAGTTCGCCCGCAGATGCGAAGAATCTCGTTTCCCTCGGAGCCATAGGCTACTCACCTCTTTGGGTTTTTTATCGAAGCGACGAGACGTTCGACTACCTATCCGAATTCAGAGGGAAGAGAATTGCAATCGGGCCGGAAGGGAGCGGGGTACGCATATTTGCCACCCAATTGCTTAGGCTGAATAATAGTGCAGCTCCACCAACCGTGCTGCTCGACCTTGCCGGCGCTCCAGCAAATAAAGCTTTATTGGAGGGGAGGGTAGATGCCGTAATGATAATCGGTGCAGAGGATAATGCCCTCGTTAAGGAACTTTTGTATAACCCCAATCTAAAATTGATGACTTTCCGGCAAGCCGAGGCTTACACCCGGCTTATCCCTGCCTTATCGCATGTTGTGTTGCCGCAAGGCATACTCGATATTTCAAAGAGAACGCCCTCTCAAGATATTCATCTTTTAGCGGTGACAACAAGTCTCATTGTACGTGAGGACCTGCACCCTGCTTTAGTATATTTGCTTCTCGACGCTGCCGTTGAGATTCACAGCAACGCAGGCTGGGTGCATAAGAAGGGGGAATTCCCCTCGCCAAGAGAGCTGAGCTTCCCCGCATCGAAATATGCGGAGAAATTCTATAAATCGGGACGGCCTTTTTTGCTTGACTATCTTCCCTTTGGAATAGCTGCCTTTGTTGACCGCACGCTGTTGATTATGGTCCCGGTAGCAATAATATTGATCCCTTTAATCCGCAGCATACCCTGGCTGTACTCTTGGCGGCACCGTCGAAAATTCTATCACTGGTACAGAGAACTGAAGAATCTGGAATTGGAAGTGATGGAAAGTCCTGAACCGGAAGATATATCGGGTTATGATGAACAACTTGACCGCATCGAGGCATCGATCAACAGAATACCCGTGCCTTTGCCTTTTTTTGATGAGGCCTATAAGCTTCAAGAGCATGTTGATTTGGTACGGAGAAAACTTATCAGATTAAGCAAACAGTCCAAGGAGGGCAATCCGTAGAATTAATGCTGAGGAAATTATTTGAGAAAATCAGGGAATATTTTCTTCTTGCTTCTCCTGAGGAAGAAAATGCCGCCGAATTGCAAGGGGATGCCTTATCTTTCAGGATCATATCCATCTTTGGAATTGTTTTTCTTGGCATATTCGGAATCACTGCGATTCACAGGAATGATTATACGGCCGCCTTCCTGTATATTGCTGTATCAGTGGTCCTTGTCATTAACCATGTACATGCGGCGATATCTCATAAAACCAAGCCTAACATTACTGTAGGCTTATTTTTCATCTATTTAACATTGCTCTTTGTATTTCTTACAGGCCGTCCGAATCAATCTGCAATATTATGGTATTTCATTTTACCCATTCTTTTCTTTTTCTTTCAAGGCTCGCGCCGGGGCTTGATCTGTACAATCCTGTCGCTATTGCCGCCGGCGACCCTCTTCCTCCACCCGCACCCCGAGCCATACTTTGCCTACTATTCTCCAGATATGAAAGTGCGGTTCTTAGCGTCGTTCTTTATTATAACAACTTTTATCTTTTTCATCGAAAGGGCACGGGAAAGAGGCTTGAAGGCCCTGAGTAATGCACAGGCCAATCTGGAAAAGCGTGTCGAGGAACGTACACAGGAGTTGAAAGAGAGTGAAGAAAAATACCGCACAATCATAGAAAACATGGATGAAGGATATATTGAAGTGGACCTGACGGGACGGCTTACATTTTTCAATGAAGCGGCCCAAAAATTTTTCGGGTACAGCGCGGAAGAAACAATGGGAATGCACTTCAAACAGTACGCCGATGAAGGGACTGCGCAGAAGATGTCCACGGTCTATAGTGTGGTTTACAGAACAGGTGTTCCCTTGAGGCAGTTTGAATGGGAGGCAATCAGAAAAGACGGCGCCAGAAGAACTGTTGAGGGGTCTGTCTCTTTAATCAGGGACATCGAGGGGCAACCAATACGATTCAGAGCACTATTTCAGGATATAACTGATCGTAAACATCTGCAGGAAGAGCGTCAGCGGTTACAGGAGCTCCTGCATCGCGGGGAGAAGATGGAGGCTTTGGGCACCCTTGCCGGCGGCGTCGCCCACGATCTCAATAATGTTCTGGGCATAGTAGTTGGGTATTCGGAACTGCTCCTCAGTGAGATGGATGAAACGAGTGAGGCAAGATCGCGCGTCATGAATATTATGCAGGGTGGCGAGAGGGCTGCCGCTATTGTGCAGGATCTGCTCACCCTGGCAAGAAGGGGTGTCCAGACCAGGAAGGTTATCAATATCAACACCACAATCGATGATTATCAAAAGTCGCCTGAGTTTGAGAAGTTACGCTCATTTCATTCAAATGTTCGGATAGAGATCAAACTTGAAGAGGGGCTGTTAAATATCATCGGTTCTCCCGTTCACCTTAGCAAGACTTTATTCAACCTCGTTTCCAATGCAGTGGAAGCCATGCCGGACGGTGGTGAAGTGGCAGTTACAACGCGCAATGTGTATCTGGACAGACCCATTCAGGGATATGATGATGTGAAGGAAGGGGACTACGTTGTGCTATCTGTGTCGGACACGGGGGGAGGTATACCGTCCGCCGATCTGAAGCGCATCTTTGAGCCGTTCTATACAAAAAAAGTCATGGGCAGAAGTGGAACGGGGCTGGGATTGGCCGTGGTTTGGGGTACGGTGAAAGATCATAACGGTTACATCAACGTTGAGAGCAAAGAAGGAAAAGGAACTACCTTCAACCTGTACTTTCCGATAACGAGGGAAGAGATATTCAACGATCAGATTCACGTATCCGTATCTGAGTATATGGGGAATGGCGAGACAATACTGGTTGTAGACGACGTGGAAGGTCAGAGCAAACTGGCTGCCCAGATGCTCACCAAGCTTAATTATTCCGTGTCAAATGTTTACAGCGGAGAAGAGGCGCTGGCTTACCTGAAAGAACATAATGTTGATTTGATGGTTTTGGATATGATTATGGAACCCGGCATGGATGGACTGGACACCTACCGGAGCGTCTTAAAAATCCATCCGGGACAGAAGGCGATTATCGTGAGCGGTTTTTCGGAGACGGGTCGGGTGCATACCGCCCAGGCTCTCGGTGCGGGCACCTATGTCAGAAAGCCCTATGTCATGGAGAAACTGGGACTGGCCGTGAGGACAGAGTTGGATAGAAAATAGATGATGGCATATTGAAGCACTCCGCAGCAGGCTACAAGGAATACGCTCGCTACCGAATTCAATTAATTCATCGTACGTAAAACACTCCGCAATGAACGAGGTAATCTACAGCAATTCCCCGCCGAAAATTATTGACAATCTTTCAGATTTCCATATCGTAATCCCGTATAGTTCCTTGCGTGCAATTTAATACTAATGAATTAAGGTCGACATGTTACAACGGAGGGAGGAAGCACTATGAAAATCATCAGACGAATAATGGCAGCGACAGTACTTCTCATGTTGTTGGTTACAATAGCCGGCGCTCAGGGTCTTCCCAAAGCGAGAACCCCCGAGGAAGTTGGACTCTCATCTGAACGACTGAAGAGAATCTTTGCAACATTGCAGGCGGATGTTGATAAGGGGGTGATTCCCGGCGCAGTCGTTATGATTGTTCGCAAAGGCAGAGTCGCTTATTATGAAGCTTTCGGCTATCAGGATCGGGAGAAAAAATCCCCATGAAACGCGACTCGATCTTTCGTGTTGCCTCAATGACGAAGCCGTTCACTTCCGTTGCCGTCATGATGTTGGTGGAAGAGGGCAAGATCCAATTGGCTTATCCCGTCTCCCGCTATCTCCCGGAATTCAAAGACCTGAAAGTGGGCATCAAAAAGACAGACGCGGCGACTGGAAAGAAGGAACTGGTTTTGGTCCCCGCCGATCGTGAGATGACGGTTCAAGATCTGTTGCGCCATACCTCCGGGCTCACTTACGGCATTTTCGGAAAATCGATGGTTAAGGACCTCTATAATATTAAAGGCGGAAATCCGTTCAATTTTAATCAGACAAATGCGGAAATGGTGACCAAGCTCTCCAAATTGCCTCTCCAGTATCAACCAGGTACGACCTGGGACTATTCCATGTCTACCGATGTGCTGGGGCGCATAGTCGAAGTGGTCTCCGGTATGGAATTGGATGCCTTTATTGCAGAGTGGATCACCAAACCGCTCAGGCTTTCTGACACCGGCTCCTGAGCCGAGGGAGAAATGCGCGCCATGCGCGTGACCGAACCGCAAGTGGATCCGGCAACCGGCAAAAGGCTTGGGTTGTTTCATGACTCGATGCAGCGCCCAAAATGGATAGCAGGTGGCGCCGGCATAGTATCCACAGCGTCTGATTATGCGCGTTTCTGTCAGATGTTTCTCAATGGAGGTATAATTGAGCTCATGTCAGCCAACCACCTTCCCCCTGGCATTAAATTCAACCCGGTAAGCTACCCAATGTTCGAGGCAATAATACCGAGTCCGGAAGTGCCGTGCGTACCGAGACAGGCAGAAATGCACTGCATGGGTCAGTAGGCGATTATTTTTGGGCGGGGGCATATGGAACGTATTTTTGGCTCGACCCGAAAGAACAGATGGCTGTTGTCCTGATGATGCATGCACCACCCCAGCGCTTACACTACCGCTACCTTATGCGCGGCCTCGTATACCAGGCTATCATAAAGTAGGATAGAAGTCGTTGTTGATAAGAGTTCTAAGTGGGCAGTTCCCTATTCTGGAGTGGCTGTTTTTGTGTTGCTTTATCAAACGCTGAAGCGAATGCTGAGGATATCGCCGTCCCGGACGATGTAATCTTTACCTTCCAGCCGGAAGTGGCCGTTCTCGCGCACTCCCTTTTCCGATCCGCATTCGATTAATTCGTCGTAGGTAAAGCATTCCGCACGGATGAATCCCCGCGCCAGATCGGTATGAATGGCGCCAGCTGCATTGACCGCAGTGTCTCCGCCGCAAATACTCCACGCCCGGACTTCATCTTCACCAACGGTGAAGAAGCTCACGTAGCCAAGCGTCTTGTATGCGAATTGGGTCAATCTCTCGCGGGCCGACTTCCTTATGCCCATATCCTCCATGAAAATTTCAGCCTCTTCATCGTTGAGGCGGGATAATTCCATTTCGAAGCGGCCGGCAAATTCAATGACGTTGAACCGCGATTCGATTTCGGTGATGAGACTCTTATTGTGTCCGAAAACCGCTTCATCTGAATTCAGGATAAGGAGAATCGGCTTCTTCGTGAGGAATTGAAACCCGCGTATTATTTTTTCTTCATCTTCATCAAGCTCGACGTTCCGGATGGGTATATTGTCGTTTAAGTACTCTGCAATTCTTTGGAGGGCTTTTTCTTCGAGTGCGAGGGCATTCGTTTTTTGCCCCCGTTTCTGGAACCATGCGATTTTCTCAAGCCTGTTTTCCAGAAGTATAAGATCGGCGAGGAGGAGTTCCGTCGCTATCTCGTCAATGTCGCGAAGCGCTGTGGGATCTCCATTAAGGTCATCGTAAAAGTTACGCACAACCAGTGCCAAAGCATCGATGCTCTTGATCCATCCCATGGAGTTGCCAGTAAAGAGGCCGTTTTTCGCGGAGCCTTCCTTGAGGCCGGGAAAATCGATCATTTCAATCGTGGCGCCGGTGGTCTTCTTCGGGTTATACATATCACTGAGGCTATGCAGCCGATCGTCGTCGACCGAAACGACGGCCACATTCGGTTCCGCCTTCGCATCGGAGTATGTACTTACGTTCGCCTCCATCTTCGTGAGGGCATTAAAGATTGTGGTCTTGCCGGAATTGGGCAAGCCTATGATTCCCATTTTCATACGATGTTTCTTTCTCCTTATATATGGTCCTGCAAAAGGTGTGGAACATACGGCTTTATGCACGATTTGTCAAGGGATTAAAATAGAGCGAATTGCCTCACATTAAATGTTACCCAAGGTTGTGAATAAAAGAGATCGTTGACTCATAATTCGATGTTACCGAACATCGACTCCAGGAAGGAGGGTAATAAATGAGTCCACGATCGAAGAAAGAGTACACCAGGGCAATCCATTTACGCTATAAAAATGCTTCCCGCTACGAAAAAACAATTATCCTGGACGAGTTCTGCACTACCTGCGGGTATCATAGGAAACATGCCATACGCCTTCTCAGGAGATTTAAACGCTTCACAAAGCCAAGACCGAAGAAGCGAGGCAAGCCTCCCGTTTATCAAAATGAGGAGATCCTGAAGCCCTTAAAACAGATATGGCTGGCAGCGAATCTCCCCTGTTCAAAACGCCTTAAAGCTATTTTGCCGCTCTGGCTGCCAGGCTATGTCCAACTCTTTAGTGAACTTCCTCCCGCGGTTGCTGAAGCCCTGGTGAAAATCTCCCCGGCCACCATAGACAGGCTCCTTCAACCTACCCGTATACAATACAAGAAACGTGGCAGATCCACTACAAAGCCAGGGACCCTCCTGAGAAAACAAATCCCCATACAATCAAACCACTGGGATGAATCAAAACCGGGCTTCCTTGAAGCCGATACCGTAGCCCATTGTGGCGAATCATTGCTGGGAATGTATGCATATACCATAGACTGCGTAGACATCGCCACCGGATGGACGGAACAAAGAGCCGTGTGGGGTAAAGGAGAAGCGGGTGTCCTTCAACAGATCAAAGACATAGAGAAGACGCTCCCCTTCCCACTTCTTGGATTCGATTGCGATAACGGATCAGAGTTCTTAAACTATCACCTCGTGAGGCATTTTACCCAACGGTTACACCCCGTAAAATTCACCCGCAGCAGACCGTACCACAAAGATGATAACGCACATGTAGAACAGAAGAACTGGACCCATGTGCGTCAATGGCTCGGCTACCAGAGACTAGACAATCCTCGGACAGTACCACTTCTTAATAACCTCTACCGCAGTGAATGGAGGCTCTTCCATAACTTCTTCTGCCCCTCCGTGAAACTCATTGCCAAAGAACGTATCGGTTCTAAAACTATCAAACAACATGACAAACCCAAAACACCTTATCAGAGACTCATGGAATCTCCACATATGCCTGAAACAGTAAAACTCTCACTTTCTAAACAGCTTGAAAATATTAACCCCTTTCTGCTAAGAAAAACCATGGAAACAAAACTTAAAAAAATCTCCTCCGTAAACGACAACCCTGGGTAACATTCTTTATGAGTCAACGTTCCTCTCACCCAGCTATCCTTGGGTAACATTTATTTATGAGTCAATAGGAGAGGGCATCGGTGCTATTCTGTGCAAGCAAGAGGCAGGAGCTCATGAAGATACAAATAAGAATGAAAGCGATGAACTTATTATATCCTTGCTATGACCTTGACAGGAGGCAGCGCCTTTCCTGAGGAGTCCCCGGCTGCTCTTTGCATATTGGATAGCTGCTGTTGCAGATCGCTCAGCTGCTTTTGCAATTGGTTGATTTTCGCCTGTTGAGCGACGAGCTCATGTTCCATAGCCGTCACCTTGTACTTCCATTCCGTCATGCTCTTGATATATGCATCCTTATCTTGCGGGCTGTTCCCCTTAGGAGGAGCGGGACGCGCAGCCTTTAACTCATTAAGTTCGTCAATCATCTGCTGGAGCTCTATCATTGCATCTTCAATCGCTTGCTCCATATTCTTAATAGCGCCCTTCAGTCCCTGTATCTGTGCAGCGGCATCCTGTGACTGGCTCGGGGTGGCACTCTGAACCTCAGACGATTGCCCCTGGCCTATCCCCTGGGGTTGTGCACTGGCAAGGTTGGGCGCCAGCGCGATGGAGAGACCCAAGAGAGCAAAACAGACGATGCGAGCAATATTCTTCATAAGACCACTCCTTATTATATTTCTCCCCCATTAATTCGTCTAAAAAACAACAAATATTTGTCTGATATTTGCAGAAAAATATATCCATAAATGTGATCAGTCAAGGTATTTCTATATAAGCCTGAACCGCGTTTTGTAATTTCATTACGAGCTTATCTCTTTCTTATAGAAATGTGCCTGCAACCCGTGATAGTTATAAGTACATTACTTTAATGGCTGACAGATAATACGGTTTTTGAAGAGTTCGACACGAACGAGGAGATGCGTATGAAACTTTTTCCTTATACGGTCCTCTCTATGCTGATGACTATATTCCTCTCCGGCTGCATTCAAGACACCATTGTCATTAACGTAAAGCCGGATGGGAGCGGAACCATTGAAGAGACATTCCTTTTATCAAACAGCATGTTCGATATGATGGAATCCATTGTGGGCACCATGGCAGCCCATAGGAAAGAGGAGGGCGTCCAAGACAACAAAAATGCAACCAAAGGCAGCACCGAAAAGGAGGCGACGGAAACCCGCGACGATGCGATTGCGAAGATGGTGAAGGACGCGGAAAAGCAGGCTGAAACATTTGGCGCCGCGGTAAAGTTTGTATCTGCCAAACCGTTAAAGACGGATACGGCCGGCGGCTACAGTGCCGTCTACGCCTTTCAGGATATCAACCAAGTGATGGTGAACCAGGACCTCGGCAGCAGGAGAGATGGACAGAAGGCTGAAAAGAGCAATTCACCGGAAGCTGAATATCTTCAGTTCAAGTTTACGAGAGGTTCTACTGCGAAACTTGTCGTTACATTGCCGGCACAAAAAGAGGCTTCGGGCGATAAGTCAGGCGCACCGGATAACGGCAGAACTGCTGAAGGTAAATCTGGTAAGGAAGCATCCGCCCAGTCGCCGGAGATGATGAAAAACATTTTTCAGGATATGAAGGTAAAAATCGCACTTCAATTCCAAGGGACTATAATAAATACGAACGCCACGTACAGGGACGGTTCAACGGTGACTCTCATCGAAATGGATATCGGGAAGCTCATGACCAATATCACGCTCTTCAAGCAGGTGCTCGCCGCGAACCCATTGTCCGTCGGAGGAACGAAGGCGTTGTTCAAAAATGTCGAAGGATTGAAGTTCGAAACGAATAATCCCGTTACAGTCGAATTTAAATAGTCTCTTTCCGGCCAATTCGTGAAGGGGAGTGTCTTTCCCACTGTTTTCCTGTGAATTCAGAGTCTGAATACGTCATTCTCCAGTCGCACCAGATAATCCGGAATATATTGCTGGATTCCCGCGGGAGCCTGCCCTCGAATGCTGTTATCGGGGGCAAGAATGACACGGCGGGGATGGATTTCCGCCGATAAAACGAGAGGAATCTTCTAAAGTATAGCGCTGAACGAGCCGAATAGAAGTGTATGTTGAAACTCGTAAAGTCCGCTATGCAAAATGACATCTTATCTTTTCTGTACAGGCTCCTCCTAATAGCTCTATTCATTTTTCTTGCCGTATGAAGTGCAGCTCAGGCTGACGACGTTACAGCACAGGCGAGACGGCATGCATATCTTGCCTGGACATGTGGTAGAATCTCTTACGGGTTAGTTCCATCTTCAACTGATATGTAAATCAATGAGACGATCAGAGGCTCGGAAGGATGCCCAGTCGAAAATCCGAAAGAGATAATTCAGTTCGGGTCAAGATTTCCCCGCGTGCCATTTTGTCTTATACTATAGCGGTATTGCCTATCAATGGCATTGTTTTTTATCTAATGCATCTATTCTCCCCAAAAGATTTCCTTGAACATCTGGAGTTCACTCCAAACTATGACATTATCCTGACTGAGGTGTGTGGTTCAACACAGACAGGCTCTTTGTTCTTCGAAACAAATTCATGATAGAGAAGAATCCCTTCATCGGGGAAAAAAAATATATCACATCCCCTACGAAAAAGTAAGAAATGTCATATTCGAGGAAGGTCTTGATATATTTGTGATCAAGATAGAGGGAATGAGTTTTTACGTCAAGAACAGGTATCGCTACGATAAAATCATCCATTACCTTTAAGTCTAACAAACGGTTCAGGACGACAGAAGAAAAATCCTTCCTGAGTATATTTTCCCATTGAATGGTCGCCCGACAAGTGAGGCATTGTTCATTGGGATGATGAACTTGCTTTGAAGAAGTGCTCTGCTATTGCTCCCGGCAATCTGATGAGCAGTCAAAGGCTGGACATGACCATGCCCACCAAGATTCCGAAGCCGGTAATCGCGAACATTCCCAGAAGTGAAAACGGACCGGTCACAGTTGTCAGAATGCCGATGAACAAGCCGGGATGTGAAGCAAATATCACGAGTGAAAATGCTATCACCGGCAGGATGATCCACCGCGAACGTCCGATCCATATCCTCTCGATGAAAATGGACATCAGGAGCACAACCGCGACAAAATAGAGCAGATTGAAAAGAATCAAAAGCGCGGCGCCGATGCCAGGTGAAGAAACCTCATTCATATTATCTCCTTTATGTTAATATAATAACTCTCATGACTGCGCGCAAGGTCTTGCGATTGACACATCGCCGGTTTGGACTACAATTCTTTCCCGCATTCAGATAAGGAAAAAAGGAGTCATTTTGTCTTGACAAAAAAAGTAAAGTCATCGAACATTTCAAAATATGCAGGAAATGCCCGATGGACATGCTGGGGAACGGGCGCAGCCTGATATATATGCAAGAGCTGGCTTTCAGAACGTTTGTGCACGAGAGGATTAATTTAAAAAACGAAAGGCGTGAGAATTATGTTTGGGAAAGCGCTGATCGCGATTGCGGCTTTGATTGCGTTCATTGCAGTTGTGGTCATAATAGCGGGTGTCGTCATCATTATCAAAGTGGACAAGAGCTTTATCGAGTCGCGTATGGCTAAGGCCCTGAACCGGCAAGTCCGCATCGAAAAGATAGATGTCGGCATCTTTTCCATAGTCTCCGGAATTGAGGTGAAGGACATAAATATCTCGAATTTCAAGCCCCCGCAGGAACTCGATCATCTGCAAGGGAAACCTGTAGCGCCCAATGATGTCTTTGCCGGAATCAAATCGATGCGCGTCAAAGTCCAGTTCCTCCCTCTAATTTGAAAAGAATTCGTTCTAAAGGAGCTTGTATTTGATACCCCCATTATAAATGTGTCGCGGAACAGGAGTGGCGTGTTAAACTGCGATGACTTGATCGAGTCCGGCAAAAAGCAACCGGGTGAAACAGAAAAGACGAAGGACGCAGCCGCAGATCCGCCGAAACCCATCACTGCGGATTCTATCCCTCTCGCTATCACGGTGGGACGGATCGGCATCATGAACGGCACCATCAACTACCATGATAGTGAATTTGACCAGAAGTTCGAAGTTTACAAGCTCACCTCCATGGCATACGATATCAAAGTCGATCCGAATGATCTTGAAAAGAACGATGAAATCAAGCTTAAGATTTCTCTGGGCCTGAAAACGGTAGGCCGCATGAAGACGGGTAGTGTCCAGGACTTCGACATAACTCTTGATGCTGAGGGAAAGATCAAGCCCTTTGATATAGAAACGCGCCAGCTCGATCCTGTGATAACACTCCATGCCGGTTTTCCCGAAGGGCAGAAGAAAATCCTGGAGACGCTGCCGGATTTATTCAAAAAATGAGGCGCCGCGAGATGACAGATCATTCGTAGGCGGTACCTAAGGAGGCAGGGATATGAAAAGAATATGGAATGGCCTGTTAACGGGAATTGCGGTCTTTATCCTTTCAGTTGCATTTGTTTTTAATCTCAATGCACAGCCACCGATAAAGGCCGGCAAGGGAGAGGGATCCGGCGGGAAAAAGGCGTCGAGTGGAGATTTCCGGTTCAACCCGCAAAATCTTGTCGTATCGGAATTCAAGGGCGGGTGGGCTGTGATGGATAGCACAAATTCCAACCGGGCGATTGCTGCGTTTCAGCAGAGCAGGAAATCTGATGCCGAGAAGGCCTTGAAGATCATGCAGCACTACGGCATGAATGAGAAATATTTTGTCGGAACTTCAGGCCTTGTATTTTTCCTGGCGTCCGGTAAAGCCCCTGAGGACCCGAGTCCCTTTCCTGGTGAGAAATGCCAGGGGTTTGACCCCAAGAATGTTACAGTGGAGGAGAGAACTATAACCTCCAAGAAGAATCCGAATGAAGTTGCCGGAACGTATTGGGCGCTTATGGACGGCAAGAAGCAACTGTGGGGGTTTGGCAATGATAAAGCTGTGGCGAGTATGGCGAAGCAGGTCTTTATAAAACAATATGGTTTTACGAACAGGTGCAATGTGGGCGGATTTACGTATTGGCGAAGATAGCTTTCAGAACATATCAAAAGATATATGCAAAAGGAAAATGAAAGATGACATCTGAAAAGGGCGGAAAGGCTGAAACGAACCGGAAAGAGAAGTTTTCCTTGCGTGATTTGGTCAGCTATCAAAGCGGCTCAATTGTAAGCCGTGAGATCCTTGGTAGAAAGACCGGTACGGTAACGGTCTTCGCGTTTGATGAAGGGCAGGGATTGAGCGAACATACGGCCCCTTTTGACGCCCTCGTCCATATTCTGGATGGGGAGGTGGAAATATCCATATCAGGGAAGCCGTATCGCCTGAAGAAAGGCGAGATGATAATTATGCCCGCTAAAGAGCCCCATTCCCTCGCGGCAGTCAAGAGATTCAAGATGCTCTTGATTATGATCAGGTCATAAAACAAGGCAGTCACGCGCATGCGCTGACGATTGCCGCGTGCGGGGCGCATTCTAACAGGCCTGCCCTCGATATTCTGCTGCGAGCATCGCCGCCGTCTTCGGGAACGCCACGGTCCATTCCTGGTGGCGATGACGACGGGGGGGTCTATTTCTTCAGCTTGGTGAATTTCGAGCCCTGTATCATAGCGCCTGCCATCAGTCCCTTCTGACCGAAGACAAATCCGACGATGGGCTGTTTGAATTTAGTCGTGTCTATGGAACCCTCGGCGCCATATTCCATAACCGTCACTGTGCCATCGACACCTGCCTGCCAGTTGTCGCTGTTGCGGAATTTTTTCAGGGCCGATTCGTCCATGAAAACGAGAATAACGTCCTTTCGCTGAGCCCCTATCTGATAGCCCAGAGAGGCGGTGGTTATGTTATAGTAATCTACGGTTTGTCCGCCTATTCTGAGGGCGCCTTCACCATACTCGCCGCCGATAATTAAGCCGGCCTGAAGAACGTTCGGTATGACAAGAACACCCTTGGCTGCTTTGAGAAAATCACTCGCGCCTTTGACTTCTTTCGTAAAACGTTCCAGCGCCACAGCGACGCTAACGTTGATCTCCTTTGCTGTGGCAGCTAAAGCTGTATGGAGAGGCACACTTACGATAATCACGAGCAGAAATACGGCCAAAATCATTTTAGCGGTCACTTTTGTCTTCATTTCTATTCCTCCTGTTCTTGAGATAGAGCAAAATACAAACATTGACGTTCTGCGGCAAGAATATTAGTATTCTTACCGATATTCCGCAATGCACCCCAAAACTGATTCATGTATGCTAAATACCTTAGATCATCGTGAAGTTCAATATTCTTCCGTCATAAATCTGCAACCCCTTAATTTTTTCGAGGTGCAGTTGCCGTTCTGAAGCGGAGGGGATTAGTGAAGAGCATAAATGACGCTCAGAGGCAGTGCAAAATATTCTTATGCTCTTGTGAAATAATAGGGAAAGTGATATTAGAGATTCAATTCATTATTGGGGAGGATAATAGCCGCAATAAATGGCAAGAGAGCTGACATACGTGGTCATTACACCATACAGTCTCATGAAGTCGCGTACCGGAAATATCATTGCCCGACTGATGTCGTTCTCAGGCTGCGATCTGGTCGGCGTCAGGATGATGCGGCCATCGGATGAGTTTGTGAATGAGTATATGCGGCGAGTGACAACTCTCGGCATCGAACCCAAGATAGAGAAGGCGCTGGTGGAGTATATCGATCAGAATCTGCGTCGCGAAAATATCCTTGGTCAGACGAACCGCTGCCTGTTTCTATTGTTTGAGGGTGAGAATGCGGTAGAAAGCGTCTACAATGTAGTCGGAAAGCTCACGACGGAGGCAGAATCTGAAGCCATGAAGGGAACGATTCGCGGGACTTACTGCGACTTCATAACCAATCCCGATGGAACGATCAGGTATTTCGAACCGGCTGTTCTCGTGCCCACGAATATTAAATATGCAAGAACCAACTTGGAGTTGTTTGCAGAGCTTGGATTCAGTGACTCGGGTATCTACGAAGAGTCCGCTGAAGGGGAAACCACGCTGGTCATTTTGAAGCCGGACAATTTCTTCAAGCATTCCGTCCATACCGGTAATATGATCGACATGTTTTCGAAGACAGGCCTTAGGATAGTTGGAGCCAGAGTGGTCCGGATGAGCGCGGCGCAAGGCGAGGCATTCTATAGCTTCCTGAGAGGCACATTCAAACGAAAGCTGAAGAAGCACATAGCTGAAAAAATAAAAGAACGAATATGCGGGCTCTTTGGGTTTGACATTACGGATGAAGAATACAATGCCATGGCGGCCGTAATCAACGAGACGAATGCCCAATATGAGTTTACCCAGATTGTGGAATATTTGACGGGAATTGATCCCAACAGCGTGGCTCCCGAAGATCGCGAAAAGCCCGGCATAAACCCATCGCTGGCGCTTCTTTATCGGGGGTTTAGCGCAGTAGGGAAAATCCGCAGTAGATTGGGAGAATCTGACCCTGCCAAAGCAGCCGCAGGCACTATTCGTTCGGACTACGGGCAGAGCGTCCTGCAGAACGCAGCCCACGCATCGGATTCTGTCCAACGGGCTATTCATGAAAGAAAGATCATCGGCCTGTACGATAATGCCGGTGATGACTGCGCGAAGATCATCAAACAATGGCTGAAAGAGGGTTAGATAGTATTTGAGGCGTTGCCTCATTGCGAGTATTTATTTTTTTGTTGATGCGAGAGCTTCATGGAGGAGGAACACAATGAGCAAAAGGTCAAAAGAGGATGCCAAACGCTGGGTGGAGAAAGCCGCTGCCTTCTATAAGACTTCGGGTAAAAGAATCGCTTTGGCCGAATATACGAATCCCAGCGGACAGTTCGTCCATGACGAAATGTATATATACGTCCTGAATCCCAGGGGTACTATGCTCGCACACGGAGTCAATGAAAGATTCGTGGGAGAGGATTTCAGTGAACTCAAGGACGCAGACGGAAAAGGCTTTATCCGGGAGATCCTCGATACGGCAAATAGCGAAGGAAGCGGCTGGGTGACCTACAAATGGTATAACCCGGTGACCAAAGAAGTATGGCCTAAGACAGTCTATTTCAGAAAAGTCGATGACCTTATAATTTGCAGCGGCGTCTACGGAGAATAAATTATAAGGACGTCTATATATGCCTCTTTGCAAGAGGCGAATTCGGTAGCGAGCGAATGACGAACGATACTGTTCGATAAGAATCGAAGATTCTCCGTAGCTTGCTGCGGAGAGCTTCAATGCCTAGAGACCCTGCCAATCTTTATTTTCAGCGCTTACCTGTCCGGGGTTGAGATCGTCGCCGGTGTTGATCTCTCTGGGATCTTAGCCGTTATATTCTGATAGAAGGCACGTATCTTTTCCATATCGGCTTCGATGTTTCCGGTCGGCATGAGCATGGGGCCGAAACCTCCCTCTTTTCGCACATAATCAATGAAACCCATCACAAGAGGGACGTTAGCGCCCATGGCAATATAATAGAATCCCGTCTTCCAATGCTTGGCCTTCTTCCGCGTTCCCTCGGGCGCGACCACCATGATCATTCTCTCCTGTTCATTAAAGGCCTGCACCGTTTGTGCAACCACATCACCCGATCTTAAACGATTCACGGGAATACCGCCCAGCCATTTGAAGAAGCCAGCGAAAGGCCACTTGAAAATAGGCTCCTTGCCGAGCCAGTAGATCTTAACCTTGAAAGCCAGGATTATGGCCAGTCCCACCGGTAAGTCCCAGTTTGATGTATGAGGAGCGGCTATCGTGACGAATTTGGGTGCGTCCGGCACCCGGCCAGCTCTCCGCCATCCGAAGATCCAGAGAACAATTATCGCAAGGACCTGCAGCACGTTCCGTAAGATGGGGATGTCGAAGATCGTATAGCGCATGAACCATTTGATGTGTTTGTCTTGATCTGACTTCTTAATAACCACGCAGCAACATTTCAGTCAAGGACATTGTTCATATCAATCGCGACAGCGACCGTTGGATCAGGATTTTCGAAGCAAAAAGTGAGGACATTCCCGATTGCGAATCGCTGCATAGTTCGCTATTCGGAGGTCCAACGGCCTGCGTTACGGCCTTATTCTAATGATTGGAGGTAAGGATCAAATGGCGGCAGAAGACTGGATAAAAGGATTTGTGGTGGGAGGTCTCATCGGTGCAGCTCTCGGAATACTCTACGCCCCAAAGCGCGGAGAAGAAACTCGTGAGGAAATTGCAAAATCATTTCAGGAACTGCGGGACAAAGCCAGACATCAACTTGATGAAACGTGCACTAAGATGGATGAATTTGCCAGCCGCGGCAAGGAATTTTACAACGAAAGCAAAGAGAAGGTCAGTAAGGCGCTGGATTTCTGTGCCAAGGACCAGACGGAGAAAAAGAGCGCTGGCGCTTCTTGAGTGTTTGAGCAGGCGTCGTCTATGAAAGCGCTTTTTTGATATCTCTTACGAAGGACGATGCGATTTGGATCAGGTCATCTTTGTCGTCGTGTGCCTCAATGATACGTACGAAAGCGCTCCCGATAACGACGCCATCGGCGCAGGAGGCGATCTCCGCCGCCTGCACCGGCGCTGAGATGCCAAAACCGATGACGAGGGGCAGGGCGCTTATTTTTCGGATGCGCTCTACGTCGAATGCAATATTTTGCATGACGGGCTGTGTGGTTCCCGTAACTCCCGTGATCGAGATATAGTAGAGAAATCCGGTCGCACTGTCTGCAATTCTTGCGATGCGATTGTCGCTGGTTGTGGGCGCGATAAGAGAAATGAAATCGAGACCCGCCCGATCCGTATGCCGCCTCAGTTCATGTGATTCCTCCGGCGGCAGATCAACGACAAGAATGCCGTCAACACCGGCCCGCTTCGCCCTTGCGGCGAATCGTTCATTGCCGAATGAATAAATGGGATTGTAGTAACCGAAGAGCACAACGGGGATCTCACTGACTGTTCTCAGGGATTCTATCATATCGAGGATGCCGGAGAGGGTTGTTCCCTTATGGAGAGACCGCTGCGAGGCAGCCTGGATCACAGGACCGTCCGCCGTCGGATCGGAAAAGGGAACCCCGATTTCGATGACGTCCACACCCGATTCTTCAACAGCGAGTATGAGACCGCGTGTCGTTTGCAGGTCGGGATCACCGGCCGTGAGATATACGACCAATGCCTTCTCTTTTTTTTGTTTGAGGTCTCGGAACTTCCGGTCTATTCTTCCTGTCATAATAGCATCTCCCCATTTTGAACAAATTATTTTTTGTCGATGCTCTGTGAGATTATCTCCGCATCCTTATCTCCCCTGCCGGAGAGGTTCACAACGATGATCTTATTCTTGCCGAGTGAGGGGGCGAGCCTAAAAGCGTGCGCCAATGCGTGGGCGCTTTCCATGGCGGGGATGATGCCTTCCAGTTTGGAGACGATCATAAAGGCCGCGATTGCCTCATCGTCGTCAACGCTCACGTAAGTTGCTCTGCCTGTGTCCCTGAAATAGCCGTGTTCGGGGCCGACGCCGGGATAGTCGAGCCCCGCTGCAATGGAGTAGGCATCCCGAATCTGGCCGTTTCCGTCCTGAAGCAGGTAGGTCTTGTTGCCATGAAGGACGCCGACACTTCCGGCGGATATGCTTGCTGCATGGAATCCTGTCGTAATGCCCTTTCCCGCCGCTTCTACCCCTATCATCTCAACATGGGTTGCGTTTTTAAAGGGATAGAAGAGCCCCATGGCATTGCTGCCGCCGCCTACGCAGGCAATAAGAAAGTCGGGAAGCCGGCCTTCAATCTTCATGATCTGCCTTCTTGTCTCTTTGCCGATGACGCTTTGAAATTCACGGACCATCATCGGGTAGGGATGAGGCCCTGCCGTAGTGCCGATCACATAAAAGGTATCCCTTACCCTCGCCACCCAGTGCCGCATTGCCTCATTCATGGCGTCCTTGAGAGTAGCCGTACCCGATGACACAGGCACGACCTCGGCGCCGAGTATTTTCATGCGAAATACATTGGGGGCCTGCCGTTTGATATCTTCCTCTCCCATGAAGATCGTGCATTTCATGCCGAAGAGAGCTGCCACCGTCGCCGTAGCTACGCCATGCTGACCGGCGCCCGTCTCCGCGATGACCCTTTTTTTGCCCATACGCCTGGCAAGAAGTCCCTGGCCGAGGGTATTGTTTATCTTGTGCGAGCCCGTATGATTGAGATCCTCGCGCTTCAGGTAAATCCTGGCCCCGCCCAGTTCATCTGTGAGACGTTTCGCATAATAGAGAGGGGTTTCCCTACCTGCGTATTCACTAAGGTAATAGGCAAATTCATGCCTGAACTGCCTATCCTTTCTGGCTGCCTTATAGACCTCCTCAAGCTCTATGAGGGCGGGCATGAGGGTTTCCGCGACATAGCGGCCGCCGAAGATTCCGAAATGTCCTTTCTTATCGGGCAGTGACTTGTGCATGATTTCTCCTCGTAAATATTTTTGTGGCGTTTTTTTTCTCGGCAGTCCGGACAGTCTCAATGATGCTCTGAACTTTCTTGGGATCCTTTTCCCCCGGAGATAGTTCAACGCCGCTGTTGACGTCTACAGCATGTGGTGAAACTGTTCTAATCGCCGAGAGAATATTGCCGGGGTTTAGTCCTCCCGAGAGGACCAGCGGGTGCATTTCCTTCAATTTGGCTGCGAGCTCCCAATTGGATTTGTTCCCAGTTCCCCCGTAGAGTCCTGACTCACGCGCGTCTATCATGATCGCTTTGACGCCGTACTGCTTTACGATGCCAAGGTCTTCTACGCTCCGGGGAGAGATTGCTTTGATGAGAATGGATTGCGGGAATTCGCGGCAATAGGCGGGCGATTCATCACCATGAAGCTGAATCAGGTCGAGCCCACAGAAGTCATATATTTCTCTCACGGCATGGATGTCATGGTTCACGAAGACGCCTACTTTTGAAATATCGTCCGGGAGATTCCGTATGACCCGCATCACCGTTTCCGGGCTCACATATCGCGGGCTCTTCTCATAGAAAATAAACCCGAGTGCGTCGGCGCCGTATGCGAACGCCATGACGGCGTCTTCCATGTTGGTAATTCCGCAGATCTTTATTTCCATGCTTTGCTCATCTCCGGCAGAGTCTTGATATCTATTTTAATCTTTTGTTTGAAGCCACGTCTTTATTTCTTGCCCAGAAGCTCCTTTAACTTCCGCCCGATATTGTCAGAGGTCATTAAGGTCTCGCCTATGAGAAATGCGTGAATGCCCGCCTTCGTTAAGGTCTCAATATCGTCTCTCGACCGGATGCCGCTCTCGCTTACGATGATCCTGTCCGCGGGAATAGAACGCGCAAGATCTATGCTGGTCATTAAGTCCACGGAAAAGGTTGTGAGATCCCTGTTATTAATCCCGATAAGCACGGCGTCGGAGGCGAGCGCCTTATCCAGCTCCCTTCCTGTATGAACCTCGCAGAGCACCGAAAGGCCGAGAGATTGCGCAAGACCTGAGTACTCTCTCAACTGCTCTCTTTCGAGAATTCCTGCAATGAGCAGGATGGCGTCTGCCTGGAGACAACGGCTCTCATAAATCTGATGGGGGTCGATGATAAAGTCCTTTCGTAAGAGAGGCAGACCAATGCGTTTTCTTATATCGGTCACGTACGACTCATCACCGTCGAAAAATTCCTTATCGGTTACGACGGAGACAGCCGCGGCACCGCTCTCTTCGTATATGAGGGCAATCCAGGCAGGATCAAAATCTTCTCTGAGTGTCCCTTTTGAGGGTGAGCGCCTTTTTACTTCCGCAATAATCGCACATTGCCGGCCGCTTATGGCTTCAGAGAAATTGCGAGGGGAGGGGAGGTCGGCAATTGCATGTTTCAATTCCTGAAGGGGTCTGATCCTTCTCAGGCGGGCGACTTCATCTTTTTTTGCATCGATAATCTTTTCTAAGATCATATTGAAAATCCGTTCAACTGTTGCTCAGCTCGATCACGGCCTGCAGCTTTTTTATGGCGGCGCCGCTGTCAACGCATTCCCTGGCTATCTCGATTCCATCCTTGATGGTTTTGGCCATTTCGCCCGCCATGATTGCCAAAGCCGCGTTGAGAAGAACAATGTTTCTGCAGGCCCCGGCGACGCCGGTCAATACACTCTTTGTAATCTCGGCATTTACCGATGCGTCACCGCCACGAAGGGCATCGCCCGGAAAGATATCGCCGAAGAAGAACTCTGGATCGATATCATAGGTAGTGATAAGACCGCCCTTCAGCTCCGTGACGCGTGTCTTTCCTGTTACGGTTGCCTCATCCAGGCCGTCCGAGCCATGAACGACAAAGGCCGCTTTTGTGCCGAGGTTCTTGAGAACGCCGGCAAACATCTCCGTAAGTCTTGGATCATAGACACCGATGAGCTGAGAAGTCGCGCCAGCGGGATTTGTCAAGGGTCCAAGCATGTTGAATATCGTCCGTATCGCGATCTCCCGCCGGGGGCCGATAGCATATTTCATCGCACCGTGAAGTTTAGGGGCGAAGAGAAAACCGATGCCGATCTGATGAATGCACTCTTCAACAATCTCCGGTTGGGCGTCGATCTTGACGCCTAATGCTTCCAGGACGTCGGCGCTCCCACAGCCGCTGGAGACAGCGCGATTCCCGTGCTTTGCCACTGTCAGGCCCGCCGCTGCGACGACGAAGGCGGCAGTAGTGGAGATATTGAACGTCTTCATGCCGTCACCGCCAGTCCCGCAGGTATCCACAATCACCGGCGACCGGGCGTCTATCCTTGTGGCCTTTCTGCGCATGATCCGGGCGGCGCCTGTGACTTCGTCGACGGTTTCACCCTTGATCCTGAGGCCCGTGATAAAAGCAGCGATCTGCGCGGGCGTCGCCTTGCCCTCCATGACTTCATCCATCACCTCCATCATTTGGGTCTCATTGAGGTCTTCACTGTTTACCACCTTGGCAATTGCTTCCTTAATCATTGCAGTCTCTCCTTTTTTATAATTAGCTCCAAGAAATTCCTTAAAATCCGTTTCCCCTGCGGCGTGAGGATAGATTCCGGGTGGAATTGTATCCCCTCCACAGCATACTCCTGATGCCTAACACCCATTATTTCTCCTTCCTCCGTCTTGGCGCTGATCATGAGACATGACGGGAGCGAAGCTTCCTCGAGCAGCAGGGAATGATAGCGACCGGCAACGAAGGGGTTGGGGAGTCCTTTGAAGATAGTCTTTCCATCGTTGATGATAGGCGAGGTCTGTCCGTGCATGAGCCTGCCTGCCCTGACCACATTGCCACCGAAGGCATAGCCGATGGCCTGGTGCCCGAGACAGACCCCCATGATAGGTGTTGATTTATGAAATTCCCTGATGACATCGACAGTGATCCCTGCCTCCTTCGGCGTACATGGGCCGGGGGAGAGAAAGATGGCTTCAGGCGCGATGTTCCTTATTTCCTCCAGGGTTATCTCGTCATTGCGATAAACTGCAACCGCCTGGTCTAACTGCCCGAGATACTGAACGAGGTTGTATGTAAAGGAATCATAATTGTCGATCATTAAAATCATGTGTTGATCCTCAGATATTCTTTTTTAATTCGAAGCCGGATGCGGCAAGGGATATGGCTTGCATTATTCCTTCGCCCTTATTCACCGTTTCCTGGTATTCCTTTTCCGGGTCGGAATCAGCCACGATGCCGGCGCCTACCTGTATAAAAATCTTCCCGTCTTTCACCAACATTGTTCTGATGGTTATGCAGAGATCCATATTGCCGGTATAGCTGAAGTAACCTACAGCTCCTCCGTAAGGGCCTCGTCTGGTCGGCTCAAGTTCATCGATGATCTCCATGGCCCTGACCTTTGGCGCACCGGACAGTGTGCCAGCGGGAAACGTCGCCGCCAGGACATCAAAGCAATCTTTTCCGGGGGCTAACTGCGCCTGGATATTTGTGACAAGGTGCATGACGTGTGAATACCGCTCCACGACCATAAGTTGATTGACCTGCACACTGCCTGTCCGCGCTATTCTTCCCAGGTCATTTCTCCCCAGGTCAACGAGCATCACGTGTTCGGCCCTCTCCTTCGGATCCTCGAGGAGCTCATGGGCAAGCTGCCTGTCTTCCTGCTCGTTTGTTCCTCTTCTCCTCGTTCCTGCGATAGGCCGGAGTTCCGCGACCCCTTCTTCAAGCCTGACCATGACCTCAGGTGAGGAGCCTATGAGAAACATATCCTCAAGCTTGAGAAAGAAAAGGTAAGGAGAGGGGTTTACATAACGAAGCGCCCTGTAGAGATCGAGCGGGTCTATTCCGTTTGCGGAATGAAAGCGCTGTGACAGAACGACCTGTATGATGTCACCGGCGACGATGTATTCCTTGGCTTTCCCGACGATTGTCTTAAATTCTTCTGCTGACATATTAGACCTGAGGGCCGCTCCGTTTTCCACCTTTCTGTATCGCTCCTCTGTTTCGAGAGGCGCTCTGATGATTGCTATCAGCCTGTCTATCTTATCTATGGCTTCGTCGTAAACATCCTTGAGAGTCTGAGCACCCTCGGTTGCAGCGCATGAGACCACCTTGATCGTATGTCTGATATTGTCGAAGACAATCAGTGTATCCGTAATGAGAAAAACTGCTTCGTCCGTATTCAGGTCGTCCAGGGCGCGGGCGGGGAGTTTTTCGAAATAACGAACCATATCGTAGCCCAGGAATCCCACGGCTCCCCCATAAAAGCGGGGCAGCCCGTCCACGGCGACAGGGCGATAGGCATTCAATAACTCTTTCAGATATTCTAGCGGATGACCCCCGTGTCTCTGGCTTCTGCTCTTGCCGTTTTCGGAGATCAGGACATGGTCACCCTTGACCTTGAAAATAATGCGCGGGTCTGAACCCAGAAATGTGTAGCGCCCCCATTTCTCACCACCCTCCACACTCTCAAGAAGAAAAGCGTGGGATTTCACGTTGAGCTTCATGAGGGCGGATACAGGCGTATCTATGTCGGCCAGTATCTCCCTGTATACCGGGATCAGGTTACCCTGCTCGGCAAATTTCCTAAACTGGTCAAAGACCGGGTAATACATGTTTTGAAGTCCCTTTCCTTTGTGCTTAAGGCAAAATAAAAAAGGCCGCTTAAAATTGCGGCCTTTCTTATGTTCCAAAAATAAAAAAGCCGCGGAGTCCGAAGAGGTCTCCACGGCTATGCTTCAGTTAGCGAAATAAATCAGCGGTGGACAAACCCCTGCATTGGATTCTGCCACCACCAGTTGACGATTGTTGAAAATAGAAATATCAATTTAGGGTTGTCCTTCTCTTATTTTTTATTTTTATACCAGTGCGAGGATGTCTTGTCAACATTATTTTCTCATGGCCGTTTGCCATGGCTCAATTATCAATCTTTTTATTCCATGGCGATGCGATTTCACAATTTGCTCATTGATTTTTTCTCAAACAATTTATAGTCTTAACAGCTTTGTTAATTTATTACCCCACTGCATTTCTGCATCTCACTTGACACGAATTGTTAACTCTACTAGAGTCCATCTGTCTTGAATAGATATGAGGAGAAGCATCATGGCTGACATTCTGTTTCGTAAAGTTAAGGGCTCGGCTGACCACTATCCAAAGGAACTCTCGTCATTGCTTGGTCAAGTAAAGAGCCCGTTCAAAAAAGGGGATGAAGTGGGGATCAAACTGCACTGGGGAGAGAAAGGCAATCACAGCTTCCTGCCGCCCGATTATGCGAGGGAGATTGCAGAGTGGCTCCGCAAACAGGGTACGAAGCCCTTTGTCTTCGATACAACAGCGCTTTACTCGGGAGGCCGCCGCATTGCAAGCGATTCCTTAAAGACGGCCTACGAACACGGTTATACGGAAAAGTTTCTCGACTGCCCGGTGATAATCGCGGATGGTCCGGAAGGCAGAGACATTGCAGATATACCTGCCGGTTTCAAGCATTTTAAGACGGTTCAGGTCGCTTCCGTCGTGGAGAAAACAGATGGTTTCGTAATCTTTTCTCATTTTAAAGGGCATATGGCCGCTGTTTTCGGAGGAGCCATCAAGAACATATCCATGGGTTTCGCCTCCCGGGCGCAGAAGCAGCGCATGCACTCGGAAGTGCGCCCATACATGAAGAGAGAAAAATGCACACGCTGCGGTACATGCATTGAAGTTTGCCCATCGGGGGCAGCGCGGCTTGACGATGAAGGCTATCCCATCTATGATCACGACACATGCATCGGTTGTGCGCAATGCATTGCACTCTGCCCGGAAATGGCGCTAAAAATATTGTGGAATATAGAAGATAAGATTTTCCAGGAGAAATTGATAGAAACTGCGGCAGCCGTCTGGAAGCGCATTGCCGGCAGGACCATACTGATAAACGCCCTGATCAACATAGCCACAGAGTGCGATTGTCTTCCCGGGGAGCATCCCATGATGTCCCCAGATCTGGGTTTCATGGGCGGATATCATCCGGTGAAGGTCGATGCTGAATCTCTGAATCTGATAGGCGCGGAAACGTTCGAAAGGGCCCATCCGAATATTCCCTGGCAGAGGCAATTCGAATACGCCAGGGAAACGGGATTCTATCCCCATGATCCATTACGAAACAGAGCTTAATCCGGAACAACTGCGTGTCGTGATGGAGGGGGATGGCCCGGTTCTTGTTATCGCCGGCGCCGGGAGCGGTAAGACACGGACACTGACTTACCGTGTGGCGCGTTTGATAGAATCGGGAGTCAGTCCTGACAGGATTCTGCTTGCAACCTTCACCAACAAGGCCGCTCGCACGATGCTTTCCCGGGTGAAGTCCCTCACCGAATTCGATATAAGCGGCATGTGGGGCGGGACGTTCCATCATATTGCCCATCGCATTCTCCGGACAAATTCCATTCTCCTCGGTTACGAACGCAACTTTTCCATTCTCGACAGCGAAGATTCAACCCAACTCATCAATACATGCATCTCCGAAATGGGCATCGATACCAAGAACGTGAAATTTCCGAAAGGGGATGTGCTCCGTGATATCATCAGCTTCTCTTTTAATACGGAAACAACCCTTGAAGATGTCGTAAGGACAAGGTACCCGTATTTCTCAAATTGCCTTGACGAAATAATGTCAGCGGCGGCGCAGTATGAACAGCGCAAGAAAACATTGAACGTCATGGACTTCGATGATCTTCTCATCAATACGAGAAAGCTTCTTATGGATCATCCCCCTGTTTTGCAGAGGTACGCAGAGAAGTTTTCTCATGTCCTTGTAGATGAATATCAAGACACGAATATAATACAGGCACAAATTGTGGATCTTCTGGCGTCGAGCCATCTGAACGTTCTCGCCGTCGGAGATGATTCCCAGAGCATTTACGCTTTCAGGGGCGCTAATTTCGCCAATATAATCATGTTTCCCGAAAGGCATCCGGGCTGTAAGGTCTTCAAGCTTGAGACAAACTACCGCAGCACGCCGGAGATCCTGCATCTTGCGAACGTGAGTATAGAAAATAATTATAGACAGTATCAGAAGAATCTCCGATCTGTGAGAAAGACAGGCATAAGGCCGGTTCTCATACCGCTCCGAGACGTCATTCAGCAAGCCAATTTTGTAGCCCAGAGAATACTCGAACTGATCCGTGAAGGTGTACCTATAAATGAAATTGCCGTCCTTTACCGAGCCCACTATCACTCTATGGAACTGCAAATGGAGATGGTGCGGAGGGGAATATTTTTTGAAATCCGCTCCGGTATTCGCTTCTTCGAGCAGGCCCATATCAAAGATATAACCGCCTACATGAGGATCATCGCGAATCCTTTCGACGAACTGGCCTGGAAGAGGGTGCTCGGACTTTACAGCAAGATAGGAAAAGCAACATCAGATAAATTGTGGAAGTTTCTGTCGCAAAAGAAGAACCCTCTGGAAGCGGTCCTCAGCGATGATTTTATCAGCTTGGTCACAAAAACGCAAAAGCAGTCACTTGTTCTGTGCCGGCAAACGCTTTTGAGAATCATCGATTCCCTTCCCGGTGCGACCGCGCCCGCGATCATCGAACTTCTGCTCGAGAGCGGTTACCAGGGTTATTTGCAGGAGAAATATACGGACGCTGCTTTACGGGTAGATGACCTTCTCCAATTATCGAATTTCTCTGCCAGGTATAATTCCTTGGAGGAGTTTCTAAGTGAACTGTCACTCATGACAAACATGACGGAGCAGAATGAAGCCAAACCGGACGACGTAAATGGAGATAAGGTCATCCTCAGCTCGATTCACCAAGCCAAGGGACTCGAATGGTCAGTCGTGCTGATGATCTGGTGTTCGGACGGGATGTTGCCTCTGGCCCGTAGTCTGAAAGACCGGGACGGCGAGGAAGAGGAGAGAAGACTCTTTTACGTAGCGACAACAAGGGCGAAAGATCAGCTTTATCTTTGCTATCCGCAGGTGAGTTATGCGAGGGGGATCGGCAGCATAAGCCAGATCCCCTCGAGATTTATCAGGGAAGTATCCCCGTCTTCGCGGCACAGGGAAACATGTCCGTATGACCAGTGGATGATAGAGGAAGACAACGGTTATTAGACCCAGCGGTCCGACTTAGTTTTCGCATCATACTCTTCCCGGAGTGCAATTTGCGTCGCCTCCGCCATTTGCTCAACGCTTTTTACCCAGTCTTCAAACTTTATGTCCACTCCGAAGATGCCTACCATCTCCTCGTTATCATCTATGATCGGCGCCGAAACGGTTATGCAGAGCGCCCCTGTCATTTTCGATATATAGAAATTGGTTACATACATCTTACCGCTCTGCAGGGGCTTGATAAACCACTCGCGGTCCGACTGATCAGTGCCGACTCCGTAGTTTTCATATTTTGCCCTGTCTGCGATATTGGTGATGTTTCTCGTTGTCTTCTTCCCGTTCATATCTACAACGTACGCAAACTGTATGGACGGGTTCTCTTCGATTGTCTGCTGCATGATCGGTTCCTGCAGCTCCGGCTTCATCGACTTCATGACGGGGTGCTCTATCACCTGTTTCACAACGTCCATAGCCGCGTGCGTCGCCATGTACTTGATCTTCTCGAGATCGGACATGAACAGTTCCGGCAGATATTTGCGCACTAATTTCTCAAGTTCTTCGTGGGATATGCCGGTTGCCCTCCCGGCATCGTACTGCTCTGTAACCCATTTATGGATCTTGGAAACGCCGGGATGTTTCTTGTCGATTACCGCCTCCCCCTTCGCGCTTAGGCGTGTATTGATCCAGTGGGCGATGCCGGCCTTCCCGGACTTATCCGTAATCATGGTTACAATGGGTCTCTTCAATATCTTCGTCGTGTCGAAGATATTATAGATCTCCTCGTTCTTGATCAGCCCGTCGGCGTGGATGCCGGCCTTGGTTATGTTGAATTCCGCACCCACCAGAGGATAATTCGTAGGAATTTTCACCCCTATTTCATGTTCAAAATATTCAGCGATATCCGTGATAGCGGTAGTGTCGATGCCGTTGTTCGTACCTTTGAGTCCTATATACTCGATAATGAGACCCTCTATGGGGGCATTGCCCGTCCTTTCTCCAAGTCCCAGCATTGTCCCGTTTGCACCGCCACAGCCATACAACCAGGCCGTCGTGGCATTAATCAGAGCTTTATGGAAATCGTTATGGCCGTGCCATTCCAGCAAACGGCTGGGCACACCGCCGTCCTCGATAAAGGCTCTGATCAATTTATCAACACTGCGCGGCAGTGATGCGCCCGGATATGTTACGCCGTAACCCATGGTGTCGCAAAGCCTGATCTTGATGTCGATGCCGCTTTCCTCACGGAGCTTCATTAGCTCAACGGCAAAGGGAATGCAAAATCCATAGATCTCCGCCCGTGTGAGATCTTCAAAGTGACATCTCGGCACGATGCCCTCATCGAGAATAGCTCTTACGATTTCCAGATAAGAATCGAGCGCCTTCTTCCGTGAGGTGTTAAGCTTTAGAAAAATATGGTAATCGGAGACCGACGTCAGTATGCCCGTTTCCTTCAGGCCTGCCTCTTTCACGAGCTTGACATCCTCCTTCTGCGCCCTTATCCAGCCGGTAATCTCCGGGTACTTGAGTCCCAATTCGAGACATTTGTCCACGGCATCCCGGTCCTTCTTGCTGTAGAGAAAAAATTCGGCCTGTCTGATGACACCGTTCGGGCCTCCCAGCCTGCTCATCAAGGCGTATAAGTCGACAATCTGCTTTACCGTGTACGGCGGTCTTGCCTGTTGCCCGTCCCTGAATGTTGTGTCCGTAATAAGAATCTCTTCCGCCGGAGTTATCGGGATGATCTTATGATCGAAGTCAATCCTGCTTACCTCGTCATAGGGGAAAACGCCCTTCTGTAAGTTTGGCTCCTCGACTTCCCTCAGTTCATGTCTCCAAAAACTTGTGTGTTCGTGGTCGAGGACTCTCTTTTCTTTGTTCCATTTTGCCATAGTGGATGCTCCGATTTTCTCCCAAAAAAAGAGGGCACCCTGAAACCAGTTGTGCCCTCGTTGGGAATATGCCACGGGTTTCAGTCTACCGGTAAATTTGCCTGCTGGCGAGGCAGATAGGGCTTAGCTGCGCCTGCCTTCTTCCTTATGCTCTTGATCTCATCCATCGTATATCCTTCTCTCGGTATGCCCAGTTCCTGGCCCGGATACAGCAGTTTGGGATCTTTGATAATTTCTTTATTAGCCTCATAAATGATGGGCCAGAGAAAAGGATCACTGTATATGTCTTTGTATTTGGCTATCCACCACAGGGAATCGCCTTTTTTGACGGTGTATTGTTCGCAAAGACAGACAACTCCCTCTTGCTCCTCGCCTTCTTTTACCGCCGTACCTTTCGTCTTCCCGGCTGTCTGCTTTTCCGTTGTTGCAGAAGTCTTAAGTTCCTGGGCCGGCACCCCCGCTCTCTGCTCGGCGGCAACCCCTTGCTCGGTGTCGGCCTTTGTCGCAGGCGATGTCGCGCACGCCGAGAAAACAAAAATAAGCGCAATAGTAAGGAACGCATTTATGAAGGCGCCGCTGCCTCGAGAGTTTATCATCTGCTTTTCCTCAAGCTCCTGTTATCGCGGGGAGAAGTCAGTAAGAACCAACAAAAACAGCCTTCCTGCTTTTAGAATAATAAAAAAATGATTGCCTTGTCAACAGAAATTATCTTGGAAGATCAGACAATTTTCAGGGAAAGTTCCATAAGCTGCTCGATACTTACTTCCGATGGGGCATCCGTCAGGAGACATGTCGCCTTCTGCGTCTTCGGAAATGCAATTACATCTCTGATGCTCTCCACACCCGACATTATCATGACCAGCCTGTCAAAACCTATGGCGATGCCTCCATGCGGCGGGGTGCCGTATTCCAGCGCTTCGAGAAGGAAGCCGAACTTCTTCTTCGCTTCCTCATCTCCCATGCCGAGAGTCCGGAAAATCAGGGACTGGATATCCTGCCTATGGATGCGGATGCTCCCCCCGCCTATCTCGGTCCCATTGAGAACGAGGTCATAGGCCCTGGCTCTCACCCTGCCGGGGTCTGTTCCAAGAAGGGGAATATCTTCCGTGACGGGGGAGGTGAAGGGGTGGTGCTTGGATACGTATCTCTTCTCCGCATCACTATACTCAAACAGGGGAAATTTATTTACCCATGTGAACGAATACTGCTTGGGGTTAACGAGATTCAATTTTCTCGCAAGGTGGTTCCTGAGATTTCCCAGCGCGTCATTGACGATGGACGGCGAGTCAGCTAAGAAAACAATCACGTTTCCCTCTCTTGCGTCCATTCTGTCATTGATATTCTTGACTTCGGAAGGCGTCAGAAACTTAAAGATCGGCGATGTCCACCCATCAGGATTAACTCTCGCCCAGGCAAGACCCTTTGCTCCATAGGCGCTCACATAATCGGTAAGACCATCGAGGTCTCTCCTGGTGAGACCCTTTCCGTCCTCTATCTTCATGGCCTTGATCACACCGCCTGTGCTCGCAACTTCCTGAAACACCTTTAGCGTCGAGTTTCTGACGATGTCCGTGAGGTCTTTTAATTCAAGGGCAAAACGAATATCGGGGTTGTCCCTACCGTAACTTGCCATGGCATCCGCATAGGAAAGTTTAGGAAACGGAGTTTGCAATTCCGTATTGAGACAGGTCCTGAACAGATGAGCAATCAGCCCTTCTGTGATTCGATAGATATCATCCTCCGCTATAAATGACATCTCAACATCGATCTGTGTAAATTCAGGTTGCCGATCCGCTCTTAGGTCTTCATCCCGGAAACACTTGACAATCTGGTAATACCTGTCGAATCCCGAAATCATCAGAAGCTGTTTGAAGAGCTGGGGCGATTGGGGCAGGGCGTAGAACATGCCGGAATTTATACGGCTCGGGACGAGATAATCGCGCGCGCCTTCCGGCGTGCTTTTTGTAAGAAACGGCGTTTCCACTTCAATGAATCCGTTTTCCTGATAATAGCGGCGCGTTTCGGCTGCAATGTTACTTCTGAGAATAATGTTCTTCTGCATCTCTGGGCGTCTCAGATCAAGGTAGCGATACTTCAAACGGACAGTTTCTGAGACCTCTGCCTCCTCGTTCAGGACAAAGGGCGGCGTCTTCGCTTCGCTCAGAATTTCGAGCTCCGTAACCATGACTTCAATTGCGCCGCTTTTTAAATCAGGATTTTCCATTCCTGCCGGTCTTCCCTGCACCTTGCCACGCACAGCCAGGACAAATTCACTTCTGATAATGTGCGCATCCCTGTGGCTCTCAGGACTGATATCAGGGTTGAAGACGATCTGGGCAAGACCTTCGCGATCACGAAGGTCAATGAATATGACACCTCCATGATCTCTCCTTCTGTTTACCCAACCCATGAGGATTACTTCCTCGCCGACATTTGAAATAGTCAGATTTCCGCAATAGTGGGTTCTTTTCTTAACTGTCAAAAAATCAGACACAGTGCGATCAACTCCCTTTAAGGATTTTCATTATGGTTGTTTCCAGATCATCAAGGCCTATAGTTTCCTGCGTTCCCTTTTGCATATTTCTGAACTCGGCCTTGTTCTCCAATATCTCTCGTTCACCGAGGATAAGAGCATAATGGGAAGAGAGTTTGTCCGCTCTCTTCATCTGGCTCTTAAGGCTCTTTCCTCCATAGTCCATTTCCGTTTGAATTCCGCGTGTGCGTAAGCGGTTGCAAAGAGAAAAGGCCAGCTCCTGCGCGTTATCTCCGAGGGCCGCAATGAACAATTGCGGTGATATCAAGAAGATCTCGTCCACAAGAGGCGAAATTGATATCAGCCTCTCCAATCCAATGGCGAATCCGATCCCTGGTATATCCGGTCCGCCCAGGTCCTTAACGAGGCCATCGTAGCGACCTCCGCCGGCGACGGCGTTCTGAGCACCGAGATGCTCTGTCACCACTTCGAAGGTCGTTTTTGCGTAGTAGTCTAGACCGCGAACCATCTTCGGGTTCAGTTCAAAGGCTATCGCAAACATGCCCAGAGCCTCTTTCACCCTTGTAAAATGATCCATACAGCCTGGACACAAAAAGTCTAGGATTTGTGGGGCATGATTGATGACCTCAATACAGGTTGTGGTCTTACAATCGAAAACCCTCAAGGGGTTGAGGGCAAGGCGCCTCTGACAGTCGCCGCAGAGATGATCCTCTTTTCCGGCCAGGAAATCGCTCAATGCCTTCCTAAATGCAGGACGGCATTCCCTGCATCCGAGAGAATTAATGTGCAGATGCAGATCGGATATCTCTGTGCGCATCAGAAACTGCATGAGCATGAGAATCACTTCCGCGTCTGCCCGGGGATCATCGAGACCGAGAAGTTCGGCATTGATCTGGTGAAACTGCCTGTATCTCCCTCTTTGCGGCCTTTCACGTCTGAACATCGGGCCGATGGTAAAAAGCCTTGCCACCGGATCCTGTGCATACATGGTATGTTCAAGGTATGCGCGCACGATTGAAGCCGTCGCTTCCGGACGCAGGGTCAGATATTCATCCCCCCGATCGAGAAATGTGTACATCTCCTTCTCGACTATATCCGTGGATTCACCAATGCTTCTTTTGAAAAGCTCTGTCTTCTCGAGGATCGGGACCCTTATTTCCCGGAAACCGAAGTTAGCAAGGACTTCGCGCGCCATTTTCTCGATGTGTTGCCATTTTCCCGATTCCGTAGGAAGAATATCCTTAAATCCTCTTACGGCAGTGATAATTTCCATAAAATTTGACCATTAACTCTGACTACTCATGATAACAATTATTGACGCGACAAGATGCATTTTATGACACTCTTAATTATCCGAAAAGGAGTTGTTCGATAACACATAAAGCCTTGAAGTGCAATAATTAATTCGCTCTTTGCATGTGCGGAAGGAAGGCAAGAAGTATATTAAGTGAGCGCTGTGCTGATCTATAAGCCATCCGTAAAGACATTGTATGCGACATTAGTGCCGTCTGTTGTTATATTTATGGTGCCGTTTATGTCGGTTCTCAGTACCCTCGTTCCCCGCCGGAAGTATCTCCTAAGAACGTCCGGGTGCGCGTCGTTATATACGTTGTCTCTGCCGCAGCTTATCACTGCAATTTCGGGCTGTACCCTATTTAGAAATGGTGCCGTGCTCGAGGTGAATCCCCCGTGATGAGGGGCAAACATAATCTGGCTCCTGATGTCCTTATGCGCATCGATAATGCGCATCTCCGACGTCTCGGAGATATCGGCAGGCAGAAGAACTCTCACATTTCCCATTGTTATCTTCATGACAATGGCATCGTTGTTTGTCTTATCAAACGGCCTGGGAAGATCGTTTGGCAGCTCAATCGTGCTTCTCGGATTCAATATACTGATCGTAACATTATGGATTCTGATATCGCCGACTCCTTCAGACATGAACCTGCGGGTTATGTTTTTCTCATTTACGATCCTCATGAAGTCCTTATATGTGTCGCTTTCGGCTGCCTCACCGTTCGTCCAGACCTCATTGACATTAAAATTTGATAGGACATAGATAAGCCCATTGAGATGATCAGGATGGGGATGGGTCAGAACCACAATATCAATATGTCTTATCCTCTCATACCATAGAAAGGGCGCAACGACATACTTCCCGATATCGAAACTATTGTCATATATCCCTCCACCGTCCACAAGGATCTTCTTACCTCCCGGCAATCTGAGAAGAGCGGAACTTCCCTGGCCAACATCGATCGCCGTAACAACCAGATTTTCATTGCCCCTATCTTTCAGATACAAATGCAATGCATCAAGCGCAAAGAAAACTGCGAGAGCCGCCGCTGCAACTCGCAACCTTTGAGGACCGAAGAAGCTCCTTGTTTCCGCAGTATTGCTGTCATGCTTTGTCCATTGATCGATAAGCTTCACGGCTACTATAAGGAAAAGATAGTATGCCGAGATTTCGAGAAGTGTCGGCGTACCCAGAAAAAAGGACGAACCGGGAAAGGAAGCAAAGAAACCGACCATTGAGATGGAGACTTTAACGAGGAAAGAGGAAATGGAGAGAAAGACCAGTGCGAGCGAGTGCGATAACGGAGCGGCGACGATAATTGCAGTACAAACGGGAATTGCGAGAATGCCTAAGATGGGGACAACGAACAGGTTTGAAAGCAGTACTAAGGTAGAAACTCTGTTAAAATAAAAAACGATCAGCGGCAAAGTTCCCAGAGTCGCACTGAGCGATACAATAACAAATATGACGACATTCTTGTAAATTTTCGTCGCCCATACCTTGTATCGGGGCAGTTCTTCATGGTTACCGTGCGGGAGCAGCAGGGCAAGTCTCGGTGTGATGAAAAGAATTGCCCACACTGCCATAAATGAAAGCTGAAACGAAACATCAAAAAGAGATGGGGGAGAAACTGCAAGTATTACCAGAGCTGCCAGGACCAAGCTGTTATAGAGGTCTCGATCCTTACCGAAGATGATGGCTATCATAAAGGTTACGGCCATAATCGCTGCACGAACCACGGAGATACCTATACCGGCTATGAAGGTATAAATGATTACCGGCCCAATTGCGAAAACAGTTGAAACCTTGATTATATTGAATCTCAAGAGCAGATATGTGGATGACTTCATGATGAGTCTTATAATAGCGAAGGATAAGAAAGCAATGATGCCTATATTAAATCCTGAAATCGCGATGATATGAGTCGTCCCTGTCTTGTTGAAGTTCTCCATTACGTCCTTTGGGATCTCCTTCTCGTCCCCCAGGATCATCGCCTGAATAATTTCTCCCTCCGGTGATGAGGTGTTTTCCATGATGAACTTTTTTGAGTGTGCCCGGAATCCTTCAAGGTACAGTTTGAAAATATTGCCCTGATTTTCCCTTAAGATAACTATGCCCGCCGGATCCTTGATGAAGCCGCGTACCATGACTCCTTTGTATCTGAGATATTTTGCATAATCAAAACCGCCGGGATTCTGAAAATTGTGCGGGACTTTGAGCCTGGTTCTGAATCGTATTGCATCCCCGTACTTGAATTCCTGGCGACCTTCGACATTGAGGAGAATGAGTCCTTCAACCTTGGTATCGGCATTATCGCCAAGCAGCCGGCTTGCTGAAACAATGAGCTCTGTGCGGTCTGGCGATGACTCGGGGTTTTCACATATGACTCCTTCAAGAATCAGCTTCTCTCTGCCGACATAATTGATGATATGCTTCGCGGTGGGTTCCCGGTAAAGATACTGATTGACGTCAAGAATTCCAAGCAGTGCTGATGAAAGGACGACGAGTATGGCAATAAGTTTGACAGATTTCTTTATCGAAGCCGCAAGGAGTAGTATCAAGATGAGAAGAAGGGATATCACTAACGGAGGGTCGGCAACGCGACAGAGATGACCAACCGTAATCCCGGCGATAAAGGCGCAGAGAAGGGGAGTTAATGGCCGCTCCATAGTATTGCCCAAATCAACTCAGTGAAGGATTCATTTCTTGGTCAAAAATGTCTGAATATTTGCTAAACTGTTATCGACCAATGGGTCAAGTGTTGGAGATATTGGTTAATGAACATCGTAATTTCGTTAGATTAAATATTTAAAATATTATAGCATACGATCGGCGACAGATACAGCAGACTTTGCGTGTATGACACACTTCTTGTTTCAAGAAAAGCAGTGCGAATGATTAATCGGAAGCAGGCATTGGCAGAATATGAGTGAGCAATTATTACAGGAAGAAAGTGTAGATATGAGACTTCGATGGCTGATGCTCTCGAGGGTGGCAATCGTTACCTTTCTGTTAATGGTGACAACATTCATCAAGTTTCAAAAAACAGAAATATTTCCTGAGGAAGCTTTAACATCGCTCTATATCCTGTGCGCGATTACCTATGCCCTTTCATTAGCTTATGTGCTCCTTCTGAACTTGGTCAAGAAGAATAGATTAAACATATATATCCAAGCCCTCACCGATGCAGCCTTAATAACCTTCCTTGTGTACATAACTGGTGGAATTAGCAGTATATACTCGGTTTTCTATCCTTTGGTCATCATATACTCGGTCTTGTTCTTGGAAAAGCGGGGTGGACTCATAATCGCCTCTGCCTCAGGCATTCTATACGGTTCATTGTTGGATCTGGAATATTACCGGGTTATCCACCCCATAAACGCCCTGGCCGTTCATGACTATGACATGGGTGCGGGATATGTATTTTCGAGAATATTCATCCACCTGCTGTCTTTCTACATTGTAGGACTCCTTGCGAGCTTTGTGGTTGAGCAGGAAAGAAGGGTGAGGACGCTCTTAGCCGAAAAAGAAGCTGCCTTCGATCAACTTGATTTGCTGCACAGGAGTATAATCGAGTCTGTTGAAACCGGGATTATGACTATCAACCTTCAGGGCAGGATAAAATCTTTTAACAGAGCCGCTGAGGTAATTTCCGGATTCACCTTTGCAGCCGTGGAAAATAGAAATGTCGTGGAAGTATTTCCCGGATTCGCCGAGGTACAGGCGAAGAATAAGGAAGATGATGACAAGAGGTCAGCGAAAAATAGACATAACATAGAATTTACCCGGGACAAGAATGATAAGCTGATACTGAGTTGCCTGGTATCAATTCTCAAAGACGGCAAGGGAAAAAGGATAGGTGACATTGTAATCTTCCAGGACATCACCTCTTTGATAGAAATGGAAGAGGCCTTGGAAAAAAGCAAACGACTGGCCATTATAGGTGAAATGGCGGCTGGTCTTGCGCATGAGATGAGAAATCCCCTTGCTTCCCTGAGCGGATCGATCCAGATATTGAAGAGGGATCTTCAACTCTCCGAGGCAGATGAAAAACTCATGCAGATTATTCTCAGGGGAAAGGATCAGCTGGATCACGTTATAAAGGATTTTCTTTTGCTCGCAAGACCGGCGCCGGGAGATCGTGAAGTCGTTCCCATGAAAGAAACTATCGAAGGCGTGATAGAATCTATTCAGTATCTCCCCGACTGGAACGATGATATTAGGATTCGCCTTGAACTATCGGATAATCTTGGCGTTTATGCTAACAGGACGGAAATGAAGGAGGTTATATGGAACCTTGTCATGAATGCCGTTCAGTCTATGCCCGAAGGCGGTGAACTCTCTGTGGAAACACGGAAGATATCTGACGGTGCACGCGGTGAGTCTCTTGAGATACGGGTAATGGACACGGGTTATGGCATTGATGACAAGTACCTGGATCGGATATTTGAGCCGTTTTTTACGACGAGGGAGAGAGGAACTGGGCTCGGTCTCGCCATAGTCAATCGAATCATTGAAGGGTATATGGGCACAATTTTGATTAGAAGGGGCATCGAAAAAGGGACAATCTGTGTAGTTTCTTTACCATTGATTGTCGGAAGCAGCTAATTTGCGTGAACATCAATTTTGTTCAGAAGGAGAGGGTGTGTGGCAAAAATTTTAGTAGTAGATGATGATGAGGGAATAAGGGAATTTCTCGAGATCATGCTCACCAGGGAAGGTTATGATGTAACAACTGCACCTGACGCAACAAAAGCTCTCAACCGATGCAAGAAAGAGAAATTTGATCTCATACTTACGGACTTAAGGATGCCTAAAGTAGACGGCATAGAGTTTTTGAAGGCTGTTAAGGAAATTACTCAGGAAGCGATGGTGATTTTAATAACAGCTTACGCATCTCCCGAGACGGCTGTATCGGCAATGAAGGAAGGAGCCTATGACTATATCGAGAAGGGCTTCAATATAGAAGATATAAAGACGATTATCAGCAGTGCCCTCGACAAAAAGGGAGTCAAGAGAGAAGATGCTTTGTTCATCAAGGAAGTGGAGGATGCAGTATCATTTGGATACATGATTGGCAAGAGCAAAGGAATGCTTAAGGTATATTCACTCATCAAGAAGGTGGCGGAAACGCCAACCAATGTCCTGATCTTAGGCGAGAGCGGAACAGGCAAGGAGCTTGTAGCCAGGGCCATTCATGCAAATAGCCCCAGAAAGAATATGCCTTTTGAGGTGATTAATTGTGGCGGCGTTCCGGAAAGCCTCCTCGAAAGCGAATTGTTCGGCTACGTGAAAGGCGCATTTACCGGCGCCTACGGCGACAAATCGGGACTCTTTGAGGTCGCACGAGGTGGGACCATATTTTTGGATGAAATTGGCGACTTACCACCACTTCTTCAAGTAAAACTTCTTAGAGTCGTCCAGGAAAAGACATTTAGAAGGGTAGGGGGAACGGAGGAAAAAAAGGTCGATGTAAGAATCATCTCGGCGACAAACAAGAATCTGGAAGAAAAAGTTAAGGACGGCTCATTCAGGGAAGATTTATATTTTCGCCTGAATGTCATACCTATAAACATTCCGCCCTTGAGAGAAAGGCGAGAGGATATACCCGTCTTAACAAAGCATTTCATAGAGAAGTGTTCGAAAGAATTCGGTAAAGAAGTTAGGACAATATCGTCTTATGCACTGGAGCTGCTGATGAAATATTCTTTCCCCGGAAACGTGAGGGAGCTCGAAAATATTATTGAACGAAGTGTTGCCCTCGAGACGTCTAACATAATCCTGCCGGAGAACCTTCACCTCGCGGGCGGCCTCCAGGAGGCGAGAGGGTTTACTGATACTGACATACCCGATGACGGCTTGAATCTGAACGAAGAAGTGGCGAAGTATGAAAAGCATCTTATAGAAAAAGCCTTAAAAAAGGCGAGGGGCTCCAAGACTAAGGCTGCTGAGATTCTCCAGGTGAGTTTTGATTCACTGCGTTACAGGATAGAAAAACTTGGGGTGGAATGAAATTAGTCAAGAATTTTTCTTGACATGCGTCTGGTTTGGTTTTATAGATGCAGTCAAGTCATAGAATAATAATGTGTTAGAATAGCCATGATACGCATACAGGCAGAAAGTTTTTTAGTTTTTTTTGGTTTTTTTAGTGGGGTCTGCCTGCCGCGCTCATGACCTGAGATTTACTTAAGGGTAGCCGTGGGCAGACCAAGTACTGCCGACGGCTTTTTTTGCAAGAGGCCGTGGATTTTCCAGGCCTTTTTTATTTTGATGGAGGTTACGGATGAGAATAAGAATTACTGCAATTATCTGTTCAACCATAATGGGGCTCGCCATTACAGCGGTTGATGCCAAGACAATAAAGGTTGGTGCGGCAATAAACATGACCGGACCTGCATCGTCTTGGGGACAGTTTCATGCGAAGGGGCAGCAGGATTATTTCCGTTACGTAAACGAGGTGAAGGGGGGCGTCGGAGGAAACAGAATCGAGATGATCCTTGTCGATACGGAATACAAGGTTCCGGAGGCCGTTGCCGCCGCCAAGAGATTTGCCATCCAGGATCAGGTGGATATGATGGCTACATGGGGAGCCGGAGAAGGCATGGCAGTCAAACCGATCATTCAGCAATACAAAATCCCCACTATCAATTACTCGACAAGCTGGGAACTTCTCGAGCCACCGGTAAGTTATATGTATCTGCCCTTTGGGAGCTATCGGATGGACAGTTATGCCATACTGGAATATATACGCGCCATCCACAAGGGAAAGGAAGCGCCCAAGGTGGGTCTCCTCACATACAATAATGCCTATGGCCGCTCCATTCACGAACCCTGTAGGGAATTCGCAAAAAAGATCAATGTAAATATCGTAGCCATTGAAGAGTTTCCTCCCAAGACTGTGGATTTGACCACCGAGTTGCTCCGTTTGCAGAGGAACGGCGCCGAATACATATTCATGCAAATTCTTCCTGCCGCCATTGTCACGGCCTTTAAGAGCGCGGACCGCATAAATTATAACCCCGTATTCCTTGGCACGTGGACGTCGACGGACCCGGATTTCTTCAAGCTAGGCAAAGGCCTGATAAGGGACAGGCTGCGTATACAATTTCCGGGAGGCGTTCCTTCTGACAAGAGTCAGGGCATTAAGGTGATGACGGAGGTGTGGAAACGTTACAAGACTGTCGAGAAATTCGATGCATCGTACTGGGAAGGTATAGTTGTCGGCATGATCATGGAGAGGGCATTTATCCGCGCCAATCAAAAATATAAAGAGATCAACAGGGAAACGATCAACAAGGCAATGGAGTCTTTTAGAAACGAGGATTTCGGCGGCCTCGTCCCAAATGTTACGTATACGCCAACCGATCACGGGGCATCATTCAAGGCGAGAATCGTAAAGGTGGGCGAGGACGGCGCCTTCACCCCTTTGACAAATTTCTTTAACCCGCTCACGGAAAAGATTAAATTATTGAGATAACAGCTTTGGATTTATGAAAGCATTTCGGGGTAAGCCTGGCATATTCGCATCGAGGAGTCCGGTAGAGAAGCCTGCAGAGCTTGAAGTAAGAAACCTTTCCTTGAGCTTCGGCGGCGTCAAGGCGCTCAATGACGTTGATATTTCCGTGCGTACGGGAGAACTGGTGGCCATTATCGGGCCGAACGGCGCCGGAAAGACGAGCCTGCTGAATTGTATGACAGGCTTTTACAGGCCGCAAAACGGCCGCATTGAATTTAACGGCCAGGACATAACACATCTCCCCCCTCATCATCTTGTCCGCATAGGAATTGGCAGGACCTTTCAAAACATTGAGCTCTTCCCGGGCATGACGGTCTTATCCAATATGCTTCTTGCGCGCCACAATCACTGCAAGTATGGAATTGCGGGCGCCTGTCTTTTTTTACCATCCGTTCAGAAGGAAGAAGTCCATCAGCGGCGTGTCATAGAAGAGCTGATAGATTTCCTCGAGATCCAAGCCATCAGAAAGAAGAAGGTGGGGTCCTTGCCCTACGGTTTGATGAAGAGAGTCGAACTCGGTCGTGCACTGGCCTTGGAGCCCGCGCTATTGATTTTGGATGAACCGTTCGCGGGAATGAACCTCGAAGAAAAGGAAGACATGGTGCGCTTCTTGACAGAGATGAACCGCGCATGGGGTCAGACGATGATTCTGGTGGAGCATGACATGTCCATAGTCATGAGTATCTCCCAGCGGATTGTGGTCTTGAACTTCGGGGAGAAGCTCGCCGAGGGGGAGCCGGATGAGATTCGCAAACATCCAGAAGTCATCAAGGCATATCTCGGTGATTCTGCGAGTGCATAGAAGAAGGTGTATGCGGTGGTAAATAGAAATCAAGCAGATGCTGCAGAGCTGGCAGCAGTCACTCAGTATACGCTGCCACAGATCCTCATGAGACAAGCGGAGCAGCTTGGATCCGAAGCGACGGCTATTCGGGAAAAGGCGTACGGCATCTGGCAGACTTACAGCTGGCTCGATTATTACCGCTATATGAAGTACACAGGCCTCGGCTTGAGCACCATCGGGCTAAAGAGGGGCGAGAACATCGGCATAGTCACGAACAATATGCCGGAATGGCTCTTTTGTGAATTAGGTTGCCAGTCCATTGGCGGTGTATCGCTTAATCTATTTACCTCTTCCGTACCCGAAGAATTGTGTCATGCCCTCAGCCGCATTAAGGCGGCTTATGTTATCGCGGAAAACCAGGAACAGGTCGATAAGCTGATTGACACACGTGAACGACTGTCTCACGTTCGCCGAGTCATCTACATAGATCCAACGGGCATGAGAACATACAGGGATAATCCATGGCTTGTAAGTTTTTCCGATCTATTGGAGATGGGTGAAAAGCTTGACCATGATAATCCAGATTTATTTCTCAAAGAACTACAGAAGGGCAGACGCGATAATGTAGCAATCATGATACAGACGTCCGGCACCACGGGGATTTCCAAACTCGCCATGCTGTCGCATAGCAATATCACTGAAATGGCAAGAAATTGGATAGAATCTGTATCCATCACTTCCGGCGATAACTGGATCTCAATATCTCCGCCTGCGTGGATTGTGGATCAGATGTGCGGAGTCGGAGTGGCACTTTTGGGCGGCATGGCCGTAAATTTCCCGGAAATGCCGGAAACGATAGACGAAGACTTTCGCGAGATAGGCCCGTCAATCATCATCACGTCATCCCGATTCTGGGAAGATCTGGCTTCGCGCATTATGGTGAAAATGGACGACGCGGGATTTCTCAGGCGCAAGCTTTTCTCTCTGTCAGTGGAAATCGGAAAGAAGGTTGTCGAACTGCAGTCGAAAGGAGAAGCGGTTCCCGGACATCTAAATCTACTTCTCCGTATTGCATCATCCGGAATATATCAGCCGTTGCTTGATAGAGTGGGATGCGCAGGCTTAAAGAGCGCCTTCACTGGTGGTCATCCCATCAGTCCCGATGTGATTCATTTTTTCCGTGCCATCGGCTTGAATCTCAAGCAGTGTTACGGTCTGACCGAGGCAGGAGGAATATTCCAGGTACAGCCCGATTCCGAAATCAAGCTCGAATCGGTGGGGAAACCTTTGCCCAGAACACTGGTTGCGATTGCAAATGATCAGGAGGTTCTGGTACGGAGTGATTCAAACTTTGTCGGCTATTATAACGATTTCAAGGCTACGGAAGACGCCTTTAGCAGCGGCTGGCTCAAAACCGGCGATGCCGGTTACATAGACAAAGATGGTCATCTGGTTATCATCGGGCGCAAAGGAGACATTATAAAGAACAAGGATGGGGCGGCGTTCTCACCGGATTTCATAGAGACGCGTCTCAAGTTCAGCCCCTATATTAAGGAAGCAGTGATGTTCGGCGAGGGGCGCCCTTACATCACCGCACTCATCAATATCGACATGGGTAATGTTGGGAATTGGGCTGAGGACCGCATGATTCCGTATACAACTTATATAGACCTCTCGCAACAGGCAGCGGTCGAGGCGCTGATACTCAATGAAGTGAAAAAGGTGAATAGCAATCTGCCGGACCTCATGAAGATCCGTAAATTCATATTGCTCTATAAACTCCTCGATGCTGATGATGAAGAGTTGACGAGAACGGGAAAAGTTCGCCGGAGATTTATTTATGGCCTATACCTCCAGCTTATTGAGGCTATGTATACGGGCAGGAATGAGATTGATGTCAAAACAAAAGTCCAGTATCGGGACGGTCAGATTGGTGAAATTGAAACACGAGTCAAAGTTATTGATCTCAATTGAGGAATAGTGCATGAATTTCTTTCTTCAACTCTTCATAAACGGTATAAGCATAGGATTCCTGTATGGCCTGTCAGCCATGGGTTTTGTTATGATCTTCAAATCTTCGAGCGTCCTCAATTTTGCCCACGGCGAATTGCTTGCCTTGGGTGCTTTCTTTTTCCTCGCAATGGTAACATGGGTAAAATTACCGATAGCTGTCGCGTTCCTGGTAACCCTTGCTGCTTGCTTTATCCTGGGATTCATCATTGAGCGTTTCTTTTTGCGTCCCCTTATCGGCGAGCCCCTGATCTTTGTAATAATGCTGACAGTGGGACTGGCGTCGATGTTTAAAGGCCTCATGCTTCTCTTTTGGGGAGGCAATCTGCAGACCTATCCCGAATTTCTACCCGAATTCCTAGGTATAGAGTGGCACGTGATTAACATACCGCCTGTCTATACAGCTGCCCTCATAATCGGGATAATGTTCCTCATTCTCTTTGGGGTATTCTTCAAGTATTCATCGCAGGGCATATTCATGAGGTCCGTCGCCGACAATCAAAAGGCGGCCCTCTCGTTGGGTGTACATGTTCAGAAGGTCTTCGCTCTATCCTGGGCCATTGCCGCACTGGTAGCAGGTATGAGCGGCATAGTCTTGGGCATCATAAACGGCATCAACGTCCACGATCTCAGCGCCATCGGCCTAAAAGTCTTCCCTGTCGTTATTCTCGGCGGATTGGACAGCATCGGCGGGGCTATCATTGGCGGACTTATCATCGGACTTCTTGAAACATTCACCGGCGGCTATATTTCACCCTCACTGAGTGACGTTGTGCCGTATATAATTCTCGTATTCATTCTCATGGTGAAGCCGTATGGCCTTTTCGGCCTGGCGGAGATTGAAAGGGTGTGAGGGCGAGTATGAAGAAATTTAACTTCCGCCCTTGCGGTAATTATAAAGACCGATATGAACAGGAGATTACTCTCTTTGAAACAGACTTTGGCAGGCTGTGGTCGGGGATAGGCATATTCTTCCTCTTTGTTATTTTGCCCTTTATTATCAGTCCATACTTCCTTCATGTTATGAACATGGTGGGGATAGCATCAATCGCTGCGATAGGGCTGAATATCCTTATCGGATATACAGGGCAGATATCTCTCGGCCATGGTGCCTTCATCGGAGTCGGGGCTTACGCCGCCGCGATACTGGCCACATCGGTAAACGCGCCCTTTCTCATTACCCTGCCCATGGCGGGCTTGATCTCAGCCATGGTAGGCATGATATTCGGCATTCCTTCGGGTCGCCTCAAAGGCCTCTATCTCACAATTGCAACACTTGCAGGCCAGATCATCATCGAATATGTCTTAGTCCACTGGGAGAGTCTTACGAAGGGCACTATGGGGATAACCCTGCCACGGCCGAATATTTTCGGAGTCGAATTGGAGAGTGATCGCAGTTTCTTTTTTCTCATATTCTGCTGCCTCATAGTCATGATATGGTTCGCAGTCAATCTCATGAGGACAAAGTATGGCAGGGCCTTCATCGCTATTCGGGATAACGACAGAGCTGCGGAAGGCATGGGGATTCCCCTCTTCAGATATAAGCTCCTTTCCTTTGGAATCAGTTCATTCTATGCCGGCTTTGCCGGGGCCATATGGGCTTATTATATGGTCAGTATCACGTCTGAGCCGTTCACCCTGGGCCTTTCCGTAGAATACATCGCCATGGTAATCATCGGAGGGTTGGGAAGTATCTCAGGCTCCATATATGGAGCTATCTTTATAACCTTTTTAAATGAACTTTTGCGGTGGCTCACGGGCATTATGATGAACATAGGAGTGCTAACGGAATCCGGTTTGAATGTTGCTCCTCTAAGAGAATTCTTTTTTGGCACATCCATAGTTCTCTTTATTCTCTTCGAACCGCGAGGGCTTGCCGAGGTGTGGCGCATCATTCGTTCCAACTTTAAACTATGGCCGTTTGCCTATTGAGGCATTCTCAAATGACTGACAGTACTATTCTTGAGATCAATAATATATCCGTTGTTTATTCGGACGTAATCCAGGTCCTCAAGGGCGTGTCTCTTGTTGTTAAGAGAAAATCGATCACGTCGCTTATTGGGAGCAACGGCGCAGGCAAGACGACAACGCTGAAGGCCATCTCGGGATTGCTTAAGCCGGAAAACGGCAAGGTGACGGATGGAACAATAACGTACGACGGAGTGCCCATCCAGAATGACTCTCCGGAGGTAATCACGCGTAAAGGAATAATTCAGGTTCTGGAAGGACGCCAGCCTTTCAAATATTTGACCGTAGAAGAGAATCTCATTGTGGGAACGGCTATCCGCTGGCGGAAGCCGTATAAAAAGGATCTTGAAATGGTGTATAATTATTTTCCCGCCATAGTGAGACGGAGAAAGATGCTCGCCGGATACTGCAGCGGAGGGGAGCTTCAGATGATTGTCATGGGAAGGGCATTGATGGCCCATCCCGCCCTCCTGCTTCTGGATGAACCGTCTCTGGGGCTTGCTCCGATGGTAGTGAAGGAGATATTCGAGATTATAAAGAAGATAAACGCTGAACAGGGGACGAGCATTGTCCTCGTGGAACAGAATGCCAATATGGCTCTGCAAATTTCTGATTACGGGTATGTGCTGGAAAATGGCAAGATAGTAATGGAAGGTGCTGCAAAAAATCTTGTCGAGAATCCCGACATAAAGGAATTTTACCTGGGTTTGGGTGCGTCAGGGGCGCTGAAATCATATAACGACGTTAAGTCATATCGACGTCGAAAAAGGTGGCTCTAGCTTGACAAGAACTTCCTTTTAACGAAGGGGATCAATATGCCGGACTAATATCACAATAAGGAATGTGTGCCTTCTTAATGATTGGCGGGCATTGACATATCTTTCATCTTGAGCTGTATGTCATAAACACCGTTCCAGCTATTGATATGAGGTGTGAAGGCGATATCGATGGCAGACCCTGAGAGAAAATTGATAAGATGACCCTTGTTGAACCAGATGGAATTGTAGGACATGCCGTCGCCAGTGAGACGCATCCATAAGTGGTTATTGCCCACCACCGACTGGGAGGTGACATTGATATTTCTGACGCAGAGGACCGGTTCAGGGTTACCGCTGCCGAAGGGGGCAAGCCTCGCGATCTGCGATACGAGTTCGTGGGTTATTTCACTGAGATTACAGATGGCATCGATGTTGGTTTGAGAAACAAAATCCGAACCGTTAATCTCCTTGCTGATAACCTCTTCCAGCATGCCGGAGAATTCTTTGATGTCTTCTTCCCTGATCGATATCCCGGCCGCGTACCGGTGTCCCCCATAAGATAACAATAAAGAATCACATTCTTTCAAGCCCTCATATATGTTAAAAGCGGCGACACTTCTTCCTGAACCCTTGCCGATGCCGTCTTTGAGACTTATCAAAATAGTGGGCCTATAATACCGGTCTACCAGTTTTGAAGCTACTATGCCAATGACTCCCGGATGCCAATTCTCTGACGCAAACACAAGTGATCTCACTTTTTCCGGATCTATCGTGCGCTCGATTTCGTCGAGTATATCGTTTAGTATATTCCTTTCCATGGTCTGTCGCTTCCGGTTGTACATCTCGAGATTTTGAGCGATTAACCTGGCTTCCTCGATGTCCTCGGTCAAGAGAAGCCTCACGGCGTCATTTGCAGATGCAACACGACCTGCCGCATTAATCCTCGGAATCAGGCAAAAGGAAGCCTTGCCGGAGTCTATGACCTGATTTTCGAGGCCGCAAATCTCCTTCAAGGCCCGCAAGCCAACTCTCTTGCACTCTGTGATCAAGTCGAGACCGATTTTCGCAAATATCCTGTTCTCGTCCACAAGGGGGCAGATGTCGCCGATGGTTCCCAGGGCGACAAGGTCAAGGTATTCCCGCAGATTCGGATATTTTCTGTTTTCCCAAAAGCCGTCTTTCCGCAGTCTCCCTCTGAGAGCAATGAGAAAATTAAAAACTATGCCCACAGCGGCAAGGTCCTTAAAGGGGAAATTGCAGTCCTTGCGATTCTGATTGATTATTGCCACGGCGTCGGGGAGATTCTGGGGAACTTCATGGTGATCCAATATAATGGTGTCTATGCCGCAGGAACGTGCATAGGCTATCTGGTCGTGATCGGAGATACCGCAATCGACGGTAATAAGCAGCGTGACCCCGTCTGCCTTCATCCTGTCAATGGCAGCTCCGTTTAGGCCGTATCCTTCCTTAAGACGGTCAGGGATGTAATATGTTACTGCATGATCGATATCGAGGAGGAATTTAAGAAGCACAGCCACTGACGTTACGCCGTCGGCATCATAGTCGCCGTAAATAACCACTTTCTCGCGATCATTGATCGCCGTGATCATTCGCTGAACGCCCTTTTGCATGTCCTTCATTAAGAGAGGGTTGTGCAGGTTATTAAGGGAAGGATAAAGGTATCTGTTGGCGTCGTCGGGCGTCAGTATCCGGCGGCTCGTCAGTATTCGAGAAACGATGCGGTGAAGCTGCAGTTCCTTGGCCAGCATGTCCTGTATGTCTCTATCGCCTTCCGATAGCCGCCACTGTGTAGTAGGTAAAGTTGTTGCCCTCATAGCGATAGCACTCGCAGGTTCCCTTTGGTTACATGGATGAAAATATTTTTTAGATCATATCAATATGGGTCACTATGTCAAGGAAAGAATAGTCACTGATAAGATCACAGCGTCGGAGCAATTATGTAGAGTGAGTGACCTGCCCAAATCTGGTGACGGTAATTCAGTTGAGACCGCTTCAAGGAAGGATTAAGTAGCGTGCGGTTTGTAGGGTATGCCGCGTAAAACGTGTGACTAGTCGGTTAAAGTCCGACTGTGGGAGTTCGGTAGTTCGCCCACGTAGCTGGAGGGAGGTGCAAAGGGTAACCTGAAGCATTAAGTTTCCTGACAAAGGCTCCATAAGGGAGTCGAGCAAACCTGCGGGTCGCAGCGTAAGCGAACCTAGATGTAGCCTCGAAAAACACAATGGAGTTGTCGACCCCGTCCTACAAGGGGGAAGACCGGAGCATCTATCCTGACGATAACTACCAGAACCGATAGATGGACTTCCGTGGTAACAGGGGTGACACGCAGGGGCAGCCACACGAGAATGAACGCGGGAGACCCTTGTCGATGCTGCGAGAACGGCAACTGGTGGATATAAGGAAACGAAATTTCACCGGGTCGGCAAGGGAGTCGGAGTTGCTCATAGTACCGCTTGTATCTCAAAGACAGCATAACTTTGAGAGAGGGAAGGGGCAATACCTTCATCATGCTTCTGAAGGAGAGAAGGAAAGGGGATTGCGGTAACGCTATCAACTCCAAAGAGTCCAGGAACTCCGATGGAAGCTATACTGGAAGGCCAAGTGAAAGCGAAAGCCTCTGGAAGAAGATGATTGGAAAGCCGTATTCGGGAAAACTGAACGTACGGTTTGATGAGGGGGAGCTGGAGATAGAACCATTTGGCCACTACGCCAGCTCTCTACTCTAC
>JBEKXK010000013.1:0-53976 GCA_049512055.1 Syntrophales bacterium | reverse complement strand
GCTGTTAAATCTGTTCACCAGGGTGTCTCCTTTCAGGTTTCGTTTTCTTTCCGCAAAGAAACTTCTACCTGATTGTGTGCACCCTTTTCAATTTCTAATATTTATCTTGGACGGATATGATATTGAGTGTAGATTTTAGAAGTTTTTTGAAAAAATGTCTTAGCAGCACAGGAGATTACCGATGATCAAAGCCGTTGTTACCGGCGCCGGCGGGAGGATGGGAGGGAGGATTATAAGCCTTCTTTCCCAGGCCCAGGAGATAGAATTGGCAGGTGCCGTGGAGCAGAAAGGGCATGCTACAATCGGCCAGGATATAGGGGAGAAACTCGGCCTCGGCAAAACAGGAGTTCTTGTCGATGATCAGCTCGCGGCATGTATCGAAAAAGGCGACGTTGTCATCGACTTTACGCATCATGATGTATCGGTGGGCCATCTCGAGGTCGCTCGCGAAAAGGGCCGGGCCATAGTGATAGGTTCTACCGGCTTTACCGCCGATGAGATGGCGAAGATCAGGAAGATTGCTACCGGAACGCGCTGTGTTCTCTCTCCCAATATGAGCATCGGCGTAAATGTGATGTTCAAGGTTCTCGACTACGTGGCCGGAATCCTCGGAGATGATTACAATGTCGAGATAGTGGAGGCGCACCACAATTTAAAAAAGGATGCTCCCAGCGGGACAGCGATGAAAATGGCTCAGATCATCTCGGAGAAACTGGGCCGTGACCTGGAGAAGGTAGGTGTCTTCACCAGAAAAGGGATGGTTGGCGAAAGGACAAAATCCGAGATTGGTATTCAAACATTGAGGGCCGGTGATATAGTAGGAGAGCATACGGTCATGTTTGGCGGTGTCGGTGAGAGGCTGGAATTCATTCACCGCGCCCACAGCCGGGACAACTTCGCAAGGGGCGCAATACTGGCGGCGAAGTGGATCGTAAATCAGAGAAACGGTCTTTATGATATGCAGGATGTGCTCGGGATGAGGGGGAGGTGACTTTAGGTGCAAGCGCAATTGCGAGATGATGCTCACGGAGTTATCTCTTTTGTTGGCGTAGGCTCCAATATGGACGATCCTGCGGCAAGGTGTGGAGAGGCTCTTTGTTACCTGTCTCAAGTAAGCGGTATAAGAGTCCTGCGGCAGTCGTCCTTCTACCGGACGGAGCCTGTCGGATTTGAAAAGCAGGATTGGTTCATTAACGCGGTAGCCGAGATAAGAACGGTCTTTACCCCGCACGAGCTGCTGAAAGCCACGCAAGAGATAGAGGACAAGATGGGACGGGTGAGGGGGCCAAGGTGGGGACCGCGTGTTATAGATCTCGACATCCTTCTTTATGGCCAGGAGGTGGTAGAGGATGATGAGTTGGTAATTCCCCATCCCGAGTTTCACAAGAGGCGATTTATTCTTGAACCGCTACGTGAAATCGCATCTTATGCTATTCATCCGGTATTCGGAGTTTCTATCCGCGGACTGATGGAGAGACTCGATGATGACAGCAGGGTTTATCTCTGCCGCGCGAATGGAGAGCCATGCTTAGCTTGATTCGTTTAATAATTTTCGGTTTTCTCATTTATCTTGTTTACAGGCTCGCCAAGTGGATAATTATGTCGCCGGGCATCAAGGGCCGGGACATGCCGGAGCATCAGGTGCCTGCTGCGCCAGGCGAGGATCTGGTGGAGGATCCGTACTGTCATATATACGTGCCGATGAGTCAGGCCCATAAAACAACGATTGACGGGCAGGACTTATATTTTTGCAGTGAAAGGTGCTTGGAAAAATACATATCGGAGCACTCAACAAAGAAAGCGCAGGGGGCCTCATGAAATTTTTTATTGATTCTGCAAATATTAACGAAATCAAGGAAGGCATCAGCCTGGGGATGGTTGACGGGGTGACGACCAACCCGTCGTTGATTGCCAAGGAGAAGAGGGGATTCGAAGAAGTTGTAAAGGAGATCCTCGATGTGGTCGACGGGCCGGTGAGTCTGGAGATTATCGGTTTGGAAGCAAAGGGCATGGTCCGCGAAGGGAAGAAACTGGTGAAACTGGGCAACAATGCCGTAATTAAGGTTCCCATGACCACAGACGGCTTGAAAGCCACCAGGATTTTTGCGGACTTCGGAATCAGGGTTAATCAGACGCTGATTTTTTCGCCGCTACAGGCCCTGATGGCGGCAAAAGCGGGCGCCTCATATGTCAGCCCTTTCGTAGGCCGGCTCGATGATATTTCTCATGACGGGATGGGCATAGTGGAGCAAATCATCACAATTTTTGATAACTATGGTTTTGAAACAGAGGTTATCGTGGCGAGCGTAAGGCATCCGCTGCATGTCCTGGAAGCGGCTCTTATGGGAGCTGATATCGCTACTATACCTTTTAATGTTATCGAAAAGCTCGCCAAGCATCCCCTGACTGATAAGGGGATAGAGATGTTTTTAGCTGACTGGAAAAAAGTCCCCAAGAACAGATGACGGGCATGGGCATGTTGACATGATTGGTCTCATAAAAAAATCTTTTGGCCGGCTGCCGGACCTGACGGAGAAAGGGGCACGCTTAAACTTTCCCAACCTCATAACCCTGCTTCGGGTTACCATCATTCCCGTATTATTTTTTCTGCTTCTTTCTCCCGGGCGGGACGGGAGTCTGATAATAGCAGGCCTATTCATTCTGGCTGCCCTTACCGATCTTCTCGACGGGTATCTCGCCAGGAAATATGAGATCGTCACGGTGATGGGGAAATTCCTGGACCCCATTGCGGACAAGCTCATCGTGAACACGGCGATGATCTTGATGATTCCCATCGGACGCATCTCTGCATGGATTGTCGCTATCATCATCATCAGGGATTTTGTCGTGGACGGGATAAGAGCGATATCGCAGTCGGAGGGTTTTGTCATTCAGGCAAGCAGGCTCGGCAAGCAAAAAACCCTTTGTCAGGTGTTCGCCGTATCCGCTCTTATGATTCATTATCCCTTTCTGGGCGCAGACGCCCATGCAGTAGGAACGGTGATACTCTATATCGCACTTGTGCTATCCGTCTCGTCAGGCATAGATTACTTGATAAAGTTCTATAAGAATATCCTGAGCAGATAAGAAGGATGGCAATGCTCGATATTTCCAAAGTAGATTATTCATCCTTTGATAGTCCCCTGATCTTAGCCTCTTTATTTTATCCGCGCCCCGAATATGGTGCACCCGCTGACGGCGAAGCTGTCGAATCGATCCTTATTCCCGTTGAGAAAGATGTCGTGGTTGGCGCCCGGTTGCACATGGCCGGGGCGGAGGCTGCGACAATACTTTTTTTTCACGGCAATGGCGAGATTGTAGCGGATTATGACGATCTGGGGATCGTCTATACCGATATGGGCATAAATTTTCTCCCCGTTGATTACCGCGGCTACGGCCGCTCTACGGGCAGGCCCACAGTCACTGCCATAATGCGGGACTGTCACACGGTTTTCGCTTACGTAAAAAAGCGTCTAAAGGAAAAAGGTTACACCGGCCCGGTCGTAGTGATGGGGAGATCCCTCGGCAGCGCTCCCGCCCTCGAACTGGCATTTCATTACAGAGATGAGATTGACGGGCTTATCATTGACAGCGGTTTTGCCTACGCAGGTCCGCTGCTGCTTCTTTTCGGCATTGACATGCAGGCCCTAGGGATAAGCGAAAAGCAGGGGTTTCGGAACTTGGATAAGATCCGCAGCTTCGATAAACCCACGCTCGTTATTCATGCGGAGTTCGACCATATTATCCCTTTTTCAGAGGGGCAGCTTCTCTTTGAAGCGAGTTCTTCCCGGCAGAAGAAATTCCTGAAAGTTCCGGGGGCGAATCACAACGATATTTTTTCGCATGGCATAGCGACGTATCTGGAATCCGTAAAGTGGCTGGTGGACAAGAGCGCTGGCCTTCGGGCAGAATAACATCTTAAAATGAATTTAGGTGGACGTCGACGGTTCAAATCCGTTCGCCCGCTCCATTTATTTGGCGGCATAGCCAAGTGGTTAAGGCAGCGGTCTGCAAAACCGTTATTCATCGGTTCGAATCCGATTGCCGCCTCCAGATATATCAAGGGTCGCAGCCTTTATGGCGGCGACCTTTTTTTCATTTCGCTATGCTGCTTCCGACTATTCTGAATTCGGAAGCGAGCGCATTCCCCGCGGCTTGCTGCGGTGTAAGCGAGTGAATGCCGAACGACTGTTCCCTAAGAATCGAAGATTCTCCGCAGCTTGCTGCGGAGAGCTTCAATATGTTCTGATTGTGAATCGCGAAAGATACGCCGCTTTCTCTGCGCTGCGAATTATCTGGAAGGAATTCTATTTGGCGGCATCAGCTCGTACTTAGCGCTGATGCCGCTCCGGTCAGCATAGGGATTGTCCACTACGCTTCCGAAATTAACACACTGCTCAGCAACTCCGCCGACGATTCAACCGATTGGCATCATAACCTCAACGGGGTTCTGCGGAGACCGCTCAAAATTACGCACTTCTTACTCGTCTCGATGATCTTCACTTATTCTAAATTTGTCCATCGGTGACAACCGTAATTCGATATGCTTAATACCTGAATGTTCCTTAATCCAAAGGATAGGAGCAGAGTGTACCCTTAGGACGGGACAGCAATAGAGGGCGCCTATGAGTTCTATCAACCAAGTCGGTTCTGATAAAGATTCTGTTCATGTCATATGAGGGTGCATGCAAGGAGCTTTCTAAAATTGCAGGTGATATGACAATGTGCAGAAAAAAAGAATAATATAAAATGCATTTAGTGCTAAGAGGCAGGGCATAATAGACCTTGCCCTTTTTTGTGGGCTGAAAAGCACACGAAATGCGAATGCAATATGCTGAGCCTGCCCCGGATAAGTCAAGCCTGACTGCAATCAACCATAGTCAGGAATTTAGAGCCTATAAATAGGGAATTTCCCGATGGTGATTCATATTGCAAACCTGTATTCGAAGATCAAAGATGGATAGAATGCAGACCATAAAGAGAATTACCCATCAGCATTCAAATCAGGAGGGGGAGTGAAGTATGAGAAAAAACATTTTGTGGATTCTCCTGATTGCATTTTCAGTGACGTTTTTCGCGGGGCGGCGCCTTGCTTGCCTTTGCCGAGCTTGGGGAAAAGTCTCGGTGCCACCAGAGCGGCGAGCAGGGCAATCATCACCATGACCACGAGCATTTCTACTAAAGTAAAACCCTTCCTGTTGGTCCATTTTTTTTCTTGTCTTTCAGTCATAATCATCTCACAGGGCAAGCTCAATTAATTAGAATCCCTTAAGACCGGTTTCTAATTCTTCTGCAAAAACATCTTTGCATTTAAGGCGGGAGCCTGACTCAGAACCCGATTTACGAAGATTATAAACATTCTCATCGATGTCATGTCTCGTCAGATGGCATTTAATCTCTGTCTGGCGTCAGGGATATTTCGGAACATCACAAACCAGGGGAGGTTTGCGCGAGGTTCCGAAAAGTGCGTCGATTCTAATGAAAATCGACCTTGAAAAAGAACACTCTTCAAACGAAAAAATCAAACATCTCATGCGAGTTCTATACGTATCATCAATGCAAAGAATGGGGTAAAAGCAATAGGGATTAAGTGATACTATATTGGTAGGTCTTAACTACCAGTAGATAAGTCCATCTACGGATAACTCTTAATCCATATCAAAGCGTGCACTATCAATGCGCCCTTTCTGACTGAATTGAGGAGTCTTGTGGGCTGAGTTTAATAGAACCGCCACAGTTCGCTCGTAGCTCGCTGCCGGATGCAATATTAACCCAAGCAGTCGTGTGATTGACTCCAAAAACGCGGGGTTCCTGCCCTATGGCATAAACAGATGATTTAAACTAGCTAAATTATTTGTTTATGAATAAGTCTAAAGAATTTAGCAAATATCCTCAGAAATTGTTGTATAGGTGCGAGAGGTGTGATATGTTCGCACCTAAGTAACATTACTAACGGCTGCATACGCCTTCCGGAATCTTGATTTTGAATGCGTAGATTCATTTGCAGATGCAGGACGGGCTGCAGGGCATGTCTCTGTTTAGGCCTCGGTAGCCGGATTACTTAATTTTTCTGCCTGTTGAAGGAAGCGCTTTGCAGCACTTGCTTTTTGAGAGGGCGTTCAATTCTATCGATCTTCTTTTTTTACGAGGTTGCCAAGAGTAATTTACTGAAAATTGTGCGTTGGGGGGCGTGGATATGATTATAGTAAAGGGGAAAACGCATTACACTATTGTTGATGCTGCCGAACGGTTGGGTGTCTCAGCCAAGACTATCAGGGATTATATCCACAGGGGTATTATTCCCGAACCGCCGGAAATCAAATACGGCGTACGGATACTGAGACATTTCCCTATTGATTACATCGATTTGGCTAAAGTGCAATTAGATAATTACCGAAACACCAAGAACGAGAAAAGGCGCTAAGAGACGCTCTTCATGCGTCGTGATACGATTTGCAGGAGGATTGAATTAACTTAAAGAGGAGCCCTCCCTTGGCCCGTTTGAAAGAGATCACTTCCACAGAACGACTTCTTGATATCATTCGCAACAAGAAAGATGATATGAAGACTGAACCTCTGGATACTTCCAAGATTGATCCACCGAAAAAATTAATCAAATTCACTCACCCAAGAATTGCTGCCGGCGAGAAGCCGGTGACAATCGGCATCGATATCGGCCATGAATATTTGAGAATGGTGAAGACGGCAAGATCAGCCGATAAGCGCTGGGAATTGCTTGATTACAAGAGTGTGCCATACACCCATATAACCGCGAGGAAATCGCCTGAATTCAGCAATTTCTTAAGATCCGAATTGACCAAATTTTGCGGCAGCATCAGAGATGCGAATCTGTGGGCTATTATGTCCGCAGCAAGGGTTAATGTGCGCCATATCAATATCCCCAAGGTGGGCAAGAAACAAATTGAAAATGCCGTTTATTGGACGATCAAAAAGGAAACGCCTTTTGACGATAAGGATACGGTATTCGATTTTGAAATTCAGCGGGAAGTCACCGAACAGGGTGTTAGCAAATGGTTAACCATGGTTTATACGGCGCCGCGGGAAGACATTGAAGAATTAAAGGGGCTGTTTTCCCAAATAGGCTTGCCGTTAACCGGCATATCCATCACGCCATTCGCAATCCAGAACTTATTCAAGACGGAATGGATTCCTCCCGCTGTTGAAGGCACAGTTGCGAGTCTCTTTATCGGAAATGACTTTTCCCGCATCGATATATTTTCTAAAGGGAAGCTTATCATGACCCGTGGCATAAAGGCCGGCATAAACAGCATGGTTGAGTCATTGATGGAAAGACTTGGAACGGCGCGTAAAGAAGCGGCGGGGAAGGACAGGAGCGTACTACCAATAAGCTTTGAACAGGCGAAAAAGGCGCTCTTCAGCCTCAGCCCCGATTCTCCCCCTTTAACGGAGAACGATATCGGCTTCGGGCTCACAGACCAAGAAAAATTTGATACCATTCTGCCCGCCTTGGAGAGGGTAGTGAGACAGGTGGAGAGAACCTTTGAACATTATACGGGTGCTCACAATTATGAGATGGTTACCAGAATCTACGTATCGAGCGCCATGAATATTTCCCAGCCTGTGATAGAGTATGTTGGTAATCAATTGGGAATTAAGAGTGATATACTTAATCCCCTCAAGTCTAAGATACCCAATATAGGCAAGAGTGTGGAGCAAACCAGTGTCTCCGAAATACTTGCCCTGATTCCAGCTTTTGGGCTTGCACTTTCCGATAAGTCTTACACACCGAACCTGATGTTCAGATTTAAGGACAAGGAACGGGAAGCTAACACCACACGCGCGAATCGAATCATTCTTGCCGCATTTATTGTTGCTCTGGTCGTCTGTTCCGGTTCTTTGCTATTTGAAATTCAAAAGGCCCGTGAAAAAGAAACGGTTATAGCACAACTCGAAAAGCAGTTGTCGCAGTATACGCCCCGGGTCGACCAGAACCTGATATCGGGAATGCTCTCGAGTTCAAGCAGGCAGCATCAGCTTGCGAGGACTTACGTAGACAGATATCTCGGCATGGCGGTTATCAGTGAATTGTCTTCGATGACCCCGCCAAATATCCGTCTCATTGACCTGAAGATGCGAACAGGAAAGATGGCAGCGATAGAGCCTAAAAGGGAGGCCTCTGGCATAAAGGAAGGAGCGAAGAACGTCACGGTTGAAGGGGTTGTCTTTGGCGATCGCAAAGCACTGGAGTCCTCACTGGCTGGATACATAATGAAGTTGAAATCGTCACCAATGTTCAGTCATATCAGCATACAGAAAAACAGCATAGAGCCTCTTAGAAAGGATGAAGTCCTTCATTTTGTTATTGATATGAAACTGGCTTAGAACTTAGTCATGGAAAAGATATACGCAATAATCCCGAAGCGAAGCATCGTCATCTTGATTGCATGCATATCCTGTGTGCTTCTCATCGTTCTTGCCGGCATCGTGCCGCAGCAGATAGCCGTAGCGCGTTTAGATAATAAAATTGCAGGTATTCAATTTCAGATCGAAGAGCAAAAGAGGCTTCAGCCTTATTATCTATTGCTGCACGCGGGGCCCCCATCCGGCAGGTCGAAAGTCTTGCCATTCCCTGCAAGGAGCCCCCTTTCACGTACGAAGATAGATACAGTGTCTTCGATTATCAGAGAGCAGGCGCAGAAAGCCCATGTCGATATGGTCGCTGCTTCTCCGGACCTGAATACTTTAGGCGGCGAGCAAAAGTTTCTTCTCATTAATGCGACTCTCAAGGGTGATTTCTTGAATTTTCGTAAATTCCTCATCGGTCTTGGAGGAGTGCCTTGTCTGGAGAGTATTGAGGAAATACGGATCCAGCAGAATGAGGACAGCATGGAATTCAGGATGAAGCTATGGCTGGCCATCGCATAATCAAGCAATGCCGGCTTTATTAAGAATGTGTTGAATTCAGTAGCGAGCACATTCCCCGCAGCTTGCTGCAGAGAGCTTCAAGAACAAAACTTTCAACAGCCTGTAAGGGATTGAAATGCCGAAACTGACAAGACAACAAATCATCGTACTTTGCATAATGGCTCTCGTCATATTGTTTGCCGTATATGATTTTTTCATTGCGCCTCGCTCAAAATCCGAAGTGATAGATATTGGGAAAAAGACTTCCGAATTGGAAGCGTTCTTAACCGGCATTACTTCAAGGCTGCCAAAAGGATCACTGCCGAGTGCTGACGCCTATGTACTCAGCCGCGCCGAGTTAGCGTGGGTGCACGATCCATTTTATGAAAGGAAATCCTTCCGGGATTGGGAGAAACGCAAAGAACGGGCTAAAGACGGCGGCGGAATCTCGCAAAGAGTCAGCTTCAGCTATTCCGGCTATTTAAACATCCGCAACAAGAATTTGGCAATTATAAATGGTGTAGAGTACGAGGCAGGAGATGCGCTGGAAATTGAGGGATACGTCCTGAAAGGGATTTATCCTGGCAAAGTCGTAATTGTTAACGAAAAGAGTGGAGCTAAATTTGACGTTCCTTTGCAGGAATAGCACAAGTAATGGGAGGGGGGATAGGCCTTGACTTGTTTTCACTATAAGACGAAAGTTCGCTGCTTGACCGTTGTCCTTTTCCTCGGGATGTTTCTTGTTTCCGGTTGTGCAGGCGACAAAGCGACAAAGAAGGATCCTTTCTTCGAAAAATGGGAAAAGATGGTTGATTTGTCAAAAGGACACTCGCCCGCGCCTAGGTCTCGTGAAACAATCCGAGAGTTAGTGAAGATGGAGCAGGAACGCTTGAAGGCTGAAAAGGAACGCCTTGGTGGAAGAGGCCTGCCTGGTACGCCGATCAGTCTGAAGATCCGCCAAGCTGATGTAAAAGTCGTCCTTCGGTCCCTGGCGCGCATCGTAAATCAGAACGTATTGATCAGAGATGATATAAAGGCAGAAGTGAGTATTGATTTCAAGAATACTCCCTGGGACCAGGCATTCATCAGTATACTCAAAAATCAGGGGCTGGCATATGAGTGGGAAGGCAACATTATCAGGGTGATGACAATAGCGGATAAGGAACAGGACTTGAAGCGGAAAACCCAGGACAAAGATGAAAGGCTGGTGGAGCCGCTCATCACGGTGTTCATTCCGATTGATTATGCAGGCACCAAAGACCTGCGAGAAAATCTTAATGATATGCTCACAAAAGATAAGGATAACAAACCGCGCGGATCAATAAGAGTGGATGAGCACAGTCACGGCCTGATTGTCAATGCCATACGCAATGATCTGGAAAAAATGATCCCGATCATTGAACAGATCGATAAACCTACACACCAGATTTTAATCAAGGCGAACATTATAGAGACCACGAAGAATACCGCGAGAAACCTCGGGATCCAGTGGGGTGGGTGGTATAATACGGGTAATCTTTATGTGACGCCGGGCGGGACAGTACCCACTCCGGGTCAGCCTGCCGTGCCCGTCTTTGGCGCTCCCGGCCTCAGCGGTTATGGTTTTGGCGTGAATTTCCCCGCATCTTCAGCGGCGATGAGCGCTGCTGGCGGCGCAGGCTCTTTGGGACTCATGTTCGGAACTATCGGCGGCAATATTCTTGAATTGCAATTGAATGCCCTTCAGCAGGACGGCAAATTGAATATCCTCTCCACCCCGTCGATTACCACCATGGACAATCAGATGGCATATGCAGAAAACGGGGAGCGTGTGCCATATGTTACGCAGCAGGTAAGTGGGGGTATTGTGACGAACACGGTGACCTTTGAAGACGTTGTTCTCCGTCTGGAGATTACACCCCATGTCATCGACGGGCAAAATCTCAAGATGAAGGTTGTTGTGAAGAAGAATGAAATAAATACGGCGCGCAACGTTTTGGGAAACCCGGGCATCTTCAAGAAAGAGACAAGCACCAATCTGATCGTTAAAGACGGGGAGACAATAGTGATCTCAGGGTTGACCAAGCAGACCGTTCAAGATGCGGAAAGCGGACTCCCCGGGCTTAAAGACGTACCGGTTTTGGGATGGCTTTTCAAATCACAAAGCAAGAGCGATACCATGGAGGAAGTTCTCATTTTCATTACTCCCACGATACTGCCGCTTCAGACGACTGCTGCTGTTTCAGGGAAGCCAGTAAAAGGAACTGAGGAATCGCCCGCGCAAATATCTCCGGCCATGCCTCAGCAATGAAATATTTATGGATTATTTCAATATTCTAAACCTGAAAAGGGAGCCCTTTTCCAACTCTCCGGAACCGGAGTTCTTCTTCCAGTCGGTTAAACATGTGGGCTGCCTGCAGAAGTTAGAACTGGCTGTGCGTCTCCGCCGGGGATTGAGCGTCGTGGTGGGTGAAGTGGGGACGGGAAAGACCACCCTATGCCGTCAGCTCATCTTGAAATTTGCCGCATCTGAAGAAGATAGAAAACAGATCGAAACGCATCTCATCTTGGATCCATCTTTTACGAATCCCCTCGAATTCCTGTCGACAGTTGCGATGACGTTTGGCTTAGCCAATTCAGGCAACGTGACCAGCGAATGGCAACTTAAAGAGAACATCAAAAATTATCTTTTTGGCAAGGGTGTTGATGAGGGGGAAATCGTAGTTCTTATCGTAGACGAAGGACAAAAGCTTCCTGACTTTTGTCTTGAACTGCTGCGTGAATTTCTCAACTACGAAACAAATGAATTTAAATTGCTCCAAATAGTCATATTTGCCCAGAAGGAATTTGAACAGACTCTTAAAAAACAGACGAATTTTGCCGATCGGATCAACTTCTACTATCTTTTGAGGCCTCTCAATTTCCTGGAGACCCTGGGCATGGTAAAATTCCGGATAGCGAAGGCGAGCGACACTGAGAAGACCCCATCGCTTTTCTCGTATCCAGGGTTATGGGCCTTGTATCTGGTGACGGGAGGTTATCCGAGAAAGATTGTTACCCTCTGTCATCAGGTTATGCTTGCATTGATCATTCAGAATAGATCGAAGGCTGGCTGGTTCCTCGTCCGTTCGTGCAGTCGCAGGGTTTCTGCTGATAAGAGGAAGGTCTTTAAATGGGTGACTGCAACGGCTCTTACCGCCATTATTATTTTCGTGGCAGTGGCAGGATTTTACCCTGGGGTATTTCTTGATATCTGGCCTGGCAATGAGACATTGGGGCCAATGAAGAATGAAGCTATGTCGTCATCGGGACACGCCTCTCCCGGCCAATCGGTTCAGACGGCATCGACGCCTGTTGTTGAGGCGAAAGCATTATCCCGGGAAGACATGCAGTTATCCAATAAGACAATGCCGGAGCTTCTGGGTAAGGTGAAACTGAAAAGCGGGAGAACCATCTGGCGGATGCTCAATGACTTCTACGGCGATTTTGACAGGGAGCAACTGAGAAAGGTTGCCCATGCCAATCCTCACATCAAGAATCTTAGCAGGGTAAGCGCGGGTGAGATAATTGAATTGCCCGCCATTCCCGCCAAATCGAATCCCCTGGCATCGGGGAAATGTTGGGTACGCATAGCAAGGAGCGAAAGAGTTGACGAGATTTATGAATTGTACAAAAATTATCAGCCTGCTTTACCGTCTCTGAACTTTCTTCCATACTGGAATAACAGAGAAGGTCTCGCTTTTGCCATTGTTTTGAAAGATGGCTTCTTGAGCATGGAAGATGCTCTGGGTGCGGCCAGAAGATTACCGCAACCGCTCGCGGGAAATGCAGAAGTTTTTGCAAAAGTGAGCGATGATACGATTTTCTTCAAGAGGTAGGTCAAAGAGGACAGAGGTTAATCATAGTGGCAATCAAAAAGAAATTGGGCGAGATGCTCATCGATGAACAACTGCTGACGGAAGAGCAACTGAGGAAGGCTCTTTCCGGGCAGGAGAAGGCGGGCCTAAAGCTGGGTCAGTATCTCTTCCAACAGGGGATAGTAAGTGAGCAGCAGATAGCCGACGTTTTATGCAGGCAGTTGAGACTAAAAAAATATCATCCTGAAGCGTTTCCTTTTGACATTGAACTCGCAAATTTAGTTTCTCTGGAGGATGCCCAGAAGTATCAGGTTGCACCCTTAATGAGAAAAGGACGTCTTCTGACAGTTGCAATGATGGATCCTCTGGATATCAACGCATTGGACGTCTTGGAAATCGTCACAAATTGTGAAGTGGAAGCTGTTGTGTGCACGGAACGTGAGCTGAACCAATTGATAAGCAGCATATATGGCACCCATTCGGGTCTGGGAGGTGTCCTGGAGAGTATGGACATCGAAGCCCAGCCTGCTAAAGAAAAAGAGGAAGAAGAAGTTGCAGACGTTCAGGTGGCGTCACTTCAGAATATGGCGGGAGAGGCGCCTATTGTCATACTTGTAAACTCTATATTTGCTCAGGCAGTTCGTGAAGGGGCCAGTGACGTGCATGTCAGTCCCCAGAAGAACAGCATTCAAGTGCGGTTCCGCATAGACGGCAAGCTCCACGAGGTGCCCTCTCCCCCCAAACCGCTTTTTTGGCCGATTATTGCCAGGATAAAGATCCTCGCCAATATGGACATTACGGTAACGAGAGTGCCTCAGGACGGGCGGTTCACCCTGAGGATGGAAAACAAGGAAATAAATGTCCGCGTATCTTCCATACCAACGATTCACGGTGAGAATGTCGTCCTGCGGCTTCTGGATACGAGCTCCGGTATCTATGCACTGGACCTCCTGGGCATGGTCAATGCAGACATAGAACGTATAAGGTCTATCATACAGAAGCCTTACGGCATGATCCTGACCACGGGACCGACCGGATGCGGGAAGAGCACCAGCCTTTATTCTATCTTGAATGAACTCAACAGATCGGACAGCAATATCATGACTCTCGAGGATCCCGTTGAATACCGCATAGAAAACATCAGACAGATACAGCTGAACAGGAAAGCGGGAATGACTTTTGCCAGCGGTCTCAGGTCCATACTTCGTCAGGACCCGGATATTATCATGGTGGGAGAGATTCGTGATGCCGAGACAGCCGCTATCGCTGTGCAGGCAGCGCAGACCGGGCACCGGGTTCTTAGCACCGTGCATACGAATGATGCGGTGGGGGCTATAACGAGATTTATTGATATGGGGATTGAACCTTTTCTTCTTTCTTCAACGCTGCTGGTATCCATTGCTCAACGCCTGGTGCGGACAGTCTGCCCGTATTGCAGAGAGCCTTACAATCCGCCGGATAGGATACTTGCATCATGGGGCCTGGAAAATTGGGATTCCGCTAATTTTCAGCGCGGCAGAGGATGCAACCAGTGTTTTAATACCGGGTATAAGGGACGCACGGGTCTGTTTGAGGTGCTTGTCAATGACGAGATGATTCAGGATTTGATCATTAAGAAGAAATCGGCCCATGATATTACACGCAAGGCTGTAGATGCGGGTAACCTCAAGACTCTGAAATATGATGCCGGGAACAAGGTACTCAGGGGTATCACGACTCTCGAAGAGGCGAGTTCTGCGGTAATGATGTAAAGAAGATCAGGCGCGGAGCAGCAGGTAAGCTGATTATGCCGAGTTATACGTACCAAGCCATAAATGAGCGGGGAGCGACCGTCAAGGGTGATATCGAGGCTGAATCACGCGACAGCGCCTTGGCCATGATTGCCGACAAGGGATATATCCCGTCGAAAGTCACGGAGAAAGGGGCTGGTTTTGTATTCGGCCAGTGGTCGAGAAGGAGACTCAAGAACCCTCTCAAGCCTGCGGATATCATACTATTCACTAAACAGTTTAATTCACTGTTCAAGGCGGGAGTGCCGATAATCAGGGCGTTTCAGGTGCTGGAGGCACAAACACAAAATAGTACTTTGAAAGAGGCCATCGCCTCCATGTCTCAGAACATCAAGCAGGGGTCTTCTCTTTACGGCGCTATGGAAAGGCATGGCGTGATATTCTCGCCACTATATATAAGCATGATAAGGGCAGGCGAAATGAGCGGTACCGTCACAGAATCCCTTGAGCGCCTGATCTATATCATCGAACATGAAGCGAGAATCAAGGCTGATATCAAATCGGCATTGCAGTATCCCATCATGGTAACCGTTGCCCTTGTCGTTGCCTTTTTTGTTCTTCTTACTTTTGTGATTCCCAAATTTGCGGAGATGTTTTCGAAGGCCGGCATTGCCCTTCCCGTGCCGACGAGGATCGCCATCATGCTTTATAATTTTTTAGCAAACTATTGGTATCTCATAATCGTTTGCATCATCGGGATTTTCGCGGTGCTAAGAATCTACTTGAAGACAGAAGAAGGCCAATATATGAAAGACGCGCTTATCCTCCGCCTGCCTGTCATTGGTCCTGTATTCGTGAAGGCCGCCATGTCACGCTTTGCGAGCATCCTTGGAATGTTGCAGTCAAGCGGTGTTCCGGTTATGACCGCCATGAGGGTTTTATCGGGCATCATCGGTAATGCGGCCATCGCCCGCGAGTTTGAGCGCGTCAGGGAGATGATGCATGAGGGGCGCGGTATCGCGACACCTCTCAGTTCTGCGAAGTATTTTCCTCCCATGGTCGTCGACATGATCGCCATAGGGGAGGAAACTGGCAACATCGAAGAGATGCTCCGCCAGGTGTCCGCACACTATGATGATGAAGTCAGTTATGTTGTGAAAAGGCTGTCCGATCTCGTTGGTCCGATACTGGTAGCGGGGCTTGCCGTCGTCGTCCTGTTTTTCGCGCTCGCCATATTTTTGCCCATGTGGGATTTGACAAAAGTAACCCAGACAATCAAATGAAGAAAAAATATATCCAGGTCAGTCTTTACATACTGATTCCGTTTACCTTCAGCGCTATCTCCCTGCTGTGGGTCATCATGACCGACAACTTCGTTCAATATTACTTGAAGACGGTGCGGAATCAGACATGGTCCTTTATAATGTGGATCATGACAGTATTCGTGTTGACGTATCTGATAGGTCTCCTGATTACAAGAGTATTACTCAAGCCGGTGATGGCGTTGGTCAAAAAGGCTGAAAGTCTTCCGGCATTCTCCGAGCAGACAGACAGCGACGACAAGGCAAAGGATGACGTGGAACATTACGCGAAGGTCTTTGACCAGATTGCCACTGTTTTGAGCAAAGTGGAAGCACAAGAGTTCTTCCCCGGGATCGTGGGAAACAGCAGGGTCATGCGGGAGATATTCGCGCAGGTAATGAAGGTGGCGCCCACGGATTCTACAGTGCTCATAATGGGAGAAAGCGGGACGGGAAAAGAACTTGTGGCTTCCGGAGTCTATGAACATAGCCTCCGCAGGGGGAAGCCCTTTGTAAAGATTAATTGTGTGGCCATACCGGAGAGTCTCCTGGAAAGTGAACTTTTCGGCCATGAAAGAGGGGCGTTCACCGGCGCCACGTCTCAGAAAATCGGCAAATTCGAAGTGGCAAACGGCGGCACCCTTTTTCTCGATGAGATTGGTGACATGACCCTGGCGACACAGGCGAAAATACTGCGTGTGCTCCAGGAGAAGGAGTTTGAGCGGGTTGGCGGCACGGCGACGATCAAGGTGGATGTCCGCTTTGTAATAGCTACTAATAAGAACCTCGCCGAGATGGTCAAGCAGGGTCTCTTCAGGGAAGATCTCTACTATCGCATAAATGTGTTTTCTATCTACTTGCCCCCTTTGAGGGAGCGGAAGGAAGACATCCCTCAACTTATACAATATTTTCTTGACAAAAGACATAAACCGATTAAGCTTTCTACCGATGCTGTTCAGATGATCACCGGGTACTCATGGCCGGGTAATGTCAGGGAGTTGATGAATACCATCGAAAGGGCGGTAGTTCTCACAGATACAGGGCTGATTGTACCGGGGAATCTGCCTGCAAATGTAACGGGCTTCATGAAGGATCATATTTTTCAAGGGCAAGATTCACCTGATTCTCTGACTATTGATAAGCGCCTGGACGAAATCGAGAAAGGTCTGATAATAGAGGCCTTGACCAGAACCGGCGGTGTCCAGGTTAAGGCGGCTGAACTCCTCGGCATAAATCAGCGGAGCCTGTGGCATCGCATAAAGAAGTATAACATTGATACGGAATCTCTTAAGAAGCTGCAAAAAATGTAGATCATGCATCAATCGCTGGAGTTCTTAGCAGATGTCTGCAGCTTGCAAAGTGAATAAAGAATTTTATGTATTCCCATATTGGCGGCATTACATTACAAATACAATGATTTAACAATTTTCAATTGCGTTTTGTGATATCCGATTTGATTAATAGAAAGGGTGGCACGAAAGATGCTGTTTATCGGGACAAAATCTATGGTATATTCTTAACGCTTTGCAAATAAGGGGGAGGAGTTAAAGATGAAACTAAGAAAGCATATCCGTAATCAGAACGGTTTTACGCTCATTGAAATTATCGCTGTTTTAGTTATACTGGGAATCCTTGCGGCGGTCGCTATCCCGAAGTATCTGGATATGAGAAGAGACGCAATCATCAAGGCCGCATCGGCCGCAACTATGGAGTTGAATGCCCGTGAAAGACTGGTGCTCGCGCAGTGGAAGCTGAAGGACGGTAGTGGCCCGTATCCTGATGTTAATACACTATACACATTTGCAGATGGCAGCACAATGTCTGGTCCGAGCACAGCAATTGGAGCCGATTGGAATAATAATGCGATTATCGTAAGCGGCACACCGATTACTTTTAGTGGAAAGTCAGTTACATTTACGAGGAATGCACCAGCGGATACAGCAAATGAGCCTTATAACTGGACTGTGTCGGTCGGTGATTGATTCGGTGCTTCAAGAGTAAGTTAATCCATAAGTTGAATATAATCCGATTAACAAGGAGAAGGAGTGTTTTCTTCTTGAGAAATCTTTGATTGACCGCATGAAGTAATGCCTTTTAAATCAGGGGAGTTTGCAGGCTCCCCTGATTTGTTTCTACTGTTTTCTTCAAAACTTGAGACAATATTTATTGGGAGCCTTGTTGGATTAAGTCTTACGGGTTGTCCACATATATCCGAAAATGATCACCAGTGACAATGGTTATGAATTGCATCTCCCCTGGCATTTTCCTAATTTGAGGAAATATGCTGTCTTCTTTATTTCCCTCCTTATATTGCTTCTAGTTGTTTATGGCAACAGCTTTCATGGGGAATGGCACTTTGATGATAACCCCAATATCGTTGAAAATCCAAATGTACATTTAAAGAATCTTTCATTAAGAGGAATTTATAATGCGTTTCACCTCCGGGGAGATCTCTTACGCCCGGTCTCCTATCTCAGTCTCGCCATCAACTATTACTTTGGCGGATTAGATACATTCGGCTATCACGTGATTAACTTTATTATTCATTATGTGACAGCCATATTCTTGTTCCTCTTTATCTTCGATACGCTGAGACTGCCGCTGCTGAAAGAGCGGTATGGAGAAAGAGCCTACGCCATATCCTCACTGGCGACTGTCTTCTGGGCGATTAATCCTGTACAGGTACTGGCGGTGAGCTACGTCGTTCAGAGAATGGCGAGTATGGCAGGAATGTTTTACATTGCCGCCATGTACTTCTATCTCAAGGGACGCACTGCAGAGGGATTAAAAAATAGGGCATTCTTTTTCCTCTGCTGCGTCGTGGCAGCGCTTCTCGCCTTTGGCAGCAAGGAGAATGCCGCCATGCTGCCAGTCAGTATTTTTATCTTTGATCTTTTTCTAATCCAGGGTGCGAACAGAGACACGGTAAGAAAGAATCTGAAATTTGCATTTATCCCTTTTGCCCTCGTTCTTATCCTCGCTAATTCGTATTCAGATCTATCAGACATTCTTGATGGCTACCGGGTCCGTTCATATACATTGGGCGAGAGGTTATTGACGGAACCGAGAATCATAATTTTTTATATTAGCCTTCTTCTTTATCCAATCCATTCCCGGCTCACTCTCCTCCACGATTTCGATATTTCCAAATCCCTGATAGACCCTTGGACTACACTCCCGGCCATTCTGATCCTCGCTTTTTGTGCGGGTTATGCGTTCACCATAGCCAGGAAAAAACCTCTTATATCCTTCTGTATCCTTTTTTTTCTTTTGAATCATTTGATTGAGGGATCGTTTATCCCGGCCGAGCTTATTTACGAACACAGGAACTACATCCCATCCATGCTTTTTTTTGTGCCCGTAGCCATTTTCATACTAAGAGCACTGGATTATTTTGCTTATAAAAAGGCAATCCGGTGGCTTATAGTCTTCAGCGTCACATTTGTTCTTTTTGCGGAAGGACATACCGTTTATATGCGAAATGAAGTCTTGAAGACGGATATGGCGTTATGGATCGACAATATCCTGAAATATCCTAAACTCAGCCGGCCGCATAATAATCTCGGTATTAACTATACAAGACTGGGGCTGCGCGAAGCAGGCATGGGAGAGTTTATAGAGGCTTCGAGCTTTAACAACTATGAAAATCTGACGATAGAGGCAAGAACCGAAATCAATATGGGCAATTTTTATCTTAATGAAGGCCAGGAAGATATGGCTTTCACGCATTATCGCAGGGCAATTTGGATTAGTCCCACGAATGCACAGCCCTATGCCGGCATTGCTCAGATCCATCTTAGGAGAGCAGATACCGGAAAGGCATACGAATATATAGAAAAGGCGTTGAGGCTTAATCCCTACGCAGTTGAATATCGCGAGCTCTACTCGCTTATACTACTGAAACGGGGAGATAATAGGCAAGCCGCGATAGAGGCAAGCAGTGTTTTGCAGCAAGACTATAACAGGATACTCCCGCGCCTGATTCTGGCCGAAGTACAATGGCAAAAAAAGTTATATGACAGGGCGATATTAAATTTGAAGGAGGTAGTGCGGATGTATCCCCTATATGCTCAAGCACATCTTTTTCTGATAGACTTATATGACAAGAAGGGCGACAAGGATGCCTTGGATGAGGCAGTGTCCAGTCTCATGTATCTGAAGGGAGACAAAAAACTCGAGGAGTTCGTGCGCATATACGCAGGCGACAGGTTTTCGCCTGTTCACAAAATCGATACAGAGAGGATGTTATCAATAATCAAGCAAACTCTTATGTCGCAAGCAAACGAAATAAAAACAAGGGGCGTCATCAGCAAGCGCCAATAAGAGACAATGCTGCTGCCCCTCAAGTCAATCACTTTCCCCTTGAAGTTCTCAACGTTTCAGCATATTTAATAATTATGAGACAGTGCAAAAGAAGGGCCAACAAAAGCAGGGGATTCACCATGATTGAGCTGGTGGTGGTGATTATTATAGTGGCCATATTCTTCGCCACTGCTGCTGTGACCTATAGGTATAGAATTGTAGACACAGATGCTGCGAACGAAATAGAAATCTTAAAATCCAGTATCCGCTATGCACAGACAAAAGCCTTAAATGATGCCGTTGATAACAACACTTGGGGACTTAATTTTACGAGCGGTGGAACTTCCTATACACTGGTATATAATGGCGTTACAATGCCATCCGCAAATCTTCCTGGCGAATGTGGCAATATTTCAATGGTCTGTATATCGACGCCGACCCATAACCTGCCAAGCGGAATGACGATGACTGGAGACGCGGTCAGCTTCAATAAATGGGGAAGTCCTGCAGACGGGTCGGGTAATCCTTTGAATAATAATATTATAATTACACTGACGAAGAGTGGTCAGTCACTAAGTCCCGTCACTGTTACCAAAAATACGGGCGCTATTCTAATTCAATGAACGTGAAAAGTAGAAAAGGGACTGAAGGATTTACTATTATTGAGGCCATCGTAGTGCTCGTGGTGGTCGCTATTTTTGGGACGTTCTTTTATACCTTTTTTATGGACAAAGTCTTTTTGCAAAGTAATGTGCCAAGACAAAATCTGGTTAGAGCCAAAGATCTGGATCAAGTCATGGAGAACATCCGCGCAGATTACAATTACAAACCCTATCCCGTGTGGAAGCCTAGCCATAATTATATAGTGGGTGATACAGTCATCCCTACAGCGTTAAGCCCTCAGGGGCAGCGGTTCTGGTATCAGTGCACTCAAGCCGACGAAATTAGTGGCTCCTCGGAACCTGATCCATGGACAACAGGAATAGTACCTGATGGTGCTACTGGTAATCTAAAATGGACCTATCAAGGTGGCCTGAATCTGATGACACTAAGTGCTTTAAGTGCTTACGTTGGAGTTGTTGACACGGTCAACAAGAAATGTACCTCTAATCCAACCCCACCCGAGAAGTGCTATGATAAAAGTGCAAATCAGTATGGCTACTACGTCACTGAAAACAAATGGATCGATTTCGACCCTGTCACCAAGACAGAAATCGACTCAAGTAATCAAAACATCCTTAAAGTTACAATTTCGGCAAAAGACGACACCGGAAAAACGGTAGCAGTAGTAACATCCCTGTTCCTTTAGTAAAAATGAAGACGATCAAAATTAAATTTGTCACTGAAAAGAGAGGCTTTACCCTCATTGAACTTGTATCGGCCATCGTCGTCGTCGCCATTCTCAGCGCTTTTACAGGAATGGGTTTTGTTTATATGGTTCATGGTTATGTTCTGGCGAAAAAAAATGCTGACACTGTTCAAAATGCAGAGATAATCTTGGCAAGACTGGCAAAAGAATTAAAGAGCACGACTTCCATCACCTCAGGCAATCAGACATCTCTCACCTTTCTCTCGAAGTCCACAAATCCGGTGGATCAGTCTCTCTTTCTATCCTGGAACAACGCCCAAAATATCCTTTCGCTCGGCCCTACCGGCAATGCTGATACTTTGGCCTACAACGTTTCTTCGTTCAGTTTAAGTTATTTTAATAAATTTGATGATACGGCTGGTCCAACATATTTGCCCGCATCCACGATGATCATTAAGATTACCCTGAGTCTGACCGGGGCTGATAATGTTATCTCCACATTTGAAGAGCGCGTGTTTCTGTATAGTCTAATTTCAGGAATATGAACAGATGAAATATCATCACAATAACAAAGGAAATGTAATTCTTTATATAATTGTTACAATGATAATCATGGCTGCCTTGGGGACGGGGGTCTTCTACGTGACACTGACTTCCAGCTTCAGTGGTTTGGGTGTCAGCGCTCAGAACAAGGCGAGATACCTTGCCGAGGCAGGGATCCGTTATGCCCTCGCCAATCTGCGAACTTTGCCGATCACGACATCGCCCCTGCCTGAATACAAGCTCAATACTTCGACAGGTGATAAGTTCATACTTGAAATCAATGTGATCAGCATAAAATCTACGGGTATCTCCAATCCGGGGACCCCTTATCAGGCATCTCATAAAATTGAGCTTGATATTACACCCTCACAATACCAGGCATTAACAAGTGCTCCTTTCAGTTTTACGGGCACGGGATCAGGAGGTATGGCATCCTTGGCTCCACCGGCTGCAGGCGCTGCGGTGAGTGGAGTAACAGTAGACACTTCTAATCAGCAGATAAATTTGGGCTTTAGTCCATCAACAGGGAGTTGTCTACTGAACACGGCAGGATGTGTTTGGTATCAAGGTTGGGCAGCTAGCAATGGTTCCAATTGCACGGAGGGAAGATGCAACTTCAACAAAGGGATTCGGGCCTATTTCGATTTTCAGTATAACATTCCTTGGCAAGCAGAAGGCTTTACCTTTGCCATTATCAGTGCACATAATATAGGTACCGTGGCCGCTCCTGTATATATAAATAATGTTACCGACTGTGGTGGGGGCAGTTGCGGTGAGTATATGGCATACGCAGGACCCGGACTTACAGGGAACGGTATTCAGCCACCTAAGATTGCTATCGAGTTTGATCCTTCTATTCCTTTAACTGATGACAGGGCTACTGATGTCTGTTCGTGCAATAGCAGGGCAGACTGGACTTTCGGAGATAAGCATTCTGCGTTTATATTTTGGGGTAATAACAGCATTCTGTGCTCCAGTCCGGCGAGTAATACCTATGATGACAATCGTCACGGCAGCGGGGATGGAGTAAATGACCCTCAAAATCCCACAAATGTGGGGTCTTATATTATTGTTAGCTATGATACTATATCAGGGGGGAGAATGGCCTTTCGTCTCGAAATCGACAGAGTTGACGATTCGACAAGTGTCGATTACCGCAAGTACAAAATGCGTGCTTGGCTAAAAGTATATAATGTGAATGGCTACCAGGATTCGAATGGGGTGAGATTTGATGATACGAGTACAAAATATAATAAGAACAACGACGATCCTCCATCCTTCCAGCAGACTATTGCGATGACTCAAGTATGGCACGATCAATTCGACAGAATGACATTTGGATGGACACAGGGAACGGGCGCATCGTGCCAGGTTGTGGTGCTTCGGAATTTCAAAATCGATTTTAAAAATACGAATGACTTTTAATCGAGAGAGAACCCACGAAGATTAAGACTCATTCTTACAACTGCTAATATTCATTACTTGTGCCCCGCCTATTTCATATATCTCTCAACATTGCAGTTCTTTGATGATGTGAAAAAAGATTCAAAGGCGGGATAACGGAAGGGTTTATTGGGGCGGGATATAGAGGAGACTTAGTTATCGATTACGGTAAGATCAGTTCTTCGGGCGTAAATAGGGGAGGAGTATCGAGCTTCATAATCGGCTCTTGACTTTGTTTAATGCCGCATTTCTTTAGAGCGCTTCAATCACATTATAGACAGTCGTTTCTTCGTCCATTCCTTTTAGTTTTACCTGTCCTATCTTTTCGACCTTGAAAAAATCTTTCACCGCTTCGTAAGTATTGTTGCAAATGAGAATTTGGTTTTCCTTGGCAATCCTTTCGAGCCTCGCAGCCAGATTTACCGGATTACCCATGGCCGTATATTCTTTTCTGATTGCGGAGCCAAAAATTCCGACCATGGATTCACCTGTGCTGATTCCGAACCCAACGGGAATTTTCACATTCCCGTTGCTGATTTCTGAGTTTATTTCGGCCATTTTATTTCGCATCTCAATTGCGCACTGAACGGCTCTCTTCGCATCACCATTCTGCGTCACCGGTGCGCCGAATATCCCCATGATGCCGTCTCCGATGTGTTTGTCGAGGGTGCCGTTGTGTTTAAAGATGATGTTGTCGAGAGGATAAAAATAATTAAGATTCAAAAGCTGCGACAGTTCCGCAGGCGTCAGCGATTCGGATATTTTTGAGAAGCCGCGGATGTCAGTAAAAAGAATGCTTACTTTCTGGTTTCTGGGATCGAGGCTTTCCTCGAACTTCTGTAATTCTTCGAGAACCTGAGGCGGCACGAATTGCTTTAATCTTTTCTTGACATGAAATTCCTTCAGCTTCAGCCGGATTTCTTTGTTGTCAAAGGGTTTCGTTAAAAAACCATCAATATCTGAATTTACACTTTCAATAGCGCGATCGAGGGTCGCATAGCCGGTGAGGATTATCTTGATAATTTCAGGATTGATTTTGCTAATTTCCATAAGTGTTTCCAAACCGTCGAGGCCCGGCATCTTAAAATCGCATATCACTGTCTCAATGTCATTGACATGTTGTTTAACGATAGCAATAGCCTCCGTACCGGTTTCGGCCACATAAATGTCATAACCGTCCCTTTGAAGAAGCTTTTTCAACGATATTCGGACGCCCTCTTCATCGTCTACGACCAATATTTTTATCATGATACCCCCTCTTTCACCGGAAGATCTATGGTAAATGTTGCACCTAGTCCAGGTTTGGTGCTTACTGAGATAAGACCCCCGTGTCTCTTGATGATTTCGTGAGAAATGTAAAGACCGAGGCCTGACCCGCTGCCAACGACCTTGGTGGTAAAAAATGGCTTGAATATATCCTTAACGATATCATCCGGAATTCCCGTACCTGTGTCTTGGCACTCTATGGTAACAGTATTTGTATCTCTCTTATAACTTGTTTTCAGGAATATGGTTCCCTTAGCGTCAGGCAATGCCTGTATTGCATTCTTGATTATATTCATAAAAACTTGGCCGAGATTTGCAAAGTTGCCATTTATTCTCGGCAGATTCTCATCGAAATCTTTTTCGACGATCACTCCGGAATCTTTATATTGGTTGTGTAATACTCGCAGAACATCCTCTATATTTGCATTAATGTCAACATCCTCGACGTAGGTCTGTGTCTGGCGTGACAATCCGAGGACGCTTTTTACGATGTTTTCCGCCCGTTTGAGCTCCTTCAACGAGAACTCGAGATCCTTTAGAAATTCGTTATCACCATCGGCTTTAACTTTTTTTTCGTTTAAGATTTCAATATTTGTTTGGATCAGGCTTGACGTGCTTGCCAGGGGATTATTGAGCTCATGGGCTATTCCGGCAACAAGCTGTCCTATGGCTGCTATGCTTTCCGTCTGAATCAGCCGCTGTTGGGTCCTTTCTTTTTCTGCGAGAGCTTCTTTACGGGAATTGATCAATGACTGGGTAAATATTCCGTATGCAATGACAAAGACCACAATAAGCGTGCGCGATAATATCTGGTCCGATGTGAGGGAATCGAGCACCCAGTAGATCACTACCATAACAATAGCGATCAATAAAAGCCCGTTCTTCTCAATCTGCCTACGTACTGAGCTCTTGTCACTCATTCTGTATTTGCCTGCAATCCATATATGCTCAGCTGAAGATCACAAATTTGTCTATTTCTATTTATAAAAACGAAATTGGCATTTTTCAGATATCGAATTGCCCGGCAAATAGTGCAATATGTATTTCTAAGTCAGCTAAATGTGGACGAAATGTTATCATAACAGATCATACAAATCAACAGCAGATGAGCTATCCAAAATGAATCAGTTTACCCACTATGCAAGGCCGGTCCAGGGGAACTGTTATCGGCTGAATTTTCTTCAATTCTTCGATATCCCATTTATCATCCTCGCGCAAGAGATCCAGGGCTTCCTCTTTGGAATTGGCCAGGACGACAACCTCCGCCTGCATGTAATTATCCCCGTAGATATGCGGCTCATCGAACATCGACCAGCTGGAGAATTTCTTGCTGTGCCGCCAGATGAAGATCTTCATGTGGTTTCACCTCGGAATGGTTTAATTGTGCACTTTGAACTGCGAACACAGTTCGGAAAACCCCGGCTTAAAATTCCTGCATGTCTTCGGCCTGTCTTCGTAGATCGTGCAGGAATAGTATTCTCCTTCAGATTTAAGGAATGGACAGTTGAACAATATCCTCCCGTCTTCTGACGATACGACGACGTCTCCCGCCCACAGAGTTTTTGAATGTTCCATGGCACGCAGTATTTCCTTTTTATCTTCACGCCTCCATCTGTCCATGTCCTCTCCGGTTGCCGGAACGAAAGCAGACATGCAGCACTTCCCGCAACGCCTGCAGGTCATGGTGGATGTTTCGTTATCTTGCCGCTTTTCCATGTTTTATATGCATCAAAAGGGGTATGAAGCATTTACAAAATAGATACGAAAATGGCAAAACCAAACCGAAGAATCGGGGATGAAAGATAATGGCACGGCCACGTACCAACCAGGGCACAAGCAAAGCGCACAATGAAGTGTTAGAAGCGACGGCCGAGTTTCTTTGCCCTCTCCAGGAGGTTCTTTGAGATCTGCGGGCGTCTCCTGGTGCTGGGCTTTACTACCTGGCCTAAAAGTCTATATCCCCCGTAGCGCAAGACTGCGTACACTGCCCGTGCAGAGCCTCTGCTGCCTGCCGCAAGAAAGTTGAATGGCCAGGGTGTCGTACAGGCTGTGACGATTACAGCCGGCTTGCCTTTTTGGCGGGGGAAAGGAACGCCGCTTTCCTCTCCGAGGAACACGGGTACGTTTCGGTCGAACAGGGTCAGCAGGGGAGTGCTCATATTTCCCCAATGTGTCGGTGTGCCTATTATGAGACCGCCGGCATTCTTTATCTTCTGCCCCACTGTATGCGCGTCATCACGCTCAAGGGCGCATGTCGTGTCAGGCCGGCACTTCATGCAAGCGATGCACGGTCTCATTTTAAGGTCATATACGTCAATCCATTCCACCTTATGTTTATCGGATGCGCCTTCTGCAACTGCCCTAAGCAGTTTGTCGACCGTTCCTTTCTTGCGGGGACTGCCGTTGAGAACCAATAAATTCATGAGCTATTTAATATTCCTCCGCCTCAGTTACAAAAAGGATTCCAGGATTTAAAGATTCAAGGATTCGAGTGTTTGTTTTCGAATGATTTGATAAGTGCCTTAAGCATTCTTTCCGATTCTCCTATAGCTTCCTGCACTTTCTTCGATTGCTCAGACTTAATATAGCCCAGATCCCTCGCTAATGAGATCTGTGTCTCTAATTCACAGTTTGCACCATATGCTATACATAAGGATCTGATATATTCTGGAGTTGTTTTTCTTCCGTAACCTTCCGCCATGTTATTTGGAACTGATACAGCAGCCCTTCTTATCTGTGACGTCAGATTGTATCGTTCTTCTCTTGGGAATCCTTTAGTCAATTTATAAATATCAAGGCACAAATTATATGACTTTTGCCAGACTTTTAAATCTTTGTAGCTTGTGAGCATTTCAGTTGAATCCTGACATGCTAACAACTTCCCTAAGACTATTCTATTTCATTAACCCCCTTTCCTGGGCGATAAACTTGAGGGTCTCAATTACATTGTCCGGGGGCGTGTAACAATCCTTTTCATCTTTGCGTATAAGCTCGATGGCATCGGCGCTGCACGTCGGAATGCAGAGGCCGCAGCCAATGCAGCGGTCAGAATCGACCCCGGCAACGTCGTCCTGCATGGTGATGGCCGCCATCTGGCACCTGTCGAGGCAGATTTCACAGCCGATACATTCTTCTTCATTGATCTTCGCGTAGTAGTTGGTATGGACAAGGGTCGCCGGTTTGGGCAGTCTCTTAAGGCTTTTCAGTATCTGACAGCAATCGCCGCAGCAAAGGCACATGGCCATTATCTTCTGGGCATTGGTCGGTTGCAGAACGAGGGCGTCTTCTTCAGCCTTCTTCAAAATTTGCAGGGCTTCTTTGCGGCTGATCGAACGCCCCAGGCCGTTCTTCTCGTAAAAATGAGCGGCGCCGGAAAAGATGAGGCAGGCCTCAGGCAATTTGCCGCAACCTTGCCCGATCATGGAATGCTCCCTTCTGCATATGCAGGGCGCAACAACGATCTTGCTCTGCTGTTCAATCAACCGTCGGGCTTCCTCGTAAGGCATCACGGTTCCCTGCCCGTCGAGGCTGGCCCCGATTGGTATGGTTCTCAGTTGCTTGGTTTTGAGCTTCAGGAATGGATCGATTAGATGAGGGATATATTCATTCATATCCTTTATAAGTTCTTCATCTAGGTCATTAACGTGGTACTCCCAGATACCGACGACGTACTGGGCTGCCATGTAGCGGGGCCCTTCGGGCGTGTCGGCGCGGAAGATCAACCCTTTCAGTGACATCCTGTAAAGCTTTTCGGCAAGTTCTTCCGTAGGCAGGCTCACGCGTTTCGCAATCCTTTCCACAGTCTCCGGCATCGCACGGAGATGGCAGGCGAGGGCCGCCTCATCTTCCGTAAACAGTCGCTTGAGAATGCGCATCTCCACGCCGGATTCCGTACGGGGGAAACCACCGGGGAGGCCGTCCAGATGAACGGCCAATCTTTCATAGATATCCTGTGTCATATGTCCTGCACCTCATGAAATATTAAGGCAATCCCATTGCCTCTGCTTTCGGGTAGAAGTAGCGATTTTGCTTGTCAGCGTCAAGGATTATTTATGAGGTCCGACAGCAGAACCATGGAATGTTGCGGCAGCAAGAACGAGCCTTAGAGACGGAAGAGGCTGTCCCGGGATTGTTTCTATTTGCTGATGATGTCCACGAAGCGCCGGAGCGTTGCTCCGGCATCGCCGAGAGGAGGAGTGTAGCGCCAGTTATTGGAATCCTCGCCGTCGTGGTTGACAATCCGATGGGCATAATCCTCACCCATCTTCATCTCTTCGTAGGCCATGGATGCCCGTACTTGCAGGTCTTTCAATACTTCCGGGGTAAGGAGCTTTCCCTGCTGTTGCGTACGACCGATAAGTTTGGGAAGCATGATGGCGGCTGCGGTTTCCTCCGGTGAACCAAAACCCATGCTAATCTGCAGGGCATGCATCTCATCTTCCGAGGCAGGACTGATAAAGACGGTGCAAACCTCAAAATCGGCGGTTAACTGCCGTATCAGAGGATGGCCTTGGAACAGTTTGCCGAGGGTGGGATATATTTCAAGGATAATCAGGCTGCCGTTGGTAAAGAGCACCTGCATTTCCATGAGGTCTATAGCCTGCCAGATTTTTCGTATTTGACCCATGATGTAACGCTCGGGGGGATATGACCTTATATCCTCTTCGGATCGAAAATAATAATCGACGCCCTCCGTTTCTATGGACCGGGGCGGCCGGCTCGTGTACAGGATGGGCATCCGGAAGGATATTTCCGGGTGCGCTCGCTTGAGCGCTTTGATCAGGGGTGATTTCCCGACACACGATGGACCCGAAAGAATAATGAGACGTTCTTTCATGCTGGTTTCGCTCCGCTCGCGGAATGCCACAATTTCAAGCTACATAAATTACCGGCAAGAGGGGAAAAATGCGTTGTCATTATGCATTTTATATATTAAGGTTGCTATAAACTACGGTGTTATGTCTCATGCGCCTTTAGCATTAAAATAAATTTGTGTAAATGCAAAAAGGATGGAGATGCCCTGGCGCCGGGAGACTCTTTCCGATACATAGACGGGACTTGCAGGGAACAAAATAACCATGATTACTATTAACAGTTTTCTGCATAGAAATGATTTGAAAGATTTAATACGGAGGTGGATGTACTGCGAGGTGCATCCGTCTGATGCAGATCTGATCACCCGCCTGGTTCATTTCAATAATATTTACCTTTCCAGATATCTGAATATTTTTTCGCACAAAATATTTCAGGATCTGCATAAATGTGAACTTCACAGTAGGCCTGCCTTCTTAAAGAGCGACCTCAAGGACATCATTGTCGCCAATCCGCCTTATCGCAACCCGCGGATAGACGGGCTGATAGCCGACTACCAGGCTGAGCCGGGTCGTTTTTACAGGGAGACTCCTTTCCATGCAACTTTATTTTTTAAGACGGGCGGCCCTCAAGATGAATATCTTGGATCAAACAGAAAAAAGCGCGTGCACAGGATGGCGGAGAAATCCGCCCGCAGGATTATCGACTGGATGTTCGACGCTATCAGGAAACGCGCGGATCTGCTTGCAGATGAGCGCGCCAGAATCCTCGGCGTTCCCAGGGATCAGCTTGCGACGTCACAGGAAGAAATGACTGAAGAATTCCTCAAGGCGGAAAACCGGTTGGTCGAAGATTTCAAACAGAAGCGGGAGATTCATGATGTCGAGGATATGGTAATCAATGACGTTGCGGGCATGAAGGTGATACTCGAAGATTCACGGCAGGGAGAGCTGCTGAATGTGCTTCGGCATATGGAGGGATGTGAAATCGTTGAGGAGGAGCGGCATGCGGGGAAATACAATGCGACTAATGTGATCGTGCGTTATACTCCGCCCCGTGACGTGATACTCAGTCACGACCTGAGCGAGAAGATCATTGACGTCATGCGTCTTAGGGGCTCAAGGCCGGGTGATTCCAACAGAGAGTTTGCAGAATTCGTCAGATCCGGTGAGGATCATATATATATGGAAATAATAGTGTCCGATTACGAAGAAATGCTGGAGAGCGAAATCGGCCGGTGCATGCATGAAGACCGGATCATCGAGCAGCGCTTGCGGCAGCCGTATAACGGTCACCTCGCAAAGAATATAGAGTATCTCATGGAGTATCTGTTTGTCTTTCCCTATTCAGCGCAGTATGAACTGGGAGAGCTGCCGATCAAGCTGTGGAACCGTTACCTGCCCGATTACTTTGACGAGGTGCTGAGAAAGCTTTACCACATTCCGCGGGGCAACACAGTCGAGGAATGAAGACTTCCGGGTGCAAGGAGGACCCTCAAGGCAACTAATATCCTTCTTAGGAAGGAAAGAGCTTTAATATTTCCGGTAACAGCGAATTTCTGTTATTCAGCGTCATCACGAAGAGCTCAACATCATCACGTTTCTTTATCTCTTCGATAATGCCTTCGCCCTTGCTGGCGATGGTCGCAATGACGGGCCTTTCCTGCTCCAGTACTGTCTTCAATAATTTTTTGAATCTATCGGAAATACATTCCATCTTCCCTATTTCGTCGATTATGATCACGCCGGTATCAGGACCGGAAAACGCGATATGGCCGAGAAAATCGTCAAAGACTTCAATATCCACGCCATATTTTCCCACTCTGTAACGGCTTGTAATATCGGTATGAGAGAGCATTCCCCTCTTGCCGTCGAAGCTGACTAAAGAAAATCCTTTGCGGATGCCTTTCACGCGTATCTCCTCTGTGAAGAAACCGGCGGGATTAAAATTCTGCAAGTCGTGAGCGATTCTCCTGATAAGAGTCGTCTTGCCTATGCCCGGAGGGCCTGCTATGAGGATGTTTTTCTTTCTCATGGTAAAACTCATTGACACGCGGGAGCGCTTTTTCTATACTTCAGACCATCAAAAAATGTCATCAAAAAGTTTATCAAAGTCAAACGGGTTTTTCATTGAAAAAAATTTCTCGAGTTCCTCTAGGATATGGATTGAGATATCTTCCAGCACGCATTGGGACAAGCGAGGCAGGACGTGGGTCTGAAAATATTTACCAGCAACAGATTGGAAACCCTGGCAGAGAATCTTAGTGAAGTTCTCAAGGCGCCTCTTTCTTCGCCTTTGGACAAAGAGGTGATTATTGTGCAGAGCCGCGGGATGGAACGCTGGGTCTCCATGCGGCTGGCTTATCATCTGGGCATCTCAGCAAATATCTCCTTTGCTTTCCCCAAAGCATTTGTGTCACGCGTAATGTCCGCTGTAATGCCGGAGTTTCAGCAGAATCAGGCCACCGATCCCGACACAATGACATGGAAAATTCTGGGATTGCTTCCTTCATTTGTCAAGAGCCCCGGCTTCGAAACTATCGATGTCTATCTCTCCGGCAGCAATGCAGCTGGCGAAGAGAGGGGATTGCCCTATAACCTGAAGCTCTTCCAGCTTGCGGAGAGGATAGCGCATGTTTTTGATCAGTATCTGATTTTCCGTCCGGAGATGGTGATGTCCTGGGAGGCGGAAACGACAGGCGAGAATGATGAGAAGTGGCAGGCGGAAATATGGCGTGCGTTGATGAGGGGAGACTGTTCTTATCACCCTGCGAGGCTGCGGGATGAGCTTTTTAAAAAAATGCAGTACCGGAGCATTGACGCAAACCTTCTGCCGGAGCGGATTTCAGTCTTCGGCATCTCATCGCTCCCGCGTTTTCATTTGGACATTATTCATGCACTTGCCGGCTCGATGGAAGTCAATATTTTCCTCATGAGCCCGTCACAGGAATTCTGGCTTGATATCCGCTCTGACAGGGAGATGAGGCGGGAGCTCTCAAGAGTGAGGGAGAAAACAGGGCGGCAGCGCCCTACCGAAGAATCATTATATCTGGAAAGGGGCAACAGCCTGCTCTCATCGCTGGGTTCCTTAGGAAGGGAATTTTTCGGCAGCATGTCCGATTTCCAAGCGGAATATTGCGATTCCTTTGAGGACGACGTCGCGAACAACATGCTTTGCGCCGTACAGTCGGACATGCTCAATTTACGGGACAGGGGCAGGACGGATGATGACCCGCCGTTGGGCATCTCTGATGATGACTCGTCGATACAAATCCATTCGTGTCACAGCACGATGCGGGAGGTCGAGGTTCTCTATGATAATATTCTGGCCATGTTCGAAGAAGACCCCTCACTAATACCAAAAGATATTTTGGTCATGACGCCGGATATTGAAGCGTATGCACCCATCATCCAGGCCGTATTCGATATTCCTGAAAGCAGGGAATCGAGAGAAAGACAGCGCATCCCCTTCAGCATAGCCGATATCAGTGTGAAGACAGAGGTTGAGATCACCGAAACCTTCTTCGAGATCTTAGACCTATACGGGAGCCGGTTCGAGGTCTCGCGCATCATTTCCATCTTCGAATCGACCCATGTCGGCAGGAAGTTCGATCTCTCCGAAAAGGATGTTGCCACAATCAGATGGTGGGTTGGGGATACGCGTATTTACTGGGGGATCGATGAAGAAAATCGCCGGCACGTCGGACTTCCGGGCATTTCGGAAAATACCTGGAAGGCGGGGCTGGAGCGTCTGCTCCTGGGTTATGCGATGCCCCGGAAGGATGATCGACTCTTTGAAGATGTTCTGCCTTACGATGATATCGAAGGCGGTGATGCTGCAGTACTGGGCCGGTTCCTGACCCTTGCCAATGAACTCTTTGAGGAGGCAGGCAACCTCGGCCGCTTGATGACAATCGATGCCTGGTCGCGCACGCTCGTTGGCATTCTGGATAAATTTTTTCAAATTGATGATGATATGGAATCGGGCAGGGGCCTCCATGTTTTCAGACAGAAGCTCAGGGGACTGGAGGGCATGCAGGCTAATTCAGGATTATCTGAGGCTTTAGGGATCGACGTAATAAAGTATTATTTGAGGCATGTCCTTGGAGAAGAAACTCTCGGCGCCGGTTTCCTGACAGGCGGCATAACGTTCTGTGCGATGCTGCCTATGCGGAGCATTCCCTTTAAGGTCATATGCCTTCTGGGCATGAATAACAACAGTTTTCCCCGCCAGTCGAGGTCATTGGGCTTTGACCTGATGTCGAAATCACCGAAGCCTGGTGATCCGTCGCGGCGAAACGATGACCGTTATCTCTTCCTGGAGGCTATTCTATCGGCGAGAGAACGGCTATACATCAGCTATGTCGGCCAGAGCCTCGAAGACAATAGCCTCATCCCGCCGTCTGTGCTTGTCAGTGAGCTTCTGGATTACCTAAAGCAGGGCTTCAGAATACGATGGAAAGATATTTCCGAACACGTCATAACAAGGCATCGTCTGCAGGCCTTCAACCCCGAATACTTCCGGGGCGATCGGAGGTTGTTCAGTTATTCCAAGGAGGATTGCAGAGCCGCAAGCAGCCTCTTAAGTCCCAGCGCATTTCCTCCTGCATTCATAGACAGCGTGCTTTCCGAACCGGGAGACGAATGGAAAACAGTTGATTTGAGCGATCTCATGAGTTTCTTCAGGAATCCAGCGAGATTCATCCTGCAAAGACGCCTCGGCGTGACGCTTGAAGATGATGCTGAGGTGCTGCGTGAGCAGGAGTTATTCGATCTTACGGGTCTCGAGAAATACAGCCTTGAACAGACTCTCGTGGAGAAGGCCCTTGCAGGAAGGAACCTCGACGACTACTTTTCCGTGGCCAAGGCATTGGGGCAGCTTCCCTATGGCACGATTGGGTCTTATCGCTATAGCACTCTGGCCCAAGGTGCAGCGGGATTTGCCACGCAGATTCGTCCCTATCTTATGACAGATAGACTAGCGCCACTGGATTTTAACATGGACATTTCCGGATTAATGCTGACGGGCCGTATCGATTCCATTCATACGGGCGGTTTGACACAATTTCGGTATGCAAGACTTAAGGCAACGGACTTCCTGCAGGCATGGCTGCGGCAGGTCGTCTTGAATGCTGCAGGGAATGATGACTATCCGCGCCGGAGTCTTCTCTTTGGCAGCGCCGGATCGTGCGAATATGCGCCGGTCAATGAGCCTGAGGAGATACTTCAGAGGTTGCTAAAGGCCTATGCGACGGGCCTGTCTAAGCCGCTCAAATTTTTTCCCGAGAGTTCATGGGCATACGCAGAGGCCGTGCTCATCAAGGGGAAATCGGAAGAAGCAGGAATAGAGGAAGCAAAGAAGGCCTGGGAGGGGAGCGATTTTGGCGAAAGGCCGGGCGAACGCGAGGACCTGTATTTCAGCCTGTGCTTCCGTAATGCAGATCCCCTTGACGCTGAGTTCCAGGGGATTGCGGAGGATATTTTTGCGCCGCTCTTCGCGCATCAGAAAGATCTTGAGCTATAACGGGTTTCAAGCAAATGGGATAATTCGAGACACATGAAAAAATTTGATCCGATTAACAGTCCAATTGACGGGAAAAATCTTATTGAGGCCGCTGCGGGCACGGGAAAGACTTACGCTGTAACGTGTCTTTTTGTCCGCCTCATCATCGAGAAGAGTCTGCATGTCAGAGATATCCTTGTGGTCACCTTTACTGTCGCGGCTACCGAAGAGCTGAAAGACAGGATCCGGAAAATACTCAAGGATGCCCTGGACTCATTTACGCAGGGGCGAAGTGACGAATTTTTCTTAAAAGGGCTTCTGGATAAATGTCCTGATGAGAGAGACCGGAAGATAGGAGTGGAAAGGCTCACCGCTGCTGTCAGGGATTTTGACGAGGCGGCAATCTTTACCATTCACGGCTTCTGCCAAAGGATGCTCTATGAGAACGCCTTCGAGAGCGGCACTCTCTTTGATGTGGAAGTGGTGACGAACCAGGAAGACCTGCGAAAGGAGATAGTGGAGGATTTCTGGAGGAGACATTTTTACGGCGCCCTCCCTGCGTTCGTGGAGTACGCCATAAATCGGGGTTTCAGTCCGGGATATTTTCTCAAATTGCTAGACAATAATGCCATGAACCCTGATGTCATAATCGTTCCGGAAGTGGATCCTCCGGAGGTTGGCGCAATTGCTGAGGCGCTGACGCTCTTCGAAGAGGAAATCAACAGACTTAGGGAGATGTGGACGGATTCGCAGGGAGATATCCTGGAACTGCTGAAAAGCCCGGGTCTCAAGGCTAATATCTACGGCAGCAGAGTGCCTGCCATGGTAGAGGCCATGCAAAGCTTTCTTGCATCCGACGGGCAACACGTGATGCTGTTTAAAGATTTTGAAAAATTCACGCTGGCAAAAATCAGCGCGTCACTAAAGAAGGGCGTCGAACCGCCGACCCATGAGTTCTTCGCTTTGTGCCAGGACGCCGCTGTCATGGCCCGTGCAGTGAGAGATCTCATGGAAAGACATCTTCTATTTCTCAAGACCGAGATGATCAGAACTGCCAGGAGGGAGATCGTAGCCCGGAAGGGCCTGCGGAACATCATGTTTTATGATGATCTCCTGTTGAAAATGCGGTCAGCGCTCGAAGGAGCGGGTGGTGACGTTCTTGCAGCAGCAATCAGGCGCAAATACAAATCTGCGATAATCGACGAGTTTCAGGATACGGACACGATTCAGTACGCGATATTCCACAAGATTTTTGGAAAGGGAGGTGGAGACCTCTTTCTTATCGGCGATCCTAAACAGACTATATTCGACTTCCGGGGTGCGGACGTGTTTGCCTACATGAAGGCGGCATCCGTCGTGGAAACGAAATATGCGCTCCGCGAGAACTGGCGGTCCGAACCCGGATTGGTGAAGGCTGTCAATACTCTCTTCTCACACAGGCATAAAGCTTTCGTTTATGACGGGATTTCTTTTCAACCGGCTGAGGCGGCCTCCGGCAAGGAACACAGATATCTGAAAGTGCAAGGCAAGCGCGAAGCGCCGTTACACCTGTGGATCGTTCCATCAGAGAGACACGCGGCTGCCGCAAAAGGCTTGGCGAAGGGCAGGGCGAGGTCGCTGATTTGCCGTGCCGTGGCAGCGGAGATAGCACGATTGCTTGAATTGGGCAGGGAAGGGAAGGCGCTCATCGGAGAGGATGCCATACATGAAGGAGATATCGCCGTCCTGGTAAGAACCAACAGGGAGGCCATTCTTGTTCAAGACTCTCTCTCTGAAATAGGCATTCCCACTGTTCTCCATATGAAGGAAAATATCTTTGATTCCCGCGAGGCAATGGAAGTGGAAAGGGTATTGAAGGGAATTGTCTATCCGGATCGTGGAGGACTTGTAAGGGGAGCCCTGACTTCTGATATGATGGGCGTAAATGGTGAGGATCTGGATAGATTCATAAAGGACGAAAACGAGTGGAAGACATGGATCGAGCGATTCTGGAATTACCATGAAATCTGGCATGCGCACGGCTTTATCAGGATGTTCAGGGAATTCGTGGTCGCAGAACATGTCAAAGAGCGTATTCTCAGGTATCCTAACGGCGAGCGACGCCTGACCAATATTCTTCATCTGGCGGAACTACTGCAGCGCGAATCCGTAGGAAAGAGGCTGGGACCGATGTCACTCCTGAGGTGGCTTACAAAGCAGAGGGGTCGGGAAACTGCGCGATCCGATGAGGACCAGATCCGGCTGGAAAGCGATGAAAAGGCAGTGAAGGTCGTTACCGTCCATAAGAGCAAGGGCCTCGAGTACCCCGTCGTCTTTTGTCCTTTTGTGTGGGGAGATTCGAATGTCAAGGGCGATGTATTGTCCTTTCATGATGAACACAATGATTGGAGATTGACCTGCGACATCGGATCATCCGACCGGGAATGTAGTAAAGAGAATGCGCGAAAGGAGCTTCTCGCTGAAAATGTCCGTCTTCTCTATGTCGCACTTACCAGGGCAAGGCATCGATGTTATCTGGTCTGGGGAAAATTTAATGAGGCAGGAACTTCCGCCCCTGCATATCTGTTCCACAGATGCAGAGCGGATTCCTCCGGCAATGTTATCGATGCGACTGATGAACGGTTCTGTAATCTGAGTGATAGTGAACTTTTCGATGACATTGCGCATGTTGCACAAAAGTCCGAAGGTACCATAGATGCCCGCGAGATGCCCGTCTTTGCGGCGCATCAATACCGCGTGCGCAGTGATAGGGGCGAGAGCACAGAGTGCCGCAATTTTTCCCGGACCATTGACAGATCCTGGAAGATAGCGAGCTTCTCTTACATCACTTCCGATAGACCCCACGTTGCGGATCTCCCGGACAGAGATACCGGTCCTCACATGGATATCTCCGATGAAGATGCGACCAGCCCCCAGGCATCGGGTATTCGCGCATTCCCCAAAGGCACGAGGGCGGGGAGTTTTCTTCATGAGATCATGGAGCACATGGACTATGCGCAAAAAGATATGGGTGCGGCAAGAGCCCTCGTCTCCCAGAAACTTCCGGAATACGGCTTCGAGGATAAGTGGGTTGATGCAGTCGTCTCCATGCTGGAAAATGTCGTCAACATGCCTCTTGATGCAGAGGATGGCAGGTTGAAGCTTGCGGCTGTAAACACCCGCGACCGCATCAATGAAGTTGAATTCTATTTTCCGCTCAAACGCATTTCACCGGAAGCGCTTAGGTCAATCTATAATATTGCCGGATCGAGACGTAAAACGGACGGCTTACAGGCAATCCCGGAGATTATGGAGAAGCTCCGGTTCAGCCCCGCGCGAGGATACATGAAGGGCTACATGGATATGGTGTTCAAGTACGCAAACAGGTTCTACTTGGTTGACTGGAAATCAAACTTCCTAGGGGGCCAGGCGACTGATTACAACACAGATGCACTTTCCCGCCTGATGGCTGAATCTTTTTACTTTCTCCAATATCATATCTATACCGTGGCCTTGAATAAGTTTCTGCAATTACGGATCTCCGATTACAAGTATGAGACACATTTCGGAGGGGTGTATTATCTATTCCTCCGCGGGATGGATCCTGCGCGCGGCCATCGCTGCGGAATTTATTATGACCGCCCTGAGGAAAAACTTGTGGAGGACTTAACTCAGACTTTAATAGAAAACACATAATGCATATACACATAGTATATCATGCCGCACTTGAAACGGCAGCTGGATTCCCTCTGGAGCCAGCCCTCGAATGTGACGGGGGCGGGTATGACCCCTGTTTTACTGGCACTTATTAAATGAAGCATATGAGTACGATTGATCTAAATCTCGATAACAAATATTTTTCCGACCTGGATATTCACTTTGCGCGTTTCATAGGACGACTTTCAGGAAGCCATGCGCCGGAGATTCTGCTTGCCGCCGCAATGGTCAGCCGTTTCACGAGGGAGGGGAATATATGCCTTGACCTTCGATCCGTAGAAGGCACGCTCTTGAACGGTGACAATGACAGTGCGGATGCGATGGTCATGCCGGCGTTGGCCAAATGGTCTGCTGTTCTTGAGGGATGTAAAGTTGTGGGGAGGCCTGGTGACTATAAACCCCTCATCCTTGATAATCGGTCGCGCCTGTATCTCTATCGCTATTGGGACTATGAGAGGACGCTTGCCGATTTCATCAAAGGCAGGATCCGGAATATAGAGGATAAGAATAGTGGGGGGGATATTCAAGAAGCAGATACAGCGCTATTCAGGGAGAGTCTGTCCAGGTTATTTACTGCGACAGCGGATGATGGAGATACGGACTGGGCCAAGATTGCCGCCGTTACCGCCTTCCTGAAGAGATTTTCCGTGATATCCGGCAGCCCCGGAACAGGCAAGACAACTGTCGTGGCAAAGGTATTGGCCCTTCTCTTAGAGCAGTCAAAGGGCAAAGAACTGCGCATTGCGCTCGCTGCCCCAACGGGAAAGGCTGCATTTCGTCTACAGGAGTCGATTAGGAAGAACAGGGAAGGATTGGCGTCACCAAACGCCGTTAAGGCCGCCATTCCTGATAATGCAACGACCATTCACCGCCTTCTCGGTAATTTGAGAAATTCGCCCTACTTCCGGCACAACGAAAGAAACCCTCTCCCATTCAATCTGGTTGTTGTGGACGAGGCGTCGATGGTCGACCTGCCGCTCATGTCCAAACTTGTCCAGGCTATGCCAACAGAGGCCAGATTGATTCTTCTCGGAGACAGGGATCAGCTGTCTTCTGTAGAAGCAGGAGCTGTACTGGGCGATATCTGTGGGATTGAAAAGACGAGACCTTATTCATCTGATTTTGTCGGCACCCTGAAAGCATACACGGGGCAGGTTCCTGCGGGTTCGGATGCCGTGAGCACACCCGGCATACAGGACTGCATCGTAGGGCTTAAGAAAAATTACCGTTTTGAAAAAGACACGGGGATAAACAGGGCATGTAACGAAGTAAACGCAGGCAATAGCCAAAATGCGATGAGCATTTTGAGGTCAGACGCATACGAAGATATCTCCTGGTCGGACATAAAGAGACCGGATGCCGTGATTTCGGCGGTGAGAGAAGTTATAAACAATAGGTTTAATAATTATTTACAAGTAACTGATTTACATTACAACTCAGAGCATACTCTGGACTTCTTCGAAGAGTTTCGTATTCTCTGTGCCGTAAGGCAAGGACCTTTTGGCGTTGTGGCTGTCAACCGGATTATCGAGACCATTCTCAAAGAGGCCAACCTTATAAAACCCGAAGGACAGTGGTATAGCGGGAGGCCGATCATGATTACGCGCAACGACTACAACCTCGGGCTCTTCAACGGGGATGTCGGCATTATCCTGCCTGACTACAGACAGAACAAGGAATTGCGGGCATTCTTCCGGGATGCGGGAGGCAATATCAGGAAGTTTCCGCCTGTAATGTTGCCGGAGCATGAAACTGTTTTCGCCATGACGGTTCATAAGAGCCAGGGCTCCGAGTTCGTGAATGTCCTGTTTATCCTCCCTGATTATGATTCCCCCGTGCTTACCCGGGAGCTTATCTATACAGGAATTACAAGGGCGAAAAAGCATGTGGAGATATGGGGAAGTGAGGGGATATTTCGCGCCGCCGTAGCGAGACGCATCATGCGCACGTCGGGGCTATATGACGCACTTTATTCGTTGTGATACGGCAAAGTTTATCTCTGGCTGGGTTTGCCGTTGATTCAGAGGTCATCATCCCGGAAGCTGAAGTAATCATCCAATATTTCGCTGTGGTCAAATGCGATAGGTTCGGGCAGTGCGTCTTTCGTAAATATGCCTACCTCTTTGGCGTCATCGGCAGCATGCGGTACACCGCTCGCCTTTGCGATATAGACGGTGGATATCGAGTGGTGGCGGGGGTCTCTGTCCGGCCTCGAGTATGTATGAAACTGTCCGATTACTTTTATGTCGAGCCCGGTTTCTTCTTTCGCTTCTCTCACTGCGGCATCTTCAAGTGATTCTCCATAGTCGACAAAGCCGCCCGGGAGGGCCCAGCCAAAAGGGTAATTCTTGCGTGAGATAAGAATAATGCCCCGGTCATCGAGCTCGATGATGATATCCACTGTCGGAAAGGGATTCCGGTAATGTTCAGTCTCTCCACCGCAGTGGGTGCAACGCACTGTTCTCTTAGCGCCCATGACCTTCTACACTACGATTAAAATCCTGTGCCTTGCCGGCCCCGCGTCTACTTGCAATAATCTGTAATAATCTATCCATTCTTGAGGTAGGCCTCTATTCTTTCTAAGAAATCACCGATCTCCGGGAAGCGCTTGTCCGCCAGATTGAAGCATCCCGTAAATACCGTAAGCGTAGGCGCCAGAGAATAGGTGTAAGCAGAGTTCCATTCAGGCAGACCAAATTTAGACCTCGCCAACAAGGCAACGAGTACCGTAAGCGGAAGGCCGCAGATGGCGATTTTACCGAACATCCCGCGGTTCAGGTAAAGGAATCTTGAGATGTGGAGTACCTTGCACGTCACCCCGGCACCCATACACACGAGGAAAGCCAGGACGTTCATCTTCAGGGAAAATTCCGGAAGATTCCGGCCCAGGACGTTGATGGTTCTTTGGGCATGGATATGTCGCTATATAAACATGCCAGAGCATCTTAAAAAAATAAAGAAGAACGGCATATCCGGCGGTGGCAGCCGCCACCAGGAGGCCTGCCTCAATCAACGCGCCGCACATGGTTTTTTTTGTACATGCGAGGAATCTCAATATCCTGGATCCTGCATCACTGCGTTTGTGTCTAACAGCCGACATGGTGTTTGCCCCGACAAAGAGGAACTTACACTGAATACAGACCCGCTTCGATCCTGTATCAAGCCCCTGCGCTAAATTGGACCTGTGCGCCGCCATAGAGCTTCCATCGATGCTATTTTTTTTGTTTTAGCAATCTTTTTTCAAGACCGTTTAATTCATCTCTGAGACCTTGAGGCAGCCTGTCACCGAATTGGCTGTAATGTTTTTTTATGCTTTCCACCTCCTGGAGCCAGGCGTTGACATCAACTCTAAGAAGTTCCGCCATATCCTGGTCTGATACGTTAAGACCTCGGAGATCGATTGCGCCGGGGGCAGGTACGTAACCAATGGGTGTTTCCACAGCCTTCCCTGTCCCGTCGATCCTCTCGCAGATCCATTTGAGGACGCGGCTGTTCTCACCGTAGCCTGGCCATAACCACTTACCGTCTGACGTTTTGCGGAACCAGTTTACATAGAAGATCTTGGGGAGATTCTTCCCGTCCGTCTTCTTTCCTATGTCTAGCCAGTGCTTGAAATAGTCGCCCATGTGGTAGCCGCAGAAAGGCAGCATTGCGAAAGGGTCTCTCCGCACATCACCGACGGTTCCCGCCGCTGCGGCGGTTTTTTCCGAACTGGCGATTGATCCCATAAAGGTGCCATGCTGCCAGCTGAAGGCCTCGCATACGAGAGGTATCACAGTGGCCCGCCGGCCGCCGAATAGAAATGCGGATACGGGAACACCTTTGGGGTCCTCCCACGCCGGATCAATGACAGGACATTGGCCTGCTGGGGATGTGAAGCGCGCATTGGGATGAGCCGCGTCACGGCCGGACGCGGGCGTCCAGGGCTGCCCCTTCCAGTCAATGAGTTTTTCTGGTTTTTCCTTTGTCATTTCTTCCCACCAGACATCGCCGTCAGGCGTTAATGCAACATTGGTAAAGATGGAGTTCTTGGTCATGCTAAGCATGGCATTTGAATTGGACGCCACCGATGTCCCCGGAGCAACGCCAAAGAAACCGTATTCAGGATTGATGGCGTGGAGTTTTTCATCAGCGTCGAACTTCATCCAGGCGATATCGTCTCCCACGGTCTGCGCTTGCCATCCGGGAATCGTCGGTATCAGCATGGCAAGATTGGTCTTGCCGCAGGCGCTTGGGAAGGCGCCGGTAATATAGCGTTTCACGCCCTTCGGAGATGTGAGCCCCAGTATCAGCATGTGTTCGGCCATCCATCCTTGGTCGCGCGCCATAACGGAAGCAATGCGGAGCGAAAAGCATTTCTTGCCCAGGAGGGCATTTCCACCATAGCCGCTTCCGAAAGACCAGATTTCTCTCGTCTCGGGAAAGTGGACAATGTATTTGTGGTCATTATTGCAGGGCCATAGCACGTCCTTTTCGCCGGGCTTAAGAGGCTTGCCGACAGAGTGCAGGCAGGGGACAAAGTTTCCGTCCTTTCCCAGGATATCAAGAACAGCCTTCCCCATGCGCGTCATGATCTTCATATTGCAGACCACATATGGCGAATCGGTTATCTCAATGCCGATATGGGCGATATTGGACCCTAACGGCCCCATGCTGAAAGGGATGACATACATGGTTCTTCCTCTCATTGATCCGCTGAACAACCCGATGAGGGTTTCTTTCATTTCTTCGGGGTCGTACCAGTTGTTTGTTGGTCCGGCGTCCTCTTTCTTTTTCGAACAGATAAACGTGCGTTCTTCGACCCTCGCCACATCTGCGGGATCAGACCTGGAAAGATAACAGTTTGGCCTCTTCTCTGCATTCAGTTTAATGAAAGTGCCGGACTTGACAAGGCTATCACACATTTCATCATATTCCTTTTCTGACCCGTCACACCAATGCACGCGATCCGGCTTGCAAAGTTGCGCCATTTTCTCTACCCACTTGATAAGTCTCTGATTTGATGTCATTGCTGTCCTTCCTTCCCCCAAATGATTATTTTTTGCGAAACCGTAAAAATGTTTCTCTTACGAAGACGTTCATTCTTAACTCCGTATGCGATCTTTAGTCAAACCGTTTTTGTAAATTGCGCTGACGAAAATGGCTTCAGGGACCTGCATCCACATGTTTAGGCTGAATTTACCGGAGATGTGAAGACGACTCAATTTTCGCTGACCGTAATTTCCGCAAGTGCTTGATTTTAAGTGTTGAAAGTATAGACAAGAGGGCTTTATGTGTCAAGAGAAAACGCGTGCATGCATGGTGGAAGAGGTGTCCCCTTTCCGGCGCAAACAATAAATGAGCCTTGACAATTGCAAGGCAATAAATTAGCTTACGTATCGGTGAAAGACTTTCAGGAGATAGATGATGATCGGCGTTCTCATAACAACCCATGGCAACCTCGGCAGTGAACTGATAAAGGCAGCTGAGCTGATAAAAGGGAAATTGGAGGGGGTGAGCCACGTCTCCGTCGATCAGAAGAAGGGAATGGAGGAGATAAAAAAGGAAATGAGCCAGTGCATCAAAAAGCTGGATCATGGCCAGGGAGTTTTGATACTGACGGATCTTTTCGGCGGTACGCCCTCGAATATCTCCCTATCATTCCTGAAGGAAGAAAAACTGGAGGTCGTAACCGGCGTAAATCTACCTATGCTTTTGAAACTTGATGAAAAGAGGCAGGAAATGAAGCTGAAGGATTTTGCCTCTTACATTAAGGAGTACGGCAAGAAAAATATTTATTTAGCGAGCGAGGTGTTGAGCAAGAAGGTAGAATAGAAAATTAATGTTCATATATCATGCACCGGCCCGGCATGATTGAGACAATGCAATAACCCCATGGCGTTTCCCTCCCAACAGCGTTCTTCAGGATGTACGCATCCAAGCCAAATGGATCAACAATCTATTGAAATAATGAGTATGGCAATGGAAGATCTCGACGAGATTTTAGCCATTGAAAATTCATCATTTTCCAGGCCATGGTCAAAAGATGTGTTTGTGCGGGAGCTTCAAATACCCATCTCACGCAACCTCATGGCAAAGATTCGTAAAGATCGATATGACGAAATCGCCGGATACGTAACCTACTGGATAATTGCCGGAGAACTTCAGGTTCATAAAATCGCTGTCAGGGAGGACTTAAGAAAATCAGGGATCGCCTCGATGCTCATGGCGGAAATGATCAAGCTCTCCCAGAGTGAAGGCATTGCCGTTTGCAGCCTTGAAGTCAGCCGATCCAATGAAGGCGCGAAACGATTGTACGAAAAATTCGGCTTCGAGGTTACAGACATAAGACCGCATTATTATGCAGAATCGGGAGAGGATGCCCTGATCTTGTGTGCGGACTTGAAAAAATGTTTGCAATTTATCGGTAAAGAATAAATTATAGACTTCATGATGAATGGTAAAATCCTTATAAACGAGCAAATAAGCACTGGGCATTTGTTACTGAAAGTGAAGCTGCCGGAATCATTTAAGGCGCCCATGCCCGGACAGTTTATCATGACGCGGGAGCCAGGTCGTATTGATCCGCTTCTGGGAAGACCGTTCGGTGTTTATGGTTTTGAAAGGTCCCAAGATGAAGTAACAGTCGAGATACTCTATAAGGTTGTAGGAAAAGGCACGCTGCTGTTGTCGAGGCTCACGGAAGGCGATTTCATAGAGGTCTTGGGTCCGTATGGCCGGGCGTTTGATGTTTATCCGGAAGCTGGAAGGATCGTCTTCATATGCGGAGGGATAGGCGTTGCTCCCATCACTTATCTTGCATCGCATTACAGAAGGCTCTCCGCAGCAAGGGACGTCGAGCTCATCTGCTATTATGGTGCAAGCAAGGCAGAAAGCCTTGTCGGCATCGAAAAAATCAAAAAGATATGCAGCGACGTGTTTATAAGTACGGACGACGGCTCTCATGGTTTTCAGGGACTGATAACGGAAAGATTCTCAGCAGACATTTCATCCTATGAGCCCGGAAGTTCGAAGATATATGCATGCGGCCCGCGATCCATGTTAAAACAATTATCAGAGCTCCTCGCACGAAATTCTGTGTTCTGTCAGATATTGATGGAGGAGCGCATGGCATGCGGTGTGGGAGCATGTCTCGGCTGCACGGTGTTGTTGAAAGACGGCGAAGGAAGAGGGGAGCATGCGCGCGCCTGCATGGAGGGACCTGTGTTTAACATTGGGGACATTCACTGGGGTTGATTCCCCGCCTGCCATAAGGACAATCAGAAGCGAGACGGGCATCTATGAAAAATACCGGGCCGGAAATGCAGGTTAATATAGGCGGCTTGATTATCAAGAATCCGGTGCTGACGGCTTCCGGCACTTTCGGCTACGGCAAAGAGTATGCCCCGTATCTTGATATAAGTCGTTTGGGCGCCATAATTGCGAAAGGTGTATCATTAGAGCCGAGAGCCGGCAACATGCCTCCGAGGATTATGGAGACTCCCTGCGGCATGCTCAATGCCATAGGATTAGAAAATCCGGGCGTACACGCGTTCATTAAGGAGAAGCTGCCTTTCCTCCGGCAGTTCTCGGTGCCGGTCATTGCAAATGTCTTTGCCGAAACGATCGATGATTTCAAGAGGGTTACGGAGCTGCTCTCCGAGTCGAAAGGGGTGGAAGGTCTGGAAATCAATATATCCTGCCCTAATGTAAAGAAGGGCGGAATTATTTTCGGTGCGGACCCCGATATGGCCCACGCTGTGACAAGAGAGGTGAAGCGCCTGACCGATCTTCCCGTAATAATCAAACTCACGCCGAACGTTACAGACATCTGTTTGATTGCGGAGAGTGTAGAGGAGGGTGGGGCAGATGCAGTGTCTCTCATTAATACCTTGACGGGCATGTCTGTGGACATTGAGCGCAGGATACCCCATCTCGCAAATATCACCGGGGGCCTCTCCGGTCCCGCCATAAAGCCGATTGCCCTGAGAATGGTGTGGCAGGTGGCAAAGAGGGTCAAAATACCCGTGATCGGTATCGGAGGTATCTTAAATGCTTCTGACGCCCTGGAGTTCCTTATAGTAGGCGCCCGGGCCGTACAGATTGGAACCGCTAATTTTATCAATCCCTGTGCCACGACGGATATCATCAGTGGCATTGAAGATTATCTTAAGCGACATAATATAGCCGATGTCAATGATCTGATTGGAACATTCGATGAGGAGGGCAATGCATGTTAAGATCGATCCTTTCCATATTAATCTGTATCTTTGCAGTCGGAAATGCCTATGCGATTCAGTCCACGATCATGGATGCGGATGGCTATGCCTGCATGGGAGAAGATAAGTCGAGGAAGCAGACGGAACAGACTGCCATGGCGGACGCAAAGAGAAACGCCGTCGAGTATGCCATCACATATGTGAAGAGTGAAACAAAGGTCAAAGACTTGCAGATCGAGGAAGATATGATCAAGGCGTATTCGAATGCCTCTGTAAAGATCCTGGAGGTTAAGGAAAACCGCTGGTACAAAGACGAGCGGACGGGCGATTGTTTCAAGACAAAGATCAGAGCGGAGGTAATTCCAGATGAAAAAGCGGTGAAAGAAATAATTGCCGGCCGGCTTCCCAATGATAATCCCGGATTGCCGTTGAATGTTCGCATCTGGACGAACAAAGAGAAATATCAGAAGGGCGAAAAGATCAAGATCTATATTAAGGGGAACAAACCATTTTACGCCCGTGTGCATTACAAAGATGCTAAAGGTGAGACGCTGCAGATTCTCCCAAATCCTTATAGGAGTGAGAACTACTTCAACGGCGGTGTGATATACGAAATACCGTCGGGCAATGACAGGTTTGAGCTTGAAGTCAGTCCCCCCTTCGGCGAAGAACGGATCATTCTTTATACGAGCACGTCCCCCCTGGGAGATATCAGTCTGTCAAGGGAAGGAGGCGTTTATCAGGTTAAGACGGGAGAAAAGGACATTGGGATTAAAACCAGAGGCGTCAAATTGAAGGAAACGGTTGACTTTGGCAAGTCACAGGCGTCCGAATTTTTCGAAGAGCGCATGTCAATCAGGACGGGAAAGTGAACGGAGCGCAGCCAATAGGCCCGTCCCCACGTATGGTGAGCTTTTGATTCGTGGGACACCAAGTACGTTGATGAATTATGCAGGTGAATGGCTATGGGAAAGGCAAGGCTTATTATAGATGGCGTTTATTTAATCGGCGGTCCGGATGTTTCACGCGGTGATGATGCGACGTCATTTATCGTCGACTTTGACGGTGAATTGGTGATGATTGATGCGGGCGCAGGGGGGAGCTCTCGGATACTTCAAAAGAACATAGAAGACGCCGGACTCGATCCGAAGACAATCTCAACCCTTATTCTCACCCACAACCATATTGACCATATAGGTTCGGCTGCGGATTTCAGAACACAGTTCGGGTGCAAGATAGTGATGCATGACCTGGACGCAGGCGCCGTTGAGGAAGGCGACAGCGTCCGCACTGCTGCCAGCTGTTACGGGACTTTTTTTTCGCCGACTTCAGTCAATCGCAAACTCACAGGGGATCACGAAATCCTCCGTTTTGGCGGGAGCGAACTCCACTGCCTGCATACCCCTGGGCATACCCCTGGGTCTATGTCCATATATCTTGACAGGGCAGGAAAGCGAGTATTATTTGGTCAGGACATCCATGGGCCGTTTCTGGACATCTTTGGATCTGATATCGGGCAGTGGAAAGAATCGATGAAGAAACTCCTCGCCCTGGAGGCTGATATACTTTGTGAAGGTCATTTCGGAATTTTCCAGCCTAAGGAAAACGTCAAACGGTACATCAACGGTTACCTAAAAAATCACTCGTAATAACCCCGCGGGAAATATCAGATAAATTTTCGCAATTAGAATCCGCAGATGTGCAGGGTCTTTCCCCGCCATTTTTTCATTGACTAATGGGTCTCCGTTTCCTAAACTAATCGTATCCGAATGAAGGCCAAGAAAACCGGGCACTGGCTTACGCATGAGAATTCATGCCACTGGTTCTTGCAGTGTAACCGTGTAAATGGGGCGCTATGTAAATGAAAGCAGTATCCATAGAAGTTGTAAGCAATCTTCTTACGACCTACAGTCACTGCAGCAGGTGTGAGGTCATTTTCAGGGAGTCGGGGCTTGGAAAGGAGGCTAATAAGGGAGATATTGAAGAATATCCTGCCGAGTTAAAGGATGAAATTTTGAAGCTGTCCGAGCAGATCGGAGAGCTCAAGCAACTTTACAGGCATCGAGTTCACATCCGTCTGACTGACGCTCAGTCGCCGCGCGGCATTTACAAATCCCTCATACATCGCCTGCGCCAATATCCGGCGTTCATCATTGAAGAAAAGGATGTTTATATCGGCTGGGATCGTGAAAGGCTCGAGGAGCTTGTTGATAAATATTTAAAAGCAGCCGGCTATTAGGAAGTCAGCTCTTGCTCATGATCCTGCCCAAGGCCTTCGCTGCAGCGGCTCTCACTGTCGGATGGTAAGATGTCAGGGTGATAAAGCTTCTGTGTTTCCTCAGTGCGAAAATATCACGCTTCTCTCAGATGACTGGTGTCGTTCAACATAACGATTGCGCCTTTTCCAAATTTGAACTCCACAAACGTCTTTGATGCCAGATCGATGTGCATCCCTCTGATGTGCAGCATATCCAGGTCTTGAATCTTGCAGAGAATGGTCCTGATGGTCATGTTATGGGTGACAACAATGGCGCTTCTTGCGGTCTTGGTGATTCGCTCTATGGCGCACCACGCGCGCCTCTGCAGGTCATGAAGCGATTCTCCATTGGGCATGACGACGGAGGCAGGATCTCTTTCCCACTGTCTGAGAACGGATGTATGCTTCTCCTTGAGTTCCTGTATCGATAAATTTTCAAAATCGCCGTGGTTCATCTCCTGAAGGTCACGGTCGGCTTCAATCGTCGCACCATGAAATCTGGAGATGGCCTTCGCTGTCGCATAAGCACGTCTCAATGGGCTTGACACTATCCTTTCGATCTGCTCGCCCTTGAGTGACTCTGCAAGTTTGTCTGCCTGCATGCGGCCATAGTCGCTAAGCTCCGTATCGGTTATCCCCTGGACCCTGTTTTCCCTGTTCAACAGAGTCTCTCCATGCCTGACCAGAATTAGCTTCAAAGATGCGTCTCCGTGTGATCAGATGATGCGTTCAATTTCCTGCCTTTTCTTTTCGAGACGTTTTATCGAAATGGGAAAGGCGGTCTTCAGTTCCTGGGCGAATATCGATACCTTGTACTCCTCAATCATCCACCGGTATTCTTCAATCAGTTTCAATCGTTCGTGCGATGCGCCGGTGCTGCCGCTATTTATCATATATTGAAGATTATCGGAAAAAATATTTACGTCTCTCATCCTCATCAATGCCTTATCCAGATGGACAATTCCTCTTTCGGCGCGAATGCCGATCGCCTTAAGATACCTCATGATGTGTATTAGTCTCTCACCGTCATAGTGTATCAAAAAATCGCTCGGCATCAGCTGATTCATCTCTTCCCTGAGATATTCAAGATACTTCAGCGCCGGTTTGTTTGCGCGGTTGGCGTGTCTGAGATTTTGAAGAAATGCAGAAGTATCGTAGTAAGACTTTATGGCAGGTCCGCACCTGTTCATTATATTTTGGCCATGAGGCAGAATGCGGCTCCTCATGTCTTCGGCATGCCGGACAAATGCATCCCGTGATCTGATGTGTTTTGAGAAAAGGTCATGAGCTAACTTTTCGAGGATTGCGTTTTCCACTGATCTTGCACCGCCAAATGAATCAGCCCACTTCTTCATGTCTCCACTGAGAGAGATGGATTTCTTGAGATACTTAAACTCGTTTTTGAAATAAATTTTGTAAAGCGCTGCCACGCCCTTGTTATGCAACACCTCTGCCTCATGTTTGTTCTTGTACAAACGAATGTTGACGCACCCATGGGCGGCTTCGAGTCCAGGGTACGCATAGCCCTCCAATTGGCCGTGGCCCTCGAGGACAATGGCGTCGGGGAGATCGCCGAAATCCCAGGTTATCACGTCCGCCTTTTCCCAGGACTTGCGTGCCTTGTCGAAGGCGTTTGACTGAGCTTCGGCGATAATGTCTTGCTGAAGGCGACTGATGTCGCGGCTCGCAGTAAGTTCCGATCCCCTGTCATCTATAACGGCAAAGCGCGGCTGCAGACGGTCGTCGATGGCATCTGTATTCCATGATGACGCCCGTATATCCACGCCGAACTTTTGATGGATAAATTTACCCAAGGCGGAGATAAGGGGGTGTCTGTCATCCGTCATTTCCGCCATGATGATGTCGCAGGTTTGTGAGAGAGGCTGAAGTTTCTTCCGGTACTCCTTGGGCAGACCTCTCAAGAGGGCGGTAATTCTTTCTCGCATGAGACCGGGAATGATCCAATCGGCGGAGGCTGCGGGAACAGTTGAGATCATATGGAGGGGAATCTTAACGGTTACACCGTCTTTGGGATGACCCGGTTCATAACGGTAGTCGCATGTAAAGCGATGGCCGGCGAGAGTAACGCCATCCGGGTACTGGGCGAATTCATTCTCCTCCGGCATGCGAGCCAGGACATCTTCTTGCCTCATACGGAGGAATTCGTCGCTTCCCCTGTCTCTGATCAGCTTCTGAAGGGTTCTGGTGTCATATATTCCGGGGATCCTTTCCTGATAGAAACGTGCGAGCTCGTCTTCGCCGGCAAGGAGGTTGCGCCTCCTGATTTTGTCCTCCATATGGGAAATTTGCTCGATCACTCCCAGATTGTGAAGCAGGAAGGGGAAGGGCCTTCTCAAGTCCCCTTCGATCAGGGCGCTGCGGATAAAAATTTCAGAGGCTTCGTCCGGATTGATCGGCCCATAGGAAACGGGCCTTCTTGTCACAATCACTAGGCCGAACAGGCTGACCTGCTCGTAGGCAACTACTTCGCCGCGGTCCCGGCTCCAGTGAGGCTCGGAATAGGTGCTCCGGCAGAGGCTGCCTCCCAGTTCCTCGAGCCATTCCGCCTTGATATTGGCGGCCGCGCGCGCAAATAGCCGGGAAGTCTCGATCATTTCCGCAGCGACAATCCAGCTTCCGCCTTTGTTGAACAGCCCGGAGCCGGGGAAGATCATCACATCCTTTCCTCTTGCGGCCGTATAGATATTCTTTTCCTTCCTCATCGCTATGTTGGAAAGGTAGCCGCTCAGGATCGATTTGTGTATGCCGTCATAGGGTGCATTATCATCCGCTTCGCTTCTCTTTCCTATTTTCCATCCCTGCTCATCGAGTATCGCCTTGAGCTGGTCGTAAACATCAACCCATTCCCTCATCCTTCTTACGGAGAGATAATGTTCCCTACAGAATTTCTTCATCCTGCCCTTGCTTTTTACGGTTTGCATAAGGCCGTGGTATTGATTCCAGATGCGAAGCAGGGTCATGAAATCCGAGGAAGGGTCGGCAAAGCGGGCATGGACCTTATCTGCCTCCTTTTCATACTCTACAGGCCGTTCCCGAGGGTCCTGAATGCTGAGCGCTGAAGAGATGATCAGGATTTCGTTTACACACCCCTCCCGCTCCGCCTCGATGATCATACGGGATATCCGCGGATCAATCGGTAGGCGTGCCATCATGCTCCCTCTTTCCGTCAAGGACAGATGCCGGTCATCGACCGAGTCCGCGTCCGTTGTGTCCATTGCGATTGCCCCGAGTTCCCTGAGAATATCGATGCCGTCCCTGATGTTCTTCGGGTGCGGAGGATCAATGAAGGGGTACGTCGATATATCTCCGAGATTGAGGGAAAGCATTCTCAGAATGACCTCCGCCAGGTTTGATCTGAGAATCTCCGGTTCCGTAAACAGCGGGCGGTTTTCAAAGTCGGCTTTATCGAAAAGACGGACACAAATCCCGTTCTGCACGCGGCCGCATCTTCCCTTCCTCTGATCTGCACTGCTTCTCGAAATCGCTCTGACGGGCAGGCTGGTCGTGCGGGAGCGGGGGTTGTACTGGGAGATACGCGCCAGGCCCGTATCGATCACGTATCTGATTCCGGGAATGGTAATGGATGTTTCTGCAATATTAGTCGCCACGACGATCTTTCTCTTCGATGCAGGTTGAAAGATGCGATGCTGTTCCCTCCAGGGCAGGCGGGCAAACAGGGGAAGAACGACGGCTTTATGACCGAGCTTCGCCTCAATGAGTTGGCAGGTTTCACGTATATCGCGCTCTGTGGGCATGAATATAAGAACATCGCCTTCCGATCTGCCTTCCATGATCTTTTCCAGGGTTGTCACGGCGCAATCAACATAGGTTATCTCGCCGGATTCCTCAAGTTCATGGTCGAGGGGTTGGTAGCGAACTTCAACAGGGTACATGCGTCCGGAGACCTCAATTATCGGGGCATGAAAGGCGCGGGAGAATTTTTCCGTATCGATGGTCGCCGACGTGATGATGACCTTGATATCCTTTCTTCTCCGGAGGAGCTTCATGAGTATGCCCAATACAAAATCGATATTCAGACTTCTTTCATGGGCCTCATCTACGATGATGGTGTCGTACCGGCGAAGGTGCGGATCATTCTGTGCCTCGTTCAGGAGAATCCCGTCTGTCATGATCTTTATGTAATTGTTCCTGCCTGAACGATCTTCAAAACGGATCTGGTAACCAACGGAGCGGCCGATTTCCTCACCGAGCTCTTCCGCTATGCGGTGGGCCACAGTCACGGCGGCCACCCTCCTCGGCTGGGTGCATCCTATGACGCCTGAAACCCCTCGTCCGACCTCAATGCACATCTTAGGTATCTGTGTCGTCTTCCCTGATCCGGTTTCTCCGGTTATGACGACGACGCGGTGCTTCCTTATGGCCTTGACGATGTCATCTCGTCTTGCGGTAATCGGCAGGGCTCCCGGATAGGTGATCCCGGGCATATTGCCGAGACGCGGGGCTATTTTCCCATGGGGAGTTTCAAGTTTATTCTTCTTCAAAATGCGCTTATCAATCATGTGTGTAGCATTATTCCATGAATTTGGCCTTGATGTCAATAATCTGACGCGTGATGACTTATCCCGCAAGTGCGGCAAGCCCTGAATGTTCAATCTTAACGACTGGTGCAGCAAGGGTGGCACTGCGCTGCGCTTGCCCCCGACTGTTATTCCCCAAGCCTCGAAAGGCGGCGGTGCATCTATTTTTCCGCCCCACGGACGCCTGTCTGCTGCATAACCCTTTTGTTTTAAGCCCCTATTGCCTCATAAATAAATGTTACCGAAGGATAGAAGTGGTTAAGGAACGTTGACTCATAATATATGTTACTCAGAGGGATAGGATTTTTTTAAGTTTTGTTTCCATGGTTTTTCTTA
>JBEKXK010000012.1:0-50383 GCA_049512055.1 Syntrophales bacterium | reverse complement strand
TCGATCGTGGACTCATCAGTTATCCTCCTTTTTGGAGTCGGTGTTCGGTAACACCTATTTATGAGTCAACGATCTCTTTTATTCACTACCTTGGGTAACATTTAATGTGAGGCAATTCGTCACCAGTAAAATCTTTGCAAGAAGAACATTGTATGTACTATAATTCGTACCCGAAGTGAATTGAGTGTGTCTACGAAGATCATTTCAGGCTGAGGAATGCATGAGCATCTTTGACCGCTATATAGGCATAGACTATTCAGGTGCTGAAACCCCTGAATCCAGCCTTAAGGGCCTCCGTGTGTATACTGGCGGTGCACCGCACGAAGTCAACCCGCCGCCGAGCCCTCGCAAATACTGGACGCGCCGCGGCCTGGCCGAGTGGCTGATGGCGATACTTCGTGAAACCCCTCGAACCGTTGTCGGCATCGATCACGGCTTTTCATTCCCACTAACGTACTTTGAGAAGTACGGAATCATGCAGAACTGGGATATTTTCCTCGACGACTTCTGTGCCCACTGGCCGACGGACTCTCCGCATACTTATGTGGACTTCATTCGTGACGGAATCTGCGGAAAGGGTGCTGAACGGCTGGGTGAACGAAGATGGCGCCGCGTCACGGAGACGCGCGCTCCTCGCGCCCGCTCCGTCTTTCATTTCGACGTTCAAGGCTCAGTGGCCAAGTCAACTCACGCGGGGATTCCCTGGCTCCGCTACCTGAGAAGAGCGCTGGGTTCATCCGTACATTTCTGGCCATTCGACGGCTGGACGTCCCGAAATGGAAGCCATGTCGTGGCAGAGGTCTATCCCTCTCTATGGCGAAGCCGGTATCCCAACGAAGACAGAACCAGAGATCAACAGGATGCCTTTGCAGTGTGTCGCTGGCTTCAAGAGACAGACCTCGCCAACGATCTTAACCGGTTCTTCGATCCACAGCTTACTCCCGGCGAGCTGTCGATTGCAAACATTGAGGGATGGATTCTCGGCGTCTCATGAAAAATAAATTCTGTGCAGAAAGTACATTGCGTATACTTTAGTGCAACATTTCATAGATTTGGTGTCATATCGACCGATGGGAGATATCTTTGTAACCACAATCATGGATTAAGATTTTTCACCGCGTTCAAAATGACACATTGCTGCGCGAGCCGGCATCATCCTTCTTTTTCAAATGCGGATCTATCGGCGCGGCGGATGGGACAGATCCGGTCTCCAGAAAGGTTCGCGAATTTTGCTCCGGGCCGAACACCAAAGTCAGGAGCAGCTGTTTTCCGCCCTGTCAATTATTCCCTGATCTCCGGCGATGCGTTCGGGTCGAAGGGATTCGTTCTCATGGCGAAGGAAAAGAGGTAAGGATAATTCTCCCGCAGGTGTTTCATGTAGCTCAGCCACTCCGAGATCAACAGGCTGTAAGCCCTCTGCATGTCTCCCGCTATGTGCCTCAAGTCCAGCTCTGAAAGTCTACTTAAATCCGGCCGTGATTCGAGTTCTTCCGCCAAATGGAACACGGACATGAGGAGACCTGTGAACGCATCATGCTCGAGGAGGTTCTGATTCTCGAGGAGCCTCAGCATGAACTCCCGCTCCTTAATAAGCTTTTGTTTCAGGCGCCCCAGATCGCCACTGCGGATACTGATTGCATAATCATATTTCTTCAGTCGCTTGCTCATATCGAGGAATTCCCCGGCAGACCATTGATTCGTAATGATGAGGTCATGCCTGATTCTATCCGTGTTGGGGTCAAATTCGGAAAAGAATTTCAACAGGTCTTTGCCGACCACGCTGAAGAAAGACCCAATGACCATGTTTAATCTTTCCAGAATGATTCGTCTCTCCCTGATGGCGAGGACTTCATTGATGATCACCGTGAACAGCAAGACCTCGATAAAGGCGAACGCGATATCTCCGATGAGGCGATAAAAAATGTGGTAGGCATCCCGGAAAAAGGCGTAGTGGATAAGATAAAAAATCGCAGAAAGGATAACCAATGATATTCCCAGAAGGAGCTGCCATCTCATATGCTTCATAATTCATCCTATCAGACAGGTGAGAGGCCTGTCCATAAAATCCCCCTGCCCCCCTTTGTCAAAGGGGGATTGTCAAAATGGTCTCTCTCCGAAGATGCTCCTGCCTACCCTCACGATCGTCGCCCCTTCCTCAACGGCAACCTCGTAATCTCCGGACATTCCCATGGAGAGTTCCCGCATTTCAACGCGATCAATATTTTCACCAACAATCCTGTCTCTCAGCTCCCGCAATGCCTTAAAATATGGCCTCGCGTCTTCGGGGTTATCAAACCAGGGAGCCATGGTCATGAGACCCTGTATGGAAATATTTTCGAGGGATGAAATATTCCTGACGAGTTGCATGGCTTCTTCGTAGGGTACGCCGCTTTTCGTCTTCTCGCCGCTGATATTTATTTCGATCAAGACTTTCATAACCGTGTCTTGAGCTCTGGATCTCCTGTCAAGTTCAACGGCCAGATCCATCCTGCCCACGGAATGGATCATATCAAAGAGCTTCACTGCATATTTTGCCTTGTTGCTCTGGAGGTGGCCGATCATATGCCACTCGATGCTTCTGCCCATTTTTTCAATCTTTCTTTTCGCCTCCTGGACATAGCTTTCCCCGATGATATCAACGCCGGCCTCGATGGCCTCCATGATCCGGTCGTCATCCACCGTCTTGGTCACGGCCATGAGCCTTACATCAGAAACCTTCCGGCCCGCGCGCAAAGCGGCGCCGGCAATGGCTCTTCTGATTCCTTCGATATTAGCCTTCACCATTGATTCCATTGTTTCCTCCGGTAAAGCCGATCGCCCCAACCCTTTTCAGTACATCCACAACCTCGCACAGGGGAAGTCCCATGACATTTGTGTACGAACCGTATATCTCTTTTATGAAGAAGGCGCCCATGCCCTGCACGGCGTATCCTCCCGCCTTGTCGTATGGTTCCTGAGAGGTTATGTACCACGCCATTTCGTCTCCCGGAATTTCCCGGAAGCGTACGGAAGATGAAACGGCCTCCCTGATCAGGATACCGGCGCTCTTCCTCACGACGGTGAAGCCCGTGAAGACCGTGTGCATTTGCCCGCTCAGCCTGCCCAGCATCTCTTTCGCCTCATCCGGCGTCCGGGGCTTGCCGAGCACGTCGCCATTGATAATGACGATGGTATCCGCACCCATTACCCAGGCCTCCGGATGGAGGGTGGAGGCGATTCGTGCTTTTTCTTCCGAGAGTCTCAGGACGTGATCCCGCGGCGCTTCCCCTATCATGAATTTCTCGTCGACGTTGCTCGGCATTACCTCGAAGCATAAACCGAGGAGAGTCAAAAGTTCAATCCGACGGGGAGATGCGGATGCGAGGATAAACCTTCCGGACGTGGTCACCACTATAGATATTCCTTCTTCTTCTCATCTTCCAGGATTTCCACGACCTTCTTCACATCCTGGGAACTGCCCCGCTTGCAGATGAGGAGGGCGTCTTCCGTATCCACGACAATCAGATCTTCCACGCCGAGCAGGGCAACGAGCTTCCGGGAAGCGTGGATGAGTGAATTTCTGGCATCGACGCCGACGAAAAGATCGCGGCACGTTGCGGCGTTTCCGTTTTCGTCCTTGTCTGACGCCTCCCATAGGGCATCCCAGGAACCCATATCGGACCAGCCGAAATCTCCTTCAATGAGAAGAATATTATCGGCCTTTTCCATGACACCGTAATCTATAGAAACGGATGGAATCGTCTGGTACACACGCCGGACGAGTTCCCCTTCCCCCTCTGTCCCTGCGGCATCTTCTATGTGCAAGAGACCGCCATGTATCCGGGGAAGCCACTTTTCGATTGCCCCGAGTATTGTGTCAACATTCCACACAAAAATCCCGCTGTTCCAGTAAAAGCCTCCTTTTTTCAGAAAGGCCTTCGCCTGTTTGAGTGCAGGTTTTTCCCGGACGGATTTCACCGCATAGATGTTTTCGCCTTTGATGGCAGCCTTGATGTCGCCCTTCTCAATATAGCCGTAGCCGGTCTCGGGACTGGTGGGTCTTATGCCGATCGTGACAAGGTAATCGCCGCGACTTGCCATATCGACAGCGATGGAAAGGAGGTGACGAAATCGCGACGCGTCATGAATCAGATGGTCCGCAGGGAGTACAAGCATAACATCATGGGGGGACTTCCGCTTGATATGGAGAGCGGCAAGACCTATGCAGGGAGCGGTATTTCTGCCGAGCGGTTCGATGATGATGTTCTCTTGCGGGATACGGGGCACCTGCCTCATCAGCTCATCTGCATGGCTCTCTCCTGTAACAATAAGGATATTCTCCTCGGAGATAAGAGGCGCCATCCTCTCTATAGTTTCCTGGATAAGAGTCATTGGAGAGACAATATCCAGGAGATGCTTGGGCATCCTTTCCCTGCTCTTCGGCCAGAAACGGGTGCCTTTGCCACCCGCCATGATCACCGCGTACATCGGCTCAGTTTTCCTCCTTCATGAATTTTCAGCAGTGTCTCACGGAATTACCGTAACAAAAGAAAGGGTGATTATCAATGTAAATAACGGATTGCATAAAGCATAAGCACAGCATACGCGTCTCAGCCATACCCCAAAAACTGAAAGACACTGCATCTAAAATAGCGTTTACCGTAAAAAGATAATCATACAGATTGTCCTTGACAGTTACACACGAATGTATCACTAATATCGCAAATGTGATACAGGTGAGCCATGTCTAAGATAATCAGATTCGGCGTTTCCTTAGAAGAAGCATTGCTTCATAATTTTGACAACCTGATCAAGAGACGCAAATACACAAATCGCTCTGAAGCGATTCGCGATCTGATCCGCCAGGAATTGCTGAAGAAAGACTTGGAAGATGACCGGGAAGTCGCCGGCGCAATAACCTTCCTTTATGATCATCACCAGCGGGACCTTTTGAATAAGATTATCGACGTCCAGCATGATCATCAGTATATCATCCAATCATCGCAACATATCCATCTGGATCACCATAACTGCCTCGAGATTGTGGCGGTAAAAGGTAATTCCGGGAAGGTAAAGAAACTCGCCGATACCCTAAAAGCCCTCAAGGGAGTCAAGCACGGGTCATTGAGCGTATCCGGCACCGGATGAATCAAGCAGGGAGGCAGACATTATTTTTTTGCTGATGGGTAGCACTGTCATAGAAATAATAACACGCGAGCTTTTCACAACCTCACTGGATAATCAGGTCAAGCTGGATGAAGAGGACAACTTCTCATATCCACACAAAAATCATTGCATTTTAGCGAATAAGCCGGTAGCTGACCGGAAATAGTAATCACATTCTTTGCCATGAGCGAAACATATCCCAGAATATTCCTCAAGCCCGGCCGTGACGCCTCGCTCTCACGCGGGCACCCGTGGATCTTTTCCGGGGCTGTTGCCGGGACAGAAGGCCAGCTCGGACCGGGCGACATTGTAGTTGCCGTAACACATGAGAGGCAACCCCTGGCCCTGGGCTTTTACAATCCCACGTCTGACATCGCTTTCCGCTTGCTGACTGCGGACACAAAGGCAGCCCTCGATTACACGTTCTGGCAGAAACGAATCCGGGAGGCCATGTCCTTAAGGGAGAAGGTGCTGCCCGAAGGAACGACAGCCTATCGCCTGATCAATGCGGAAGGTGACTGGATGCCCGGGCTCATCGTTGACAGGTTTGCCGATTACCTAGCTCTATCAATAGAAACGGCAGGAATGGAGAAGCATCGCGATACTGTTGTGAAAATACTCTCGGAAGAGATGCAGCCCAAAGGCATCTATGAAAGAAGCGAAGGCCGGGCACGGCAACTGGAAAGTTTAGACGACCATACCGGCATCTCCTACGGAGAACACCCGCCCCCGACAATCGAGATTACAGAAGATCTCCTGCACTTCAAGGTGGATATAATCTCAGGGCAGAAGACGGGTTTCTTCCTGGATCAGCGGACAAACAGGAAAATTGCCGAACGCTTAAGCAATCAGGCAAATGTCCTGAATTGTTTTTCATACACCGGCGCTTTTTCCGTCTACTGCGCCCGGGGAGGCGCCAGGCGTGTGATTTCCGTCGAGTCTTCGGAAGCGGCGAATGAAATAGCCAGATGGAATCTCGAAAGAAACGGCTTTTCATCAGACCAACACCCTGTAGTCAAGGCCGATGTCTTCAAATATCTGCGCGAGACAAATGAACTCTTCGATCTGATTATTTTAGACCCGCCGGCCTTTGCCAGAGCAAAGAAGGATGTTACAAAGGCATCAAGGGGATACAAAGATATAAATCTACAAGCCGCAAAAGTCCTCAGGGAGGGCGGGATACTCGCTACCTTTTCCTGCTCAAATTATATCGGCGAGGCGCTTTTTGAAAAGATTGTCCTTGGCGCCTTGCGTGACGCCGGTAAATCGGCCCGGCTGCTTCAGGCCATGGGTCCTGGTCCGGATCATCCCACAAATCTTGGACACCCGGAGGGACACTACCTTACGGGATTATTGCTGAACGTAACAACATGAGAGGACAGAAAAGACCGTGCTCAGGAGACCAGCTCCGGCGCATGACTTTCATTCATTATGCTTGCAGGATCATACCTTTGCTTGGGAAGACCGATGACTCTGTAGATCTTAATTTTTTCCACATCCTGTTCAGTTTCGTAATCGCCGATTTCGTCGATTGCCGGCGGGAACTGAGAGGCAAAATATGTTTTCTCGCTGATGATGATTCCATTGGGCCAGGACTTGCAAAGATCCTGCAGTTTGAAAACGAAATTAGCGGCATCTCCGATTACGGTGTAGTCCATTTTCTTGTCAAAGCCGATATTGCCAACCACCACTTCCCCCGTGTGAATACTGATCCCCATTGTCAGCACCGTGCCGTACTGTTTCATAAAATAGTCGTTGATGTGCACCATCGCCTTCTGCATTTCGAGGGCCGCTGAAACAGCGTTGTCCGCATCCATAGGCGTGGAAACAGGGGCGCCGAAAACAGCCAGAAACCCATCTCCGAGATACTTATCGACGATCCCATGATGTTTGAAGACGATTTCTCCCATGGCTGAGAAAAAGTAATTAAGGATAGTCACTGTCTTCTGGGGACCGATCTTCTTGGACAGTCCGGAATAACCCCGGATATCAATGTTCAGCAGGGTCACGGTTTTGAACTCGTCGACTACCGGTCTTGCTGATGCGCTGCCCAGCACAATTCTGTCTACGATCTCCTTGGGTACAAACTTTTGAAATACGTTTCTGATGCTCCGTTCGTTTTCGGCCATGGCCAGTGTTTCTTTGTAAAGCCGCGCGTTTTCCATGGCGATACATACCGAAGTCGATATGGCCTGGAGAAGATGCTCGTCGTCGTTATTGAAGACGCTGTTAATCTTATTGAGCACCTCAATGACCCCGATTACCTTGCCCTGGGAAATGAGCGGCGCACAGAGGACCGACTTAGTCTCAAACCCAGTCAAATCATCAAATTCCGGAGAGAAGTGTGGGTGCTTTTGAGCATTTTGGGCGATGACCGTTCTGCCCCGGGTAGCGGCATACCCGGCAACACCCTGGCCAAGCTTGAGCCTGAAATTCTGCAGGGGTTCCATATTAATGTTAAATGCGATCTCCCATCTCAACTCGTTGTTCTCGAGGAGCATCAGAGAGCCGGCTTCCACATTCATGATCACACGAATCATATCCATTGTATACGTGAGAACCTTCTCTGTATCGAAGGTGGAGGAGGACAATGCGTTGCCGATCTGCCTGAGGGTCTCGAGTTCGTGCGTCCTTCTCACGAATGCCAAGGAAAGCTTTTCCTTTTCGATGGCGCGGGAGAGATCGCCTGCCATGCATTCAATGGCATCGTGCATATCGGCCAGCAATTCCATCGGCACATTGCACAGCACGAGCACTCCGGTCGTGCGGCCATCTACTTTCAGAGGGGTCAATAGAGCGGTCTTGAAACCATGATCCAGAAAAATCTCCTTCTCTATAGGATGCGACAACCCGCCTGTATCTTCGAGGATCAGCGGGCTCTGCCGCTTGATGACCTTATCGATCACAGTTCCATAGCAACTGTAAGAATTACCTCTCGAGAGATTTGTGCAGACGAACGCCAAGAACTCGGTAATGATTATATGCATCGAATTATCTTCGTCCAGTTCCACAATAACGGCCATGTCATATGGTATTGTTTCTCTGATTTCCTGGAGAATCGTATGGAGGAGCTCACTGCTTCTTAAGCTCGAATTGATGACTGAAGAGATCTTTTCCATAGCCTGGAGCTGCTTCGACTTAATTTCAGCCTCCTTGAGAAGACGCAGATTGTCATAGGTGAAAGCCGCGTTGCTCAAGAGCGGTGAAAGGACATTTACATCCTCCTGCGTAAAAAGATCATCAGATTTTCTCCTGGAGATGGTCAGGACGCCAATGACATCGTTAATGGTCTTGAGCGGCATGCATATGAATGATTTTGTCGCGTATTGCGGTCGCGATTTGCGACCGAAACGGATGTCTGTCTCAATATCTTCCACCAGAAGCGGCGTCTTGTTGAGCACGGCATACTGGGCAACTCTGTCAGCAAAACTGACCCGATCACCTTTCTTGACGAAATCTCCCAATCCGATGCATGCCTCGATAATGAAAGCATCGCGTTTCGGCTTCTCCAGCATCATTATGGACCCTATGTCTGCATTCGTGAGCTTCAGGGCCCGCTCAAGGGTGATATAAAGCAGATCTTCCGGATTGAATGTCATATAACACAGGTCGGAGAGTTCCTTTAATACTGCAATTTCTGAGGTCTTTTTTTCCAGGCGATAGAAATTTGCCCTGAGTTCGCGCTCGAGGACTTGGAAGGAGTCCACTATCCCTTTCAATTCGCTGGCTGTCGATAACTGCGGTTGCGCGAATTTTTCTGCGACTGTTCTTGAAATATTGCCGGAAATGGAGACAATCTCGTCAAATAATTTGCGCAGCATCACGAATCCGCAAAGCGAGAAAATGAGAAGCACGATGAAAAAAGGGGCAATATAATTATCGTTGAGGAATTCGTATTTTAGAGCGAAATACAGAAATCCGGAGACGGGGACGAGAAAGAAAAAGCCAAAAATAACAAATAATTTATAATATATACCATGGCTTTCAATAGAGAATCTGTCTAACCACTTCTTGAGATTCATGGCGCCTCATGTATCCTTAAGTAAATGCACGGCCTCATCAATGACTATTTCGGCTAACCCATAGAAAGTCTTTAATTTTAACTCTTACAAATTTGCGGTTTGGTGGGCGATGCCGATAAAAGAAAAATGCCCGCGGAGGGTATCCCCGATGTTCCGTCATTTTTCCTTAACGAAGATCAAGAGCAAGGTGGCTACGAGAGTGAGGACAAGGGAAAGATAGAGGGGTGCAAATATGCTGATTTGATCCCAGAGCAGCCCGGCAACCAGGGAGGCGGGGAGGGCGCAAAGACCGACGGCCATTTGAAATACACCCAAGCCTGTGGCCCGATAACTCTCCGGAGAGAGCTCAGAGACGAACGTCGTCTGGACTGTGTCCAGAATGCCTTTGTGTAGACCATAGAGAGCAAATGCCAAGACAATTACCACGTGACTGCTCGACAAGATAAGACTGAGACAGACGGCTCCCCATGAGAGAAATGCGAGTATCATCAATGCCTTTCTCCCTATTTTGTCGGAAAGCCTGCCTGAAGGGATGGAAAAAATTGCAGCAGAGACGGTGAAAATCAGATAGAGGACGGGAACGAAGGCGGTCGTAAATCCTAAATGGGTCGCATAGATCAGGAGAAATGAGTAGCTGAAGGAACCCAAGGCAAAAAAACAGCTTAGTATGAGGAACAGTTTAAAATTTGCATTTAGGTCTCGGAGCGCAAAGCCGTGGAAAATCTTCGCTTCAGATGGTTCTGTTTCTTTTATATAATAAAAAATCAGGATAGCGCCCACGGCAGATGGGATCGCGGCAAGGAGAAAAAGATTTCTATAACCGAGCAATTGGTAAAATGCGATGCAAAACAAAATGCCGCATACGGCACCGAGGTTATCCATCGCCCTGAGCAGCCCGAAATGCCTGCCTCTATTTTGATCCGTGGAAATGTCCGCGACAATGGCATCCCTGGGCGCTCCCCTTATTTTGCCCATTCTGTCGAAAATTTTGAAAGGAATGACCTGCTGCCAGACTGTCGAAAATGCATAGCCGACTCTCGATACAGCGCCGAACAGATACCCTGTCCAGATAAACACCTTCCGCCTGTGTACGCGATCGGAGATATAGCCGGAGGCCGCCTTGGATATGGATACAAAGGCTTCACCGAGGCCGTCGATGAGGCCGAGGATGGCCATGTTGGCGCCGAGAACGGTTGTGATAAACATCGGCCAGATAGGATAAATGACGTCCGATCCGAAGTCATTGAGAAAAGACGCTATGGCAAACGTTCTGACGGTTTTTCTGGTTTCTTTTTGCTCCATAAGATAATCCAGCAATATGGACGATCACTGACGCCTTTTCACCCTTTCCGCCCGTCTTCACAACTGGATTAATGACACAAACTCACAGCCAATAAAAAATCCCTGTTCAACCCACGTGTATATATTAGGGATGCGACGGGATATTTTAAGATGATTCTGTTCATGCCGCAAAGGATGGAAGAAGTGACGTAATCTTACATGTCACAAAAGGGCATGATCATGGTTCTTCTGCCCGATGGGATTTCAGGATATTATTCGCTATCTTTTCGTGGATAAGCTGTGATGCCATGTTATTGCCCGACATGCCGACGCGAACAGATACAGATGTCTGGCTTTTCGATAAGTATTCAACCATAATCTGTAGTTTCTCCTCCTCAGCGACGGCGCTCATTGAGCCCGTTGCAATCTTGAGATTCTTCTCCACGGCTGTCGCTTTCATATCCGTTAGTGTCTGCTCGCACGCCTTCCAGACTTCGTCAAAAGGGTAGTTGTAATTCGTCGTCAAGGATCCATCTGTGAATATGAAATTGCCGGACTCGACGCCTATTGTCCTGTTGCCTACAGTTAATGAAGCGTCGCAGCCGGCGGTCAGGATTATAGACAAGAGCAAGAGCAATAACCATATACAATGAGCCTTAGCGGCCGCAAGAATCCCCGTTTTCATAGGTCGTTTTAACTCCTCGAGATACTTTCGGTTACATGCACGGAATATCGCCCTGCGTGGGAAATTGTATAATAAATATATCGTTCACTACAAATATATTAGGATAATGGAGGAGACCTGTCAACGTGATTTCAGGGGCAGAAGCCTAAAAAGAGTAGTACATAGCCTGGAGGACGGCCCACAGCAGGGATATGGCAGTTGACAGAATGCAAGCCGCAGCGAGAACCCGATGGAAAGATGTTTCGCCCTTCTGTTCATTATAGCTCATCAGGAAACCAAGCGTAATTCCCGAGATCAACCCTCCACCATGCGCCCAGTTGTTGATGCCAGGTACGAGGAGGCCGAAGATGACAAGCCCGATTACCCATCCCATCGCCTGCCTGTAAATGACTTCCCCGTAAAAGCCGCCTCTGCTTTTTCCGTAATAGAGAATAGCGCCGATGAGGCCGCAGATGCTGGCCGAGGCGCCAATAGTGAAGGGAATGCCGGCCAGGTAAGAAACGAAGAACCCGGCAACGCCGGTAAGTACATAGATTATAACAAAGCGATTGAAACCGAATTCACGCAGCACGAATGGCCCGAGCTGTCCCAGAGCCGCCATGTTGAAAAAGATATGAAGGATGCCGCCATGGAGGAACGAAGCCGCAATCAGAGTCCACCATCGACCATATCCGGCAATGGGGATGGTTCCCGTTGCGCCCAGAAGGAAGAGGCTCCTGTCGGAGGGAGACAAGAAGGTGAGCGGGTTAGCCGATAGGCCCAGAGCGGACGGGCTTAAGACAATCGATAGGAGATATAAGGCACAATTAACATATATAATGAGCTTAACGGCATTCATCGAAGCCGCCGAAAATCTGCCCAACAAATGGGTCTTCAACGATGAACCGGGTTTCGACAGACCGCAGTAAGGACAGGCGGGTTCATCCGAACTGATCAGCTTTCGGCAATTCGGGCAAAGCATCGACTTTTTTTCTCTTATGGACATATAAGAATCCTAAGAAGACCTTATCAATATCAATGCAGGAATTGCTGCATGTGCGCTGATGGAGGTAGTGAGATAGGTAGAGTTCCATAAAGCGTATTCATGCATAGCACTTTTTCTTGAATTCGGTAACGAGCGAATGCCGAACTGCTGTTCCTTAAAAATCGAAAATTCTCCGCAGCTTGCTGCGGAGAGCTTCAATCGGGCCGTTTACCGCCGAGTGCCGGGATGTGTTGTCTTAGGCAAGGCAGATAAACGATGTTTAGTTATTGTGTTTTTATATCATGTCAGTAACGTGGACGGCAAGCAGGATTTCCTGTTGCTCTGCCGTTCTTTGTCATACCCCTTTTGTCTTGACACACCATCCCGAGTCAGATATTTTTTAATTGACACTGTCGGAAACTCCTGTTTTTCAGGGGATAGATTAGGGTTGCTGTTCCATTTACGAACCATTGAGATAAAGGAAGTGGCATGACCATGGATATAGATATATGGGCAGAAGAATTATTGAAGGATGTTTGTGAAAAGTGGGAGACTCCTGAGTACAAATACGCATTCAAAGACTGCGGTTTTCGAGTCTTTTGCTCTCCCGTCCATTTAGGTCCCGAATTGATGATCATCGGGTATAATCCCGGCAAAGATGACAAGCCTTTTTACAAGGAGGAAGACAGTCAGATCCCGGAAGTCCACGAATACTTATATCACAATTCCAGGCTAGCGAAGAAGATGAAATACCTCTTTGAGAGCATTGAGAAAGAAGACTGGCTCGCGGATAGCGTCAAGCTGAATCTGGTTTTCTTCGGCAGTGACAATGAAGCTCAATGGGAAACTATGGGTAGGGAGCTCAGAGATGAGCTCGAAACTTTCTGCTTCAAGAAGGTAAGCGACATTATCGATACCTTGAAGCCCAGATATATTGTAACGGAAGGCCTCAAGGTTTTTGATATCCTGATAAATTCTGTATTGATGGGATGCAGTAAACCGGAAATGAAAATTGGAGTGGGCGGAAGAAAAATATACGCCCGGAGCAGATACGGCCATACTCAAATAATCGGTTTGGTTCATCTGATTAATGATCGTTTAAGCTATCCTGACTGGAACGACATAAAAAAGTATCTGAAGGCTGATTTGAAAGATTTAAACCAGACGTATCTTCACTAAACAGTTAATCCTCAATCTCCCCTTGTGGCGAAGGGGACTTTGCTCATGGGCCCCTTAATAATAGAAAATGGAAAACTGAAGGACTGAATTTAATCGAGATATCGATATCTTTCGTAGTGTCTTTTTTCAAATTGACACCCTCCAAGGTAATTTGCGGAAGGTCTGCGATCATCCGTCTCTTTCATCTAAATTCCTCTAATCGCTGATAAAGAAATAAGTCTTTTGCATATGAGAAATCAGCATTATCCTTATATACAGGTAATATACAGTATATTTAGAATATCGAAGATTTATGTATCCGATTCCGGGAGGCGTTATGAAAATATTTACGATAGGCCTTGCATTGGTGTTCATGATTCTGTGTTTCCCTAATTCCGGCATGGCACAGCAAAAGGAGAAAAGTAAGATGAAAGAAGAGAGCACAACTATGGAGAGACCGAAATCGTTGGACTGGACGCATTTTAAAAAGCCCGACGATGCAACCTTGAGAAAAAAATTGACTCCCCTTCAGTATAAAGTAACCCAAAAGGAAGGAACCGAGCCGCCATTTCAAAACGAATACAACAGTAACAAGAGAGACGGCATCTATGTGGATATCGTTTCCGGAGAGCCGCTTTTCAGTTCGAAGGACAAGTTTGAGTCGGGGACAGGCTGGCCAAGCTTCACAAGGCCTCTTGCTGCGGAAAATATTGTCACCCGCGAAGACAGGGGGCTTTTTATGGTCCGCACGGAGGTGAGAAGCAAACACGGCGATTCTCATGTTGGCCATGTATTTCCGGATGGGCCACCACCGACGGGGCTCCGGTACTGCATGAATTCCGCCGCTATGAGATTCATACCGAAAGAAGACCTGGAGAAAGAGGGGTACGGAGAGTACAAGAAACTCTTCCAGATAAAATAGAACGTGAGGTACGCTCAAATTGCAATCGATCGTTGGAGAACGCAGCGAAGGAGAGATGCCATGAAAATACAGATATTAACCGGGTTGCTGTCAGTGAGTCTCATGATGATGACAGCCTCCGTTCTTGCAAAAGACGGCGGCAAAGCGGTTCCAGTGCCCCGTCTCGAAAAAGCCCTGTTTGCCGGCGGTTGCTTCTGGTGCATGGAGCCGCCGTTTGACAAGCTGGAAGGCGTGAAATCAGTCATTTCAGGTTACACAGGCGGGCATAAAAAGAATCCCGCGTATGAAGAGGTCTCTTCTGGCACTACGGGCCATGCCGAGGCGATAGAGGTAACATACGATCCGGCAGTAATCAGTTACTCTAAACTACTCGATGTCTTCTGGCACAATATAGATCCGACCGTCAAAGACAGGCAGTTCTGCGACGTGGGGGCACAATACCGCACGGCGATCTGGTATTACAGTGAGGAGCAGAGGCGCCTTGCTGAAGAATCGAAGAAAGCCCTGGAGATGTCACATCGGTTCAAAGGACCTATCTATACCGAGATAACGCAGGCCACGCAGTTTTACCCCGCAGAGGACTATCACCAAAGATATTATCAGAAGAACCCGCTGCGATACAAGTTCTATCGTTACAACTGCGGCCGTGATCAGCGTCTGAAAGAACTCTGGGGAAATCCTTGACCCAGTCGTCTTGCGAAAATCGGGACAAAAAAGATTTTTGAAAAAAACAAATGCACCGTGGTATATCGTGAGTAAGCACAGAAATCTAAGGACATCAAGGACGCAAATTAAGATTACACGGAAGCAGAACATTTATGAACGCTTTTGAAGAAAAGATCGCCCGGCATGGACACGAGGGGCTTTTGAGCCAGGAGATTGAAATCCTGCAGGTAAACATGGGCCTAAAATGCAACCAGCAATGTCTCCATTGCCATCTGGAAGCCTCTCCTGGGCGAGGGGAGATGATGGAATGGCCCGTTATGCAATTGGTCCTGAAGGCGGCGGAGAGTTCCCGCTGCAGGCTTGTTGACCTTACGGGCGGAGCCCCGGAGCTGAATCCTCGTTTTCGCCCTTTTGTGAAGGCCCTCCGGGAGAGAAACCATAACGTACAGGTGCGAACGAACCTGACCGTACTTCTTGAGCGCGGAATGGAAGACCTGCCTGATTTCTTCCGTGAGCACCGTGTTCAACTCGTGGCCTCTCTGCCTTGTTACACGGAAGAGAATGTGACCTTCCAGCGGGGCAGCGGCGTCTATGAGAGGAGCATCGAGGCCATCCGACGGCTAAATGCCCTTGGTTACGGTACGCAGCCTTCCTTAACCCTGAATCTTGTATATAATCCGGGCGGGCCATTCCTGCCGCCGCCGCAGCTTGCCCTTGAAAAAGACTATCGGCACGAATTGCAGGATCGTTTCGGAATCTCCTTCACCAATCTGCTCACCATAACGAACATGGCCCTCGGGCGCTTTCGGAAAGAGCTTGTCCGGCAGGATCAGGCCGAAACTTATATGCTGCTCCTGCGGAAGTCATTCAATCGGGAAACATTACCGGGGTTGATGTGTCGGCACCAGATCAGCGTCGGCTGGGATGGAACCCTTTATGACTGCGATTTTAATCTGGCCCTCGGCCTGCAGGTGAACCACGGCGCTCCTGACAGTATCCATTCCTTTGATCCCTCCTGCCTGTGGAAGCGCAGGATCGTGACAGGAGAACACTGCTTTGCGTGCACGGCAGGAGCTGGCTCGTCGTGCGGCGGCTCAATCATATTCAGTTGAAGCAACGCGAAGACTGTTCTGAGAAAGATAACCTCATGGGCGGCGGTACCGCGCAATCGACAACGTCAAAAAGAATTGCGACGATAAAAGCCGTTGCGTTGGTCGCATTTATAGCTGCGGCAATCTATGTGGTCCGTTTCACCCATGTCAAAGACCTGCTCGCCCGGGATGTCTTGGGCAATCTTCTTGAGACTGTGGGTTTTTGGGCGCCTGTAGTATTTATGCTCATATATACCGTCGGCGTCTGCCTTTTTGTGCCGGGGATACTGCTCACCGTTCTGGGAGCAGCCATCTTCGGTCCTTACTGGGGATTTCTCTATGTCTGGATGGGAGCCATGGCCGGAGCGTCTGTCGCTTTTTGGATAGGACGGACACTGGGACGGGACTTCGCCGCTTCCCTAATCGGCGAACGTCTGAAAAAATACGATGATGCCATTGAGCGTAACGGTTTTGCCACAGTACTTTATCTGCGCTTGGTATACTTTCCTTTTACTCCCATGAATTTCGGCATGGGTTTGACGAAGGTCCGCTTCCGGGATTACTTCTTCGCAACCAGTTTCGGTATCATCGTCGGGACATTCATATTTACATTTTTCGTTGGTACCATAAAAGATGTGTGGGCAAGCGGAGACTGGAGCCGGCTCTTGTCCTTCCAGGTATTTTTCTCCATCGGGCTCTTCGTCTTTTCGTTCTTTATTCCGAAGGTCATAAAAATGATCAGGAAGGAAAAGTGAGCCTCAAGTCATATTGTTTCTAAAGGAGTACAGGACATGGAAGGTTTTGATTACGATCTTGGAATCATCGGCGGGGGTGCAGCGGGATTGACGGCCGCGGCCGGAGGCGCCCAGTTTGGCGCCAAGACGATCCTGATTGAGAAGTCAGGCAGGCTTGGCGGGGATTGCCTGCATTACGGTTGCGTCCCTTCAAAAACACTAATCAGAACAGCCGGTGTGTGGTCCCTTGCGAGACGCTCAGCGGAATTCGGTTTGCCCGCGCTCTCCATGCCTCCTGTAGATCTTGCATCTGTAATGAACCGAGTGAGAGAGGTCATAGCCAGGATCCAGCATCATGACTCCGTGGAGAGATTCTGCGGTCTGGGCGCGGAGGTCCGTTTTGGCCGGCCCGTCTTTGCGAACGATCATGTGGTTACCGTGGACGGGAAGCGGATCGCCGCGAAGAACTGGATCATTGCGACAGGCTCAGGCCCTGTAGTCCCTCCTGTAGAGGGCCTCGCCGGTGTTCCTTACTGGACGAACGAAACTGTTTTCTCACAGGAAATACTCCCGTCCCGTCTGATCGTTCTGGGGGGCGGACCCATCGGACTGGAAATAGCCCAAGCCTTCGGACGTCTGGGATCACAGGTAATCATCGTCGAATTCCTGGACCAGATCCTGGGGCCCGAGGATGCGGACATGGCCGCAGTTCTGAAGGCGCGTTTGGAAGCAGAAGGATTGAAGATCCACACAGGGACAAAGGCGGTTCGAGCGCAATCCCGCGGTTCCAAGATTCTGCTGACTATTGCACCTGCAAGCAGTGCAGGGGAAGAGAGGGTCATTGAAGGAGACGCAATCGTCGTGTCGACGGGCCGAGCGGCTAATGTGGGCGGCTTAGGCCTGGAGGCGGCCGGCGTCGCGTTCACTGCCAGAGGCATCCCGACAGACTTGCGGATGAGGACCAATATTCGCCACATCTATGCCTGCGGCGATGTAAATGGCCAGTTGCCATTCACGCACGTTGCGGGATATGAGGCAGGCATTGCCCTCACCAATTCAGTTCTCCACCTCCCCCGTAAGGCAGACTACGGTAGGATTGGATGGTGCACCTATACGGATCCGGAAGTGGCCAGTGTCGGGCTCAACGAGAAACGCGCACGGAAGGAGGGAATTGACTGTCAGATCTTCGAGGAACTTTTTGCGGATAATGACCGCGCCCTTGCTGAGGGGGAGACCCTTGGCAAGATCAAGATTCTTCTGAATCCCAAGGGAAAGCTGCTGGGCTGTCAGATCATCGGCAGCCAGGCCGGGGAACTCATTCACGAATGGGTCATTGCCATGGCAGGCGCTGTCAAGCTCTCCACTATCGCCGGTGCCGTCCATATTTATCCGACATTGTCGGAAATTTCGAAGCGCGCTGCCGGTCAGTTCTTTTCGGGCAAGATTTTCAGCGACACGACGAAAACAATCCTGCGCTTTCTCTTCAGTCTCAAAGGAAGGGCCTGCACGCCGCCGTCCTGAAATACTGTCCTTCATTATATTTGACACTTATTGAATACCCGCCCAAAGAGCCCACAATCGGCGGTCAGCAGGATTCTCCGCGCGTGTAAAATATTGACCATAGAGATTAAGAGTGTTACACATCATCGGGGAAAAGGACGGCGCAAAGCCTTTCCGCTTCAGTGATTCCCCGCGAGTTGCGTTGATTATCCGGGTGTAAAACACGATGCATAAATTATTTCTGTTTGATTTTGACGGTGTCCTCGTCGATTCCCTCGCCGTATATGAGCGGAGGGTAAGGCTTTGCCTGGAAGAAATTGGGAGCCCCGCCGTTCAGAACCGGGACGATTTCCTTGCCTTGTTTGAAGATAATTTTTATGAGGGTATTGTAAAGAAGGGCATAGACCTCGTGGCATTTATGAATGCGTCACGATCCATTCCCACTGAAGACGACTGCGATCAGATGGCGCCCTTTGCGCCGCTTTTGCCCGTCCTCATGGAATTGAAAAAGGACAATATACTTGCCATCATTTCCTCAAATGTGTCGAGGGTGATTAATGACATACTCTTCAGGCACGGGTTTGATGGCTGTTTCAGGGATGTTCTGGGAGCCGACTCCAGCTACAGCAAGATAGAAAAAATCCACCACGCCATGTATTCTTTTCGGGTGGAAAAGGATAAGACATATTACATCGGAGATACGACGGGAGACATAAAAGAGGCGCGTCTGGCAGGGGTAAAAACCGTCGCCGTGACCTGGGGCTGGCACTCCAAAGAAAAACTCGAGACGGTCAGGCCTGATTATCTCATTGACACTGTCGATGAATTGCTCATCATTTGATCACAGACAGGGCCTTCTAGAATTTCCGCTTTGTCATGGCGAACGAATAGAAGCAATCTCTTAATCAATAGATACCAAAAAAAGATGCCATGTCAGAAGACTTCTCGCAATGACATGTTGAATGATTTTCAATAGTCTCAGAGGTCATAAAGGGTTTCATCAATCCTGGGTCTTGGCTTGCTTGGTCCTTTCTTTCGTTTCTCTCCGAAGATAAAGGGTTCTTCTCCTTCCAGTAGATCCCCCATCTCTGCTTCGATTTGTTCAGGGTCTTCTCCCCTTTCCATGCGGCTCAGGGCCTCTTCCATCCCCGGTCCCAGATTCATTCCGGTGGCATCGGAGAGTTTCCTCATCAGCATTGCCGCCTGGCGGGGATCGTCTTCACTAATCTTATCCGCTTCGCCGGCCAGCATCGCTACTGCCTTTTCCATCTTCGCTTCATCTATGTGAGGCATGCCCTCATCGGCTGCTTCATCTTGTCTTCCGGATACTCTGGCAAAAATCGACATCTGTCTCTTTAATTTTACTCTCTTGCACTTCGGACATGTGGGGACCTTGTCGGTGTTTATGGTTTTTGAGTAAAAGCTGTAGATCGTATTGCACTTGCGGCAGTAAAACTCATAGATCGGCATTACATCCTACCTCTTCAAGAATCTTTCTTTAATAGTTTAATAATCTCGCCATTAAAATCAAGGGAGTTTTTTGTCACGGTTTCTTTGAGTCTTTCATTCCCAGCAGGCGGGCAATCCGTTCCGTCAGTGGGGGATGTGAATAGTAAAACCAGGCGTAAAACGGGTGAGGATGGAGATTGGCGAGATTGTCTTTTGCAAGACGTTTCAGCGCGTTTATCATGGGCATGGTGGTGCCAACGAGGTTGTAACAGAAGTCATCCGCTTCCCGCTCGAATCTTCTTGTGAGCATGGCTCCTATCGGCGTCAGAAAAAAGGCAACAGGCCCCAAAAGGGCGGCAATCAATAAGAGGCCTACATAGGGAATCTTCTCAGCGAAGCCGAATGTTTGATAGAGGAGAGGCCAGTCTATGAGGCGATAGACCATATAGAGGAAGACGAGAGAAACTGTTTCCGTGAGAATCAGCTGCTTGATGATGTGCCTCTTCTTCCAGTGCCCTGCCTCATGGGCAAGGACGGACAGTATCTCTTCAGACGCATGGGATTTGAGCAGGGTATCGTAAAGGACGATACGTTTTGTCTTGCCCAGACCGGTAAAGTAGGCGTTGGTGTGTTTGCTTCTTTTCCCTGCGTCGACCTGGAAAACTCCGCCGGTTTTTAGTCCCACCTTTGCCATGAGGGCGATAATGGCTTCTTTCAATGCGTCGTTTTCAATGGGTTCGAATTTGTTGAAAAGGGGTGCTATCAGAACGGGATAGAGCCAGACGATGAGCATCTGAAAAGCGGAAAAAACCAGCCATGCCCAGAGCCACCAGGTATGTTCGGCATAGTAGACAAGAGCGAGCATGGCGCCTAAGAGAATCCCCGAGAGAATTATGGATATCAGAAGGCCCTTGATGATATCTGTAATCCATAATCTTACCGTGATCGTACTGAATCCATATCTCTTCTCAATCACAAATGTACTGTAGAGACTGAATGGGACATCCAGAATGCCGCTTAACAAGGCGAGGACGCCAAAAAAAATCAGGCCCGACAGGATAAAATGGAGATGCCAGGAGAGCACCACCCCGACCAGCAGGGGCAGGAATCCGCTTAACAGAACCAGGAGGGTGACTGCATCATCGAAGAAATGCGCTGCAGCGCCAAACCTTGAAGATTCCGCTGTGTATGCGGTCATGCGCGCGAGCGTGGCCTCGTCGATCTCTCCCTGGAATACCTCGGGTACATCGTGGCCGTGCCGGCGCAGATGAAGGACATTCAGATAAGTGAGAAGCAGGCGGGATACGGAGCTTGCGGCAAAAGCGACGAGGAAGGCGATTAAGAGTGTATTCCACTGCACCATAAGTTACAACTTATATTCATTCTCTTAAGCAGGTTTTGTATCCCGTTTGAAACGGGACAATTTTGCAAGTTTCTTTTCAATCTCCCGGATAACTTCCTCAACTGTATTGACTGCGATAAAGTCATGATCCTCGGGGATCGTAAATGGTGGGGCGTGAAGACTTATCACCGGAGTCCCGTTGCGGATGGCAATGGCAATTTCAGAAAGCGTGCCCGCGCCGCCGCTCAGAGCGACAAGGACGTGCGGCGTCTTGGCATTGATGACATTTCTTGCATCATACATCCCTGTGAAGATCGGGATATCAACGAACTCGTTGGGGTATTTTTTCAGGGGGTGCTGTCTGTCATTGGGGAGAATCCCGATGACAAGTCCCCCCGCCTTATGCGCCCCTTCACAGGCAGCCCTCATGACACCCGGCCCGCCGCCTGTCAGCAAGACAAAGCCCCGCCTGGCAATAGCTTCCCCCAGGCGCCGGGCATCTTCCATGACCGCCGGCGACGCAACGCGGTGACTTCCCATCACTCCGATGATGTAAGGTTTTCTTGTAACTGAAATTTTTGACATCGAAAGTCCTTTAGCAAATGAAGCCCTCAACCACAAGAAAAATATAAACCTCCACATTGACAGGAAATGGAAAACATGGTGATATGCGCGCGGCAAGGAGGACAGAAGTTCGTTGATTGAAAAGATAGCCGAAAATTTTTACATGATCACACTGCCCATGCCGTTCCGGCTGAAGCACGTCCATGTGTTTGCCCATGTTTATGATGGCAGCGTTTCGCTTTTCGATACCGGCATGAATACACCGGAAACCTTCTCTACGCTTGAAGAGTCTCTGAAATCTATAGGCAAAGGCATTCGTGACATTGAGCAGATATTCATAACCCATTTCCATACGGATCATTGCGGAATAGCAGGCCGTATCCAGGAAATATCGGGGGCTGCAATCGCTATGTCCGAGACGGATGCGCTAAGAATTAATAACGATCAGAAGAGGGGGCTTGATTTTGATCAGGTAAAAAAATTCTATCGTGAGCAGGGGCTAAGAGAAGAAATTATCGATAACCTGTTGGAGCTCCTCATCTCTTTCCGAAAGGCGACGATCCCCTTCAGGGTCGATACAAGTCTCGCGGACCACGGGTCCCACAAGGTCGGCGACCTGGAATTTGAGGTAATATCGGTTCCGGGCCATACAAGCGGGCAGGTATGCTTCTTTTTCAGAAGGGAAGGCATACTGCTCTCCGGTGATCATATTTTGCCCGAGATCACCCCTAACCTGAGTCCCGATCCTTATAATCCGGGGTTTCGACCTCTCAGGAGCTTCCTGGACTCACTTGGGCAGGTTGAAGACCTCCCTGCTGTCAAGGTTTATCCGGCCCATGGCGCTCCGTTTCCAAACCTGAAGGCGCGCGTGGAAGAAATCAGGGAACATCACAGGGAGCGAAAGAGCCTCGTGTTTGAATCCGTCAAAGGAGGTCCGAAGACAACTTATCAAGTTTCACTGGACATCTTCGGACGCGACTTGCCTGAGTTCGATCAGTTTCTAGCCGTCAACGAAACATACGCCCACTTGATTGAGCTCTTGGAAGAGGGTCTCATCGAAGAGAAAAAGTCAGGGCATCATCTGATTCATTCCGTAATTTAGCCTATCGAGGAAATCCGCCGCATCCCCCGAGGGTGGAATCTTTCTTTCATTTATCCCCGGTTGTTGCTCCTTTCTTCTTTGTCCTGCCGGAAATCTGCATGATCACCCGTCTCTGCCTTGGCCGGTTGTCAAAATCAATGAACACGATCTGCTGCCACGTTCCCAATTGCAGACGCCCGTTCATCGCAGGAATCGTCAGGGAAGGACCCAGGAGAGCCGCTCTTACATGGGCATGTCCGTTTCCATCTCCCCATCGTTCGTTGTGCCGATAGTATTTACCCTCAGGCGCGAGATTTTCTATTGCCTCCTTGAGATCGCTGACGGCGCCGTGTTCATATTCTATCGTCGTTATAGCACCTGTAGAACCGGGAACGAAGAGAAGCACCTGGCCTTCTTCCAGATTTGTTTCAGCAACGCGGTCCAACACCTGGCGGGTTAAGTCAATAACATCGGTATTTCCTGATGTGGTAAAAGAAAGGTCAAACGTTGTCATCTCCACAGCCATACATGACATCCTTTCATCTGTAATAAAGAATCCCTGAGCCTCTGCATCTTCAATGCGTCCCGCTTTGACTCATCGGAGATATAAACGATAACTCTCGCCTCATGTAAATTTTAAGGTTTTCACTATATGTACGGGAAGACATGCTTTTGCACCATTTGAAAATTTTTTTTCACATCACTCGCGCCGTCTATAACGTTCATGTGGCCTGGGAAGAGTGTATCTACATCGAGCTTTGAAAGGGTTACGATGCTTTGCTTCAAGTAGGTGCCGCTGCCTCCCGGGAAATCCGTTCTTCCCACATTCTGATAGAATATTACATCCCCGGAGAAAATAACTTTCCGGACAGGCCAGTACAGGCCGATGGAACCCGGCGAATGCCCCGGTATGAGAAGGATTTCAAACGTTTCGTCTCCCAGGGCAATCTTGCCTTCCGTAAGGGGGAGATCGACGCGTATGGCAGGAGGATTCATGCCGAACAGATTATACAGGCTGGCACCGGCGCCCTTTAAGAACTCCATCTCCTTCTCGTGAAGACCTACCTTTATATCCGAGTCATTAAACAAAACGGACCCCTCAAAGTGATCGGGGTGAGAATGGGTATTGATGACGTATTTAATCGCACTTTTCTCAATCCCGTCTTCTTCCATGCTTTCAAGAAGGTTGGGCACAAATCCCTTCAATCCGGGATCTACAAGGGCATTAACATTGCCGCCAATATAAAAGCTGTTACAGTTATTTTCAAAAGAGTCTGTCCATTCGTAAACATAGATGTCATCTGAAAATCTCATAGAGTCTCCTTTTCTGTAATCGCATTCACTTTTTGGGGCGATTGACGCTTTGATAGCTGCATATTTTCATATTACTTTGGAGTACATTTAGTTGCAAGTACAATGTATCCGGGAGCGGAGAAGAACGGCACTGCAGATTTTCCAGCTAACGCCGGACAGAAATGAGAATTCTTCCCTGACGAAAAAAGATATTGACAAAGGCTAAAAATGGTTGTAGCATACAACTATGAAAAAGAATATCAGTTGTATGAACAGGGATGTTCTGTCCCTGGTATCGGAGCTCTGCCAGGTCGTTCGTTTTTGCCGTCAGGATGCCATATTTTGTGAGGACGTGACTTTTACCCAGTTTCTCATACTCGATGAGGTTGCAAAAAAGGGAAGGTTGAAAATGTTGGAACTTCATCAGATCCTAGCCGTTGATAAAAGCACAACTACCAGACTCGTGAACCCATTGGTCAGGCAGGGACTGATTGAACGTAAGATATCTGACCATGATTCAAGGGCTGTAAATTTGAGATTGACACAGGCAGGAAGGAAGGTTCACAGAAAAGTCTGGTTATGCCTGGAAGGTTTTGTCGGCGCCATTGAAGAGCGAATTCCCGAGAAGAAAAAGAAACTTGTGTATGAGGCTGTGAAGCTTTTTATCGATGCCGTGAAAAAAGCTTCGTCAGCCTGTCCATGCAGTGAGTAGCCCTAAAGGAGCGAGAAAGTGAGTCAACCTGATTGTAACATCGAAGAAGGCCTATCCAGCAAGAACTGTATGAAAAAAGTCCCAATTGTTTTGCCGGTCATGTCACAAGTGCCGCAAACATGCGAGATTCAGGTGAGTCTCCCCAGCAGCAAGCAGCCATTTGTCATTGGTTCAATCGAGACACCCGTCGGTGCCGCGCCGAAGATCGCCTCTGTCTTAACATGGCAGGATAAGTGGGGGACAACAAGAGCCCGCTGGGGTGTCGGCCGTATGGACTATACCGTCGAACCCGGTCTCTATGCCCTCGGGAATCCGGACAATGAATCGCAAGTGCTCGTCACTGCTAATTACAAGATGAGCTTTGACCGTCTCCGTGAAGCCCTTCCCGGACGGGACGCCTGGCTCTTGGTTATCGATACGAAGGGAATCAACGTCTGGTGTGCGGCAGGCAAGGGTACGTTTGGAACAGAGGAGCTGGTACGACGGATAAGGATGAGCGGATTGGACAGGGTCGTAACCCACAGGCAATTGATCCTTCCTCAGCTCTCTGGCCCCGGTGTTGCCGCCCACCTCGTAAAAAAATTTTCTGGTTTCAAGGTTAAGTACGGCCCTATCCGGGCTTCAGATCTGCCTGCCTATTTAGAAGCCGGTCTCATAGCAACGCCCATGATGCGCAGGAAAACCTTCACTCTGCGCGAGCGCGTAGCATTGATCCCGATAGAGCTTGTGGCAGCATTCAAGGCGGCTATTCTTATTATGCTGCTCTTCTTCCTTCTCGGCGGCCTGGGGAGTCCCGCAGGATACTTGGCAAATGCAATGAATTATGGTCTTTTTGCTGTCGTTGCCATATTGATGGCAATCATTTCCGGTGCTGTCCTGACGCCGGTCCTGCTCCCTCTTCTTCCCGGCACGGCCTTTTCGCTTAAGGGTTGTACCGTCGGTGTAGTTGCGGCATTCGCCCTTCTGACATTGAGGAATCCCGCCCTTACTTTCTGGCCAGGCAGGCTCGAAGCGCTTGCATGGCTCTTGCTGATACCGGCTTTAGCGGCATATCTGGCCATGAATTTTACCGGCGCCTCAACGTATACCTCCCTTTCGGGAGTAAAAAAGGAAATGCGCTTTGCTATACCTCTGGAGATCGGCGCCGGCGTGGCCGGCGTTGGTCTTTGGCTGGTGTCTCGCTTTATCGCGTAGGAGCTTACAAATGGAAAGAATGACCTATCTGAAAGGTGTGGTGACGCTCGAACTCAATGAGGAAAAATGTGTCGGCTGCGGCATGTGCAGCGAGGTCTGTCCCCAGGCGGTCATTGCTGTAAATGGCATAGGCCGCGCCTGGATTCAAGACAGAGACGCATGTATGGAATGCGGGGCCTGCAGCCGTAATTGCCCTACCGAGGCGTTTTCCGTGCAAGCAGGCGTGGGCTGCGCTGCCGCAGTCATAAACTCCATGCTGGGCCTAAGCGATGCGCCCTGTTGCGGCCCGATAGAATCATGCGGGCAGACAGCGGTTCAGAAGAAATCCTCTTGCTGCTGAAGCCTAGTCGCTATAAGGTCATGGCAGGCTTGAAAGGAACGACCCCCAAGAGCGGTTGACCCGCCATTTGATATAATTCGCCGTGATATCGAGTGACCGTCGACGACGCCTTAAACTAACGCGACGGTGCGGGCTGCACCTTAGATGAATCCTTTGATATATTGCATACATTGATATATACCGTTCCCTAAAAAGATTGCGCTAGTTGACCGAACTACTGAAATTCGCACAACAGTCTTTCCCCGTGGTGCTCACCATCCCAGAATCTTCCAAAAAAAGCTATCCAGGGTTCATCAGTAATTTCGCGAGATAATACAAAATATTTGTCAGTAAGAAAGTACATGACCATGAAAGGCGATAAAATGACGAAAGTCAAACCTCCCTTGAAGAGTGGAAAGTCTCGCACTAAAGCGAATGAAGTGAAGAAATTTCAGAGCGGAGAAGACTGCCATTTGGCGCTTGAATTAGTGTTTAAGAGTACCATATTTTAACTTAATTTTCTGCCGTCTCCTTTTTTTTTCTTTAAAGCGGCTTTCCTGTGCAGACGTTGCAGGTCTTAGACTATACATCCCATGCAAAATTGGGAGTTAACGGATCCTGCCTCTGGCAAGCGAAGCAAAGATGCCGCCGAAACAGAGCAGACTCAGTATTATCAAGGAGCTGTGCATACTTCCCATGAACGATGGGTACTCTGCCGGCGTGATAGGGACATCTCCCATGTGAAGAGCGAAGATCAGCATCACGATCCCCATGCTCAACATTTGCCCCGTGATGCGCATCGTGGCCAGAGTTCCGGATGCGACACCATAAGATTGCTGCTCAACAGAGCTCATTATGGCATTGGTGTTCGGCGAGGAGAAAAGAGCGAAACCTAGTCCCAGTGTAAAGAGAACAACTACAATGAAAAGAATGTGTGCCTCATTGTTAAGGAGGATCAAAAGCCCCAGGCCAAAGGCGGTGACGCTCATCCCGACGGAGGCGACAATTCGCGGCTCGATCCTGTCGGAAAGTCTCCCGGCAAAGGGCGAAAAAATAGCCTGTACGACCGGCTGAGCGACGAGAATCACACCCGCATGAAGGGGGCTGAATCCTTTGATATATTGGAGGTAGAGGCTGAGGAGAAAGGAGACGGCGAAAGTGGCACTATAGTTGATCAATGCTGCCAGATTCGAAAAGACAAAAATTGTATTATGCCGAAATAATGTGATGTCAAGAAGAGGATTCTTCACTTTTCTTTCCCGGAAGATGAAGATAATAATCAAAATCAGGCTAATGACGACAAGATAGGCCCCGAGAGCTCGCGTCAGCGAAGAAAACCCGTACATCAGGGCCGAAAGCGCGGCCATATAAAGGAAAGTGCCCTTAAAGTCGAAATGTTCGTCTCTCGCTTCGGCCCATTCCACCTTTATCTTCCACAGCACAAGTATTAAAATCGTTACGCCGAGGGGGACATTGATCAGGAATAGGCTGCGCCAGCCGAAATGCTCAGTGAGAAAGCCGCCCAAGAAAGGTCCGGCAGAAAGCCCTATATAGACGGAAGCGACATTGATTCCCAGGGCGCTGCCCCTCTCACCCGCAGGAAAGACGGAGGTCAGAATGGCGATTGACGGTCCGAAAATCATGGCTCCGCCAATGCCCTGGAGGAGTCTGAAATAAATGAGAGAGTAAGATGATGCGGCAACAGCGCAGCAAAAAGAAGACAGTATGTAGATGACTAATCCGATAGAGAAAATCCGCTTCCTTCCCCAGATGTCGGCGATCTTCCCGATAGGAACAAGGACTGCGGCAGCGGCAAGCAGAAAAGAATAAGCAACCCAACCCATGAGGACGGCGCTCATGGAGAATTCTTGGCCTATTGCTGGGAGGGCTATATTTATGGAAGATCCCATGAAAGGAGTGAGAAACGATGCTGCTGTCGTAACAAGCAGGATGACCTTCTTATTCACATCAGAGGCCTTTCCCATCACACGACCTTGAGTCATTAATTACGTCCTCCATAATATTTGATATTTGGCCTATTGACCTTCGCAAGACTTGTGGGAATGGCGACAGGAGCTTCTCGTCATGCTCCGCGCTTCGGTCCGATCCGTAAAGTATGAATGACAAATAATCATTTGCAGAAGAATTGTCAATTACCCGTTGAGATGTTGAGGTATGGGATTGATGGTGTACGAATCGGATTAACGGAATTACTGAAGCAAACAAACATTTCGAGGGTCAATTCTTTTGATTTCGATTGAAGCTCTCCGCAGCAAGCTACTGGGAATGCGCTCGCTGCCGAATTCAAAAATTCTCTTAGTCGCTGCAAATGGATTGCAGATTATATCCAACAAGTTCACAAGTTCTATGGAAGGAAGAGAAAATAGTTGCGTGAAGAAGACTGCACGGGAATTTTATGACTAAGAACGGCAAGAGATGGGAGAAATTTCCAACTATTGAAAATTGAAGCTCTCCGCGGCAAGCTGCAGAGAATCTTCGATTCTTAAGGAACAGTATCGTTCGGCATTCGCTCGCTGCCGAATTCAAATCCATGTATCTATGATTTGCCCTTTGTTTTTAATCCGAGGACTATCAGAAGGTCTGTAAGTGACAATCTTGCTTTTTGCCAGCAAAGTCTTACCTGACTGGAGTTCGACACAATCGACAATATCATCAGGAGAAAAGGGAGCGGAAGGAATGGAGGCATGTTGCAGCAAGGAAACGGCCCGCTGATATTGCGCAGGAACATTAATGGGTATTAGAGTGTTCGGTGATTTAACGTTCATGTTTCACCTTGCAGCACCGGCACTTCAATGTGACTCAGCACAAGATTTAAGAAATAGTCAAAGCCAAATCAACGTGACCGGTCTGGCGGCGATGAGTTACCCCGTCATGACAAAATTTAGAATCCTTGCCGGAATCTCAGTTTCGCTACCAAAGTATAAGAAAATAAATATTGTTCGTCAAGAAAAATAACAACAGGGCATTTATATGAGAAAAGGACTTCCCGGCCCTCAAGGTGAAGGAAAGGACGCATGTATGCAACTGATATTACTCGTATTGATGGTCATGATCATTACCGATGAAGGCGCATGCGATCAGTAAATTCTAAATTTCAAGGAGAGAAAGTAATCTATTTTTCCGTTAGGATCACTCGTATTCCTTCGGCACCCCGCAGATCATAATCATGGGATTCTGTGCTGACCTGTTCTTATATTGATGTTTTTCACCCGGCAGTACGAGGGCAAAATCTCCCTTTTTCACCGGACGTTCTTCACCGTTTTCTGTAACAAGAGCGCCTTCACCCTCTATGATATAATTCAGGTGCTCAAAAGGGTGGGTATGATGAGGGCTGTGACCACCTGGCATGATCGTGAATACCCTGAGAGAACAAATAGGTGTGCCGTCTGCTTTCGATATGGGCACCTGCTTCAGGACATCCTTAGCCCCTTCCATTGCCATTTTCGTCGTTTCTACCTTATCGAGACTTGTAATTTTCATGGATCACCTCCGGGATAGAATAATAAACATTCGGCCAAAGTTTTTGCCAGTATTTCATATAGACTCCAGGGGGGTCAAGTATTTTAAGCTTGTCCACTCCTGTCCCGATCTTTAGATACGGGAACGGCTGATCTTACGTCAATCTTCTTGACAGAGGCAAGAAAATCAGTTGCAAGGTCACAACTCACCCGCAAATCGGAAAACCCGCTCAGTAAGCTCCTTCGGCATGAGTTCTATTTTCATCTGTCGAGTAAGTTCCGGCACCCCCAACCATTGGCCCGAGGCTGCAATCACAGTTTCAAAAGAACCATCCTTATTTACAACAGCTGCGCCGCCGGAAGCCCAGAAGAACAGCCTGGATCCGGCGTTCCCTCTCACCTTGTCACCACGCCCGAAGGCAATAAATGTCTCCCCGACGCGGATATCTCGATAAAGGGTGTACGAGATGCGAACAGTTACGGCGCCGCTCGCAGAGGCCATGAATCCCGCCCATCCCATAGTTTCATCCAAGAGGGCAAGCGATGCTATAGGATGGATGATATTGTTCCTTTGAAAGAGACCAAAGGCTTCGCTATCCCGAGCGTCCAGGCCGACCGTGGAAACGACTATTTTTTTCGATGTCTCATCGCTATCTAAGAAATGGAAGCGCCTCTTGAGCCCGGGATGACTGCGCCCTACGCCACAGACGAAACAATTCTTGTAATATGGCAGAGGCATCAGCTTATTCTCAATATCGGAAAATCTATCCGGGATGTATGATGCAAAAAGGTCTTTCTTGTGAGATCCGGTGTCTCCGTATCTGACCGCAGCCGAAACATATGGAGGCAAATTTCTCTCTGCGGATATTATGCCCGCTGCTCCACCCTCTTCCTCTGATACTTCGGCAATGAGCCTGTCTCCGATCTTTGCACTTGATCCTCCCATGCGAAAATCTACTGACAATGGATAAAGAGACCCTGCATTTTGCGGATAGTTGTCAAGCATCATGGCAAGCTCCATGATCGCCCCCATGCTGATTCCCCCGTGAGGTATCCCGACCCATCCTTCGGTACGTTGGTCCAGGAGCAGTCCGGCACGCACGCATTTACCGTCTTTATGGACATTCGAATCTCCGAAGAGGAATTTCCTGACAAAATTTCGTGCATCCCTGTCGTGCGGGGAACAGGGGATTTCCGGTGATTGTTGAGACATGATACTTCTAAGCACCTCTACATCGCTTTAAGCAAGAGCATGTACAGAGCATATCCATTGGGACTGCACGAATTGCTACTTGACGAATTCAATAGGTTGTGGACAGGCATGTCCTCCCGCATTGTAGTCGTAGACCATCCGTGCCCCATAGTCGGCGCCGACGGACATGACCCCGAGGAGTGCAAATAGCAGGATAACGAATAGTACCCGGCCTTTTCGCGGGAATGGTCTTGCGATGATTGCCCAGATAGCCAGGCCGGCATTCACGCACAAGGTCAATATCATGAAGTCTTGATGTTTCTCCAGCAGGTGTCCCCTAACAGATGGAGCGAGTATTACACTCGGCTCAGCATATATGCCGGTGCCGACTGCGGCGGCAGCCCCCAGTGTGCCTACTATGAGGAGGGAGAATGCGGTTGTTGCCATGGTCTCCCTTGAGCTCAATAGCACCAGCAGATAAAAGAGCGCAGAACCGAAGAGAAAGGCAATCGGAAAATGGACCACCAGCGGATGTATGTTTTGCAGATGCTGGACTCCCGGTAAAAGATCTTGTATCATGGCGCTCACCTCATGGTTCCAACAGTTAAGAACTGGCTTCCTGCAATGTTCTTCGTCTCATCTCATTCTATGACGTGCACCGTATATCTTGAGTCAGGATACTGCTCCCTCTCACGGCGAACTGGAATATTCTCCCCTGGATTCACCCAAATAAAGCTTCACTTTCTCCCTGATCAGGTCAGGCAGTTTGACGCCCAAGTCCGCCAGACGGGCCTCGTATTTCATGAACGATTTAATGTGCCTGGACGTTGCCGCAAATATCCGGAAATATATTCGGAGGCTTCCTTCAATCTCCTTACGGAATATCACATCTTTGTTGAGCATATCTTCCAATGGCGCGATTACCCGGTAGTTTATAGGGCGGCATATCGATCTGTAGAAAACAAAACGCTGGAGTGTTCCACATTCGTAATTCTTTTCTCGGATGCTTTCTTCAACAAGATTCAGATCGACGGTATCAATAATCTGGTATTCATATCTGTCCTTGAGTATCTCCGCAACCATCTCCTCGGCATCTTTGAGGAAGCCGCATGCCTTGCTTCCACCATGGCACTTGCCGTCGCATTCCCGGTAATCACCGTCACACCGCAGATAAAGAACGAAGTCCAAGTCCGAATCTGAACGCGATATACCGAAATTGACGGAACCCAGGACATCCATGGCAATATTGGCATGCAGTTTATCCTCGATGAGGGAGGTGGCCTCCTCCAGGATGTCGAGCCTTTCTTCCGCTTCCTGGGTTTGAAATTTTCTGTAAAACTTCTTTATCTCGTTATACAACGTTATCTCGGGGATGTGAGAATCCTTAATCTCTTTTTCATCATAGTTCTTCCCTTGCTTAAGGGCGTCATATCTCTCCCGGTCTATGATTACTTCTCTTAATTTACTGTCCTCGATATAATAGTCGGCTACATCATAAATCCTACCGTTCCCGAATTTCCTGAAGACGATCCCCGTTACCCGCTCATGCTCCACTTTGATAGAATAGTAAAATCCTCCTTCCGCAACATTTCCTGATGTCTGGGTCACTTCACCAAAATTGGAGGGATTAAGATAAAGGGTATTCTCGATAAGATCGACCCCCCATCTCTGATGGATATGGCCAGTAAGGCACATCATTACCCGATTGGCCTCACAGTAGCTGCGGAGAGCCAGGGAGCCGATGGGACCATCTGAAGTTGTCTGATCGTGGATTCCATATGCGGGCTGATGGGTCACGATAATGTCCGGCTTTACAGCACTGAAGAAGAGGTACATCTCACTGTACTTGTCATGATACTTTACATTTCTCTGGTAATGAATCACATACCTTTCAGGGATACCGGGTGTCCAGATGGCGGCCCCGCCGTAACCGCAGATCTTGAGATCATTTAATTCATACCAGTGCAGGTGCAGGTCATGCTCACTCAAAGCCGTAAACCTGAGGTCCATGTCGTAATTCCCGGGAAGGAAGAAAACGCGTGACCTCTTTTTCATGGAGGCAATGCTCGCCAGTACCTTGTACTTCTGCTGCATAACTCTGCGGGCCCTTGCCGTGTACTCCTGGTATTCTGTCCCGAGATCCTGTACGTCGTCCGAAACATCAGGCTTTTCCAAGAGCTCATCTACAAAATCCTCGATGAACATATGTTCTTTTGACATCTGCCTTCTCAAGCCGTGAAAATATGATTGCAGTTCGTGATAGCGTATGGACGCATCCATGCTGTAGAAGGGAATGTCTATCAGATCGCCGGAGATAATATAGACGTCGGCAACCGTCTCGTTGAGGAGATCATTCAGCCTGTCAAAGCCTCCATGGATATCAGCCAGATAAATAATTCTCATAGATCAATTTTCTTCGTCCATTTTTCGTAAGTGTGAGCGTCTTTCCATTCGCAATTGACACAGTCATACAGCTTAAAGACCGTGACCTGCAACATTTACTTATGTCAGAAGAAATGGCAGCATCTCCCATTCAATGATTTATGCCACTCACAAAGAGCAGTGGTATTGTGATTTTTTACAGGAATCGGCTTATTCTACTATTGCTGCGGCTTTTTTTCACGCGCTCTTCTTATGGTTACGGTTTCGCCGCCGATACCCCAGTTATCCGTCTCCACTTCATCGATTACGACAACTGTAGTCTGAGGATTCTTGCCTAGAATATCCCTGAGCAGATTGGTCACACCGCGAATGATTTCTTCCTTCTGCTCCTTGGTAACCCCATCTTTGGTCACTTTAACATTTACATAAGGCATGATGCTCCTCTTAATTGTTTTCTGTTGGGATAGCTTATGAATGGAATGCATTATCAGATTAGGATTCCCGTAGATGTTTGCCACCGGGCATTCTGCGATCATCTCGGCTGCGGTGCAACAAGACGTCGACAACGGATTATTCACTTCAATAAGGCAAGCTTTATCGCTGTGCCATCGATTCCCAGTTCCTTCTCCAATCGTTTGTTTCTCTGGTTTTGATTATATAACCAAAATAATGCGACGATAGCAATCAGGCTTTCACCGATAAATTGCCCCGTCACGTATACTAAGATGATGTTGAACAATATCAGTAAACCCAAGCAAATTATTATGTACGTTGGATGTTTCTCCGAGACGAACCTGCTTTGTTGGCTAAGGAAAAGAATTACGATGAGAATAACAATCGGTGTATCATATATGATATGACCCGTTGACCCATATGACTTGATGTTCAGTACAAGGTATATGACAAGTACCACGTAAACGTTGCCTCTCGTCCTCATGACCGCTGCCTTCCACTCACCAAACTTTTGAGCATTAACTCCGGGAAAATCGGATGCGACAAGATTCTTAAATTTCTTCATCTCAGTCCTCTTCCTGCTGGATATTTCTTATCATGGATGAATTCGTTTCTTCGTAACACAGGCGTTTCGGATATATAATCTGTAAATTGCTTCGCGTAATTTGCATCTTTCCGGGAAATTTATCAAGTGCAGAATACAGTCAACAACATCTAACGACGGGAAAATATCTATCCACAATCTCCTCCACTTCCCTGAGCCATGTTGTCCGCTGCTTTCGTGTGCTTGTAACAATAACGCCTAACATCCTGCGATGGAAATTCTTCACACCACAGAGGCCGAATATGCAGTTTTTCCAAAGAGTCTCAAGAGGATCGCCGAATACGTTCATTTCCCTTCCCTCTGGCGTATTGGACGTATTGAAGACGACAGCAGTATCAGCCCTCAGCAGGCCCTGGGGAATCCCTTCACCGCCGTCACCCTCCTGAAATTCATAGGCCACTCCCGGCCTGAATACTCTATCAATCCATCCTTTCATGATTGCCGGCGGCTGTCCCCACCAGTTGGGATGAACTATTACAAATCCTTCTGCAGCGGCTGCTTCCGCACAATGTGTTTCGACAGCCGGTGTAAGTAAGACACCATGAGGGATCTCCTCTTCCGCGAGGATAGGATCAAACCCTTCCTCATAGAGGTCGTGAAATATTACTTCATGCCCATTTCTTCGCAACTTCCGCGCGGCCGTCTCGGCGATAGCCCGATTGAAACTCTTTACATTGGGATGCGCGACAATTACCAGCACCTTCATTAATCTTAACCCTCTTAGGTTTGAAATAATGCGATTCTTGCAGACCTCGTGCTGCATGACGGAACCAAGACGGACATGGAGTCTATGCTCTCGTCAACTGCCGGTACTTGATCCGGTGCGGCTGATCGGCTGCAGCGCCGAGGCGCATCTTTCTATCCGCTTCATACTCCGAGTAGTTTCCGTCAAACCAGACCGTTTTGCTGTCACCCTCGAAGGCAAGGATGTGGGTGGCGATGCGGTCGAGGAACCAGCGGTCGTGACTGATCACAGCGGCGCAGCCGGCAAAGTTCTCCAGCGCTTCCTCCAGCACCCGCAAGGTATTCACATCGAGATCATTTGTTGGTTCGTCAAGGAGAAGCACATTGGCCCCTTCCTTCAGCATCCGGGCCAGATGGACCCGGTTCCTTTCGCCTCCGGAAAGCATGCCGACTTTTTTCTGCTGGTCCGTACCGGAAAAATTGAAACGTCCCACATAGGCACGGGAGTTCATTTTGAGGTCGCCCAGCTCTACTTGTTCCTGCCCGCCAGAGATCACTTCCCAGATGTTTTTGCCCGGATCAAGAACATCACGGCTCTGATCAACATATGAAAGCTTGACCGTTTCGCCTATTCTGATTGTGCCGGAGTCCGGTTTTTCCTGGCCTGTAATCATTCTGAACAGAGTAGTTTTCCCCGCCCCGTTAGGGCCGATTACGCCGACAATCCCACCGGGGGGGAGGGAAAAAGACATCCCCTCTATAAGAAGACGGTCGCCGTATGCCTTGCCCACGCCCTGCGCCTCAATTACCACTTGGCCCAGTCGCGGCCCGGGCGGAATATATATTTGCAGGTCTCTCGCATGTTTCTCACCCTCCTCTTTCAAGAGCGCCTCATATGAACTGATGCGGGCCTTGGACTTCGCATGCCTCCCCTTCGGCGACATGCGTATCCACTCCAGTTCGCGCTGTAGGGTCCGCTGGCGCTCGGTTTCTTTTTTTTCCTCCACTTCCAGGCGTTTCTGTTTCTGTTCCAGCCACGATGAATAGTTGCCCTGCCAGGGAATCCCCTGCCCGCGGTCCAGCTCCAGGATCCAGCCCGCAACATTATCGAGGAAGTACCTATCGTGGGTCACGGCAATGACGGTGCCGTGGTAGCGCTGCAGGTGTTGCTCCAGCCAGGCGACCGTTTCGGCATCGAGATGGTTGGTCGGTTCATCGAGAAGAAGTATGTCCGGTTTCTGGAGCAGCAGCCTACAGAGGGCCACGCGCCGCCTCTCTCCGCCGGAAAGGACTTTTACAGGAGTATCTCCCGGCGGGCAGCGAAGGGCATCTATGGCCATTTCCAGCCTGGCATCCAGATCCCAGGCATCGAGGGCGTCGAGTTTCTCCTGAACCTCTCCCTGACGTTCGATGAGCTTGTTCATCTCCTCATCAGACATGGGTTCGCTAAATCGCTCGGTAATTATGTTGAATTCGTTTAAAAGAGCAACCGTTCCCTGCACGCCCTCCTCGACAATCGCCCGTACAGTCTTCTTCTCATCAAGGCGTGGCTCCTGTTCGAGAAACCCGACGGTGTGTCCCGGGGACAGGATCGTCTTCCCGTTGAAGTCCTGGTCAGTTCCCGCAAGTATGCGCAAGAGAGAGCTCTTGCCGGAACCGTTAAGACCAAGGACGCCGATCTTGGCGCCGTAGAAATAGGAGAGATAGATGTCCTTCAGCACTGGCTTCTTGTCATAATACTTGGAGACACCGATCATCGAATAAATTACTTTGGTCGTTTCATTGGACATGCAGCCTGATAATCTCCTTCCGTCATTGACAAAAATTATTCCCCTCCGCCCATTTTTTAAACGGGGCGGCCGAAGTTATCATTATCCTTCATCCGGTGCGGCAAGATAACGGTCAATTGTTTCTGATGTTTCTGCTATGAGATCAGAAATATCCTTTTCATTCTTATTATCTTCTATAATGAACGGAATCTCTTGCACTTCGGCCGAAAAAACCTCCCGCAATAATCTTCCTGTTTCGCGTTTCCTCTGATCAACTTTTTCCGGCGCGTTGTAGCTGTTTCCTTTCTCTTCGTTACATCCGAAATCATCGATAAGTAATACATGCCTGACTCCACCCATGTAGAGACCGTTTTTGAGAATTTCCCAGAACCTGAGATTGTCCTTATGGAAACCGATATCCGCGGAATTAGCCACGATGACCGCTGTACTGCCGGGAGCGGCCATGGCTGCTCTTGCCGCAGCCGCCTGGATATGCAATTCTTCAAGAAATTGCAAGATGTAACCTGTCGCTTCGGCATAATGATCTGTAGCAATGATCGCTCTTACGGAAGGATACCGATTTAGCTTATCCAAAACGTCCTGCCAGCGGCCGTCGATCCGGGAATGGCTGAGATAGCTATCTACAAATAGAGACGCCGCATCTGAAATTTGCACGACGTCGACGGTGGACACTTTCTGATGGAGAATAGCTCTTATTTTGTCCTCCATTACCTTCTTGTATCCCACTCGCGTCGTGCTCCCTTCCACCCAGGTGGGATTGACGATCTGTTCCCAGAATATGCTGGGGCTCGTGACTCCCATGTCCGTCAAGCCGCTTTCCTTGAGTTGCTTCATCAAATAGTCGGGCCGGCCGAATAAGGTGGATTCCTGACTGAGGGTTCCCGAGTAGTCGAAGATGATCAGCCTTCTTGCAAGCATATAAAGATCCCTATGCCCCTCGCTTCTTCAATGCTGCCAGGATGATCTCATTAATTTCCCGGGAAGCACGCAAAGGATCGGGAGCCGCACAGATGGCAGAGACGACCGCAATACAGTCGGCCCCGGCCGTGACCGCCTCTTTGGCATTGGATGCGTTCATGCCGCCGATGGCAACCAGCGGGTGACGTGAATAGGCTTTGATTTTCGCGAGTCCTTCCAGTCCCCAGTTCCCTTTCGTGTCGGTCTTGGTGGGCGTCTCAAAAACTGGGCTGACACCGAGGTAATTGACATCGAGCACCTCTGCCTCTACCACGTCATTCCATGTTTCTACGGAAAGGCCGATGATGGCCCTGGGCCCCATGAGTCTGCGAGCTTCGGCATAAGGCATGTCGTCCTGCCCGATGTGGACTCCATCGGCCCCGCTGGCAAGTGCCACGTCAATGCGGTCATTTATGATGAGAGGCACACAGAATTTTGTCGTGAGGGCCTTCATCTGCCGAGCCTCTTCCACGAAAAAACGTGTGGACACATCTTTTTCACGGAGCTGTATGCCGGCCGCTCCGCCCATAAGGGCCTTGTGCGCCACATCTTCAAGCAGTCGGTTGCCGCACAGTCCGCGGTCTGTAACCAGGTATAATCCGCGCACGATCAACCTTCTAATTTTAGGTAATGTTTTATATCCTTTTCTGACAACTCATAGAGGGCATCGAGAAAACGGACCTGAAGCATTCCCGGACCCGCCGCGTTCTTCACAGCGATTTCTCCGGCTATGCCCATAACCGCCATTGCCTGAACCGCAGCCTCGGCATACGCGCGGTTGATAGAAGCGAATGCCCCGCATATTGCCGTCGCAATGCATCCCATGCCGGTAACCTTCGTCATCATAGGGTGACCGTTCATGACCTTGGTAACATCGTCTCCGCAAATAATATAGTCTGTTTCTCCGCTGACGCAGACAACACTTCCACAAGTCTTGTTTAACTTATGGGCTATGGCTACTGCGGAATGTGAGGAGGCCGTACTCTCCACTCCTTTTGTCTTTGCGTCTTTCTCCGTGAGGGCCATAATTTCCGAGGCGTTGCCCCTGATGATAGCCGGCGGCGCTTCCTGTATCAGCTCCTTCGCCGTATTGGTGCGGTATGCAGTTGCCCCCGCACCGACAGGGTCCAGAATGATGGGGATGTTCACTTTCTTGGCCTGGTTAACAGCGAGAAGCATTGCTCGTATCCAATGCGGGCTCAAGGTTCCGATATTGATCACCAGAGCACCGGCTATGTTAACCATTTCCTCCACCTCCTCTTCCGCATGGGCCATTACGGGCGAGGCCCCGATGGCCAGCAGTGCGTTCGCAGAGTTGTTCATGACCACATAATTGGTTATATTGTGGATCACTGGCGAATTTTCTCTGATCTCCTTGACTGATGACCAGATACTGGATGCAGAAACCTTCATATGGCAATTCTCCCGTCTCCGTAAAATCCGTTTTTGTTGCGTCGTGTCCCCCGTCACATCAATATCATATCTTGAAATGTATCATATAACATATAGGAATGTAAACGGGATGAAGCTTTCGATATGTGTTTTTATCGGGTTGTGGAATTCCCTCAAATATAGTAGTTTCTATGTGGCTATGAATTACAGGCAGGAGTGAAAGATCATTTTGCATTTTTCGAAACGGGATATTACGTATGAGCAAGATCAAAGAGATTATTGAAACATTAAATCAAAATCAGGAAATTGCGAAAAAATTCTTCGAGATCGAAACTAGTATCTTATCCATTCTCAATTTCAAGGACTTTCTGGAAAGACTGCTTACAGAAATCCAGGACAAGATGGAGATTCCCTATGCATGGATTGCATTGATCGAAGAGAGCGATTTTGCAGAGATGCTTCAAAAATCGGCAACGTCGGAAATTGTGAAAGAGCGCACGAGCCTGATTGAGAGAGACATTTTTCTCAAAGTCATCAACAATAAGACAGAACCTATACTTGTTAATAATGATCTAACGGCTTTCCACGTATTGATTCCTCGTCAGTACAAGCATCACATACGGTCTCTTGCCATCGCTCCCCTGACGCTGGATGGCGGGATCATCGGCAGCCTGAATCAAGGAGATAGTTCCAAATCCCGTTATGGCCCCGATATGGATGCGACTTTGCTGAAACGGCTGGCCACTATTGTTTCCATCTGTCTCTCGAACGTTATGGCTCATGAAAAACTCAACTTTCTGGCATCGAGGGATTCACTGACGGGATTGTTGAACCGCAGGGTTCTGGAACACATAGTAAAGAGGGAGTTTGACCGGGCAGTAAGGTACAGGACGCCACTGACGGTTGTCTTTCTCGACGTAGATGACTTTAAGATGGTGAATGACCTCTACGGTCATGACGCCGGTGATATTGTACTGAAGTATGTGGCGACTCAATTGCTGTCTATGACCCGGGCCAGCGATGTTGTCGCACGATTTGCGGGCGATGAGTTCATCATCATCCTTCCCAATACACCCGTCGATGAAGCCTCTGAATTTGCAACTCGCCTACAGACCTTTTTTATCAATCACCCTCTGGACTTTGAGGGTACTCCGATCCAGATCTCCGTAAGCTATGGATTATCACACTTGGAAGATGGTGCTTATGATGCCATGTCGCTCATGAAGAAGGCGGATAAGATGCTTTACAGAGCGAAGATGGAAAAAAATACGAGATATTCCTATCTATAATTCCGTTAACTCTTGCCGCCGCCAAGCCTTTCCCGCAGCTGTTCGATAAGCTTTGTGGCGGAGGAGGGCTCTTTCAGCCTCACGGCACCGATGATGTAACGGCCTGACTGCTCCACGAACACCCCCCCATACAGGGGATCAACAGCCACCATCGTAACGTAATCTCGCCACTCTTGCAGTTGCATGTTTTTCCCCTCTGCCTTCATGTAAGAACGATATTGATCAAAGGCCTCTCTTGCAGCAGCGACGGAATCTTCGAGCACCATGAATACCTGGGCACGTTCGCCTTCCAGAAGCGCATCCGCTATAATACCCCGACGGAAAAAGGCATACCCGAGGAGGCTCTTAGCTATATACCGCTCCGTCTTTGGCACAATGCCCGGTATTTTCAGGGCCTCAAGCTCGCCAGCGGGCCGGGCATTGGACGGGAGCTTCTCTGATACAGACCGCGCGCACGCAAGAAATACATCCTGTTCCAGACTTGTCGCGCCCGTAACCTGAAGCCTCACGAAATACCTGTCCTGGTAGAACATCAACTGGGATGAAGACACAAATCCCTCGGCGCCTACCGTGATACTTGCGGCATCCGCCTTTCGGTAGTTGGAGTAAATTCCAAAGGCATCGAGCGGGGAGGCCATTCTGTATACGTCAGCCACGATCCATACTTCCGAATTATTTCCGTTCACATACGTGGCCGTGGCGAGCACATCGAATCCGTAAGGAAAATAAAGCTCCGCTTCGCCGTTGATATGATCGAACAGCGTGTCTTTGTCGAAAAGGGTTGCCTTGTCCTTCAATGTCCAGCCTTGAGCACAGCCATAAGCAGGCAAAAGATTTTCCATGGCTCCATCCGCGGCAAAGACTGGAACCCGTGCATGGATGGTCAAGAAAAGAATACATACGATGATTGAGAAGACCACTCCAGAGCGATTCATTGATATGCCCCCTGTCCGGCTAACGCGCATTGTTTCTCTAAGCGAGTAATCTCCTCGCCCTGTCCATCTTCATGGCAATGTCAAGCCCGTTCACACACTTGGCCACACAATCCGGACAGTCAAGGCATGCAGATGCAGAGATGGATGCGGGTATCTCACTGTATGTGGACCGAGCGAGTCCGGATTCTTTGTATCCCTCTTTGTACATGAGGCAGCGATTGATCGTACTGATCGCTACACCTTTCGGGCAGCTGGTTTCACATTCTCCGCAAAGATGGCAGTAATAATGTTTCACAGCGGCGCCGTAACGCTTCAGGATAAGTTTGTCGAGGTACCCGAATTTCATCCCCATCACGGCAATGTCTTCCCGGAGCTCCGCCATGTCTCTCATGCCGGGAATTGCCGCCGTGATGTGCGTATTCTGAAGAGCCCACTTTAAGGCTGCCTGGTGGGGACTGACGGGACCCAGCGCGCCGGTATCGTAACCCCCCGCCTGCGTCTTCATGGCAATAATCCCGATGTTCGCCTGGGCGGCCCTTGCTATCGCATCCTTCACATCCGCGCTGCTCTTGAAGTTGTAGCCTACGAGAGCCGTGTCGAAGAATCTGTCGCGATCATCCACGAGGGCGTTGAGGACCTCCGCCTGACCCTTGTGTGTTGTGACCCCGAAGAATCGGACCTTGCCCTGTTCTTTCAGTTTTATGAACGCCTCTCGTGTCTCTGGAATCAATATGCGGTCCTTGTTTTCGCCGGTAAGATTATGGAGCTGGATGACGTCGACATAATCTGTTCCCAGCGCCCTGAGGCTCGTCTCAACATCGTTGAAGATGGCCTCTTTTGTATGCGAGTCAGGCTTCGTCTTCGTTGCCACATATATTTTGTCACGCCTGCCTTTCAATGCCTTCGCGACGATCTCCTCATTCTTGCCGCCCATGTAGCGTCGCGCCGTATCCACATAGTTCACGCCGTGATCAAAGGCTACATTCATGACCTCCGCTTCCGGTGTCAGCATCGCTCCAAAGCTTACGATCGTGATCTTCATGCCGGTTCTGCCGAGGGTTCTGTATACAGGCGTTGGAAAGACGAAGGATTCCGCGGATGCAAATTCCACGGCATTGGCCAGAGCTTCCCAGCTAATTAGAGCCGACGTTGTTCCTGCCAGACCAACCCTGAGGAAATCTCTCCTGTTTATCCTCGAATATCCTTTTTCTTTGTGCATAACATCCTCCCTGTTACCCAGCAATGATTATCCTTTGCCCTTGTATGCCGTGAGCACACGCAGTATTTCTCCCATATCAGGAAGCTCTCTGATGGGATAGACCTTGACGAATATGACCTTTCCCGTCTCATCGACGATCACATTAGCTCTTTCCGAAAATCCCTCCGCGCGGAGAAGACCCATGGATTTCGCAACACCTCCGTGAGGCCAGAAATCAGCGAGAAGTCTTGTGTTCTTGATTCTCAGGCTTTTGGCCCAGGCCGCCTTGGAGGGCATACTGTCCACACTTAGACCCACCGCTACAGTATTGAGTTTATCTAAGTACCTCTTATTCTTTTCCAGAGACTGCATCTGCTTTGCGCAAACAGATGTCCAGGCCAGGGGATGAAAGGACAGGAGCAACTTTTCCCCCCTGAACTCCGACAGGTGAAAGTCCTGACCGTTCTGATCCTTCAAGGAAAAGTCCTTCACTCTTTTGCCCTGTTGCACCACTTTTTTTTCCGCCATGGGGAACCTCCCTTCTTTTTGTATGCGTCAACAAAAATATGTTTATTTCGTGGCGAGTATAATCACAAGCGAGATACCGAATTGGATGGATAGCATTTAAATTAAGTCTGACATAAATTGGCTTGCAATGTAAAGAACAGTTTGAGATGCGTCACTAAAAACCCGTCGCGAAATTGAACACCTTCGGAGCAGCGAAAAGCCTCGCCACATAAGGCATGTTACTTTTAGGCATTTACCCGCTTGCCCCTTCAAGCTTGATGGATTGCAATCACTACTGGCTTCGGGGTTTTGGGGGAGGTACATAGGGACTATCCAGATATTTCCTTGCCTCCACCTGTGCAAAACCTTCCCCGCCTTGCTCTGCCAGGGCCCTGTTATAGTACTCTTCCGCCGGCTCCCTTTCCTTGAGAGCGTCGTGTATCATCCCGAGACGCACGAGAGCCCACGCGCGAACGCGGGCGTTATAGGGCTCCTTATCCTTGAGTGTTTTTTCAAGATATTCGGATGCCTTGGCATATTCTCCCTCGTTGAAGAAGATTCTTCCCATTAACTGATTGAGACGCGGCTGGAGCTGAGGAACAAAGGGAGGAGCGCCTGCTTGAATACCTTTTTCAATCTCACGGGCTATGGCAAACGCCTCTTGGAATTGGTGGAGTTCGGAGAGGGCATTGGCCAAGGCAAAGGAAAAGTTATAATTGCGGGGAAACCTTCTTCTTAACTCGCGGGCGATGGGAAGAGCCCGGGCGGGTTGTCTTTCAAAGTTCACATACACTGACGCGAGTTCAGATTGTGCAAGTTCTTTGAGAAGATCACCCTTCTGCGCCGCCAACTCCAGTTCCTGAAGCCCTTTCTTGCTGTCTCCGGAGGCGATCAGCAGGGAAGAAAAAAAACGGGCCAAGGGCGGGAGGTGATCAAGATGGTAATGGAGCAGGCCCATGAGAAAATACGTGTCATAATTTTGTGGATCTTCTTCCTTTGCTTTTTCTAAGTATCCCCAGATATTCGATGTCTCCTGCGCTACGGTGCGATACTGTTTTTGCCCAATGGCCCAGCGGACTTTGATAATTTTCGCCATGGCCGTCGCAAAGCAGGCCTGACCGTCATTAGGATTCTTCTCAATCCTGCTCTGCCCTCGTGCCGTGGCTTCGTTGACGTAACGAAGCATGGACTCCTGATATTTCTCCCGCTCCTTCTGATCGAGGCTAATCTCATAGAAGAACAGGTTCTCGAGAGCAGAAAAAGCGTAGCCAATCGGGTTTTCGCGATCCATGTCCACAGCCTTCTGCAGATGGATGCTTGCACTCTGCGGTTCCAGGTTGAAAACTTTTTCGATTCCCTGTCTGAGATAGGAATGGAGCTGGTTCGGCCTCCATTGGGCTGCTACCGCCCTGGTTTCAGGAGCGGAGATTATCGGGGATAAGCAAAGGGCCAGGAAAAGAATTGCCGTCTTCTTCTTATTCATGTTCGGTATCTTTCTTACAGGTTCTTGGATATGAATTTCAACATCTGCTTGAAGACCCCTTCGAGAATGTCCCGCCGAATAAAATAATCCGGCATTTGATTATAGAAATAATCGGCTACGGCCTTTCCGGCGGCATCGATATCGCCGCCATGTCTACGGTATGTATCCTCCATGACGGCTTTCCATTTGACGCCTTCCTCGAAGGTCAGGTCGAGGAAGCTTGATGCCTCATCCCCAGTGATATAGCCATAATGGTCGCCGCAGAGGTAGGACACCGGCAAGAACTTCAATTTGTCCAGGCTAACCAGATACTGCGTCATATTTGTGTTCATGGAGGGGAAGCAGAAGTCCTTGTAAGGAATCCCTGCGGCATCGGACGCGAACATGATTTTTCTTTCGGGCTCGTAGGCAGTAATGGAACAGTTGGAATGGCCGGGGGTATCCATTATCTGCAGCGTAACATCGCCAAGGTCTATTCTGTCCCCTTCGGCTAAGGTGAGACCCGCAATGTCATCGCGCCAGTCGAGATCGTAGGCCGCAAGGGCGCTCTCAGCGCCCCACCATGTCGCACTGAGTTTACTGTAGCTGTTCATGACCTCTACGGCTTTAGGCATGGAAAATATCTTCCAGGCCGGCGCAGAGGCGTATACATCTATCTCGGGATATTTCCGCTTGAAATATGGGACGATTCCCACATGATCGAAATGCGAATGGAGGATAAGGATCTTTCCGATTCTTTTCGCGTCGATCCCAAATGTCTTCATCTGTTCCAGAACGTCCGGGAGTATGTAACTCATCGCCCCGTTAATTAAGATTGCATCGTCTTGCCCTTCAAAAATATAGACCCCCGCTTCCTCACGGCCCAAATACCAGAGATTCTCCGTGACCTTTCCTGCCTTTCTGAATCGCATAAATTCCACCTCCCATATGACCGTGTCTCTGTCAATATGTGTTCTTCCGAATGTACGTAGATTATCCTTTAGACATTCTCTTTTCTTCCAAACGTGCAAGCCGTTCTTTGATTTCTTCCACTTCTTTTCGCGTGGGAATATTCAGACGATTAAGGAGGCCTGTTACCGTCTGTTCCATCTTATCTTCCAAATCTTTTTTTGCCTGCTTTGATTTTTCCACAAATTCACTGACTGCCTCTCGTGCCTCCTTCTCCGTCATCTCCCCTTTTTTGACGAGTTCATCCATAATCTCCTGGACTTTTTCCGTGGTCATTATTGCCAACCCGGCGCCAGCCAATGTCATTTTCCTGATATAGTCAAGCATTGCCATACCTCCCTTGTATTTGAGTGTTTTTATTTTAAATTCTCTGTCAGGAAATGTCAATGCAATGGTTCCACACCGATATGGTATTTGCACTGAGCGACCGCGTATGATAAAAAGCGGTCACCGCTCGATGAGCGGAAATGATAGGCAGGGGTGTTTATGGAAGTCGCAAAACTTATAGGAAAGGCGAGAGCGGAAGGGAGAACTGCCCTTACAGAGGCGGAATCTAAGGAATTGCTTAGAAATTATGGCGTGCCTGTAGTTGATGAATGCGTTGCCATAAACCTGGACGAAGCAGTTATGGAGGCTGAGGCCGCAGGTTTTCCCGTCGTTGTAAAAGGTCTCGGCGCCAGATTGACCCACAAGACGGAACGCGGCCTTGTCAAGCTGAATTTGAAAAGCGCGGAAGAGGTCCGAAAAGCCGCGGGAGAGATTGCCGAGGCTGCGGGTGATGACCTGGAAGGGTTTCTCATATACCACATGGTGAAAGGCAGACGCGAATTCATGGCGGGGCTGTTTCATGATGCTCAATTCGGTCCGGTTGTCATGTTCGGTTTGGGTGGCATCTTTGCTGAGGCGCTTGCCGACGTGGCGTTTCGCATTGCACCCCTCGATGAAACACTCGCGCATGACATGATAAAGAAGATCAGGGCCGTTGACCTGCTGGGAAAGTTTCGTGGTGAGGCGTCGGTAAATACTGAACAGATCGTAAGCATCCTTCTTGGTTTATCCAAACTTGGTATGGAATATCCGGAAGTACGGGAGGTTGATATCAATCCCCTGCTCGTCGGGCCGGATGGCCTGGTGACTGCTGTAGATGCGCTGGTCATTGTCGGCAACATTCCTCAAATAAAGTCTGCGCGTCCGCCGGCAGATAAAGTCGCTATGCAAAATTTTTTCCAAACCCGCTCAATTGCGTTTGTCGGCGCGTCCGCTACGTTTGGTAAATGGGGATACACTTTGTTAACCAACGTGGTTGCCGGAAATTTCCAAGGCGAGGTTTATCTGGTTAACCCCAAGGGCGGCGAAATCGCAGGAAGGCCTGTCTTCAAATCTCTGGCAGACACTCCCGGGCCTGTAGACCTTGCCGTGGTAACGGTCCCTGCTGCAAAGGTTATGGACCTTATTCCTCAGCTTAAAGATAAGGGCATCAGGAACGTGCTCTTAGTCACATCAGGTTTCAGTGAGGCGGGAAAAAAGGGATTGCGCCTGGAGGAGCGGCTGGTGGAAGAGGCGCGTGAGTTCGGAATTACAATTCTCGGGCCGAACACAATGGGGATATGCAATCCTCATGAAAATTTATTCTGCCTATATCAGCATGTACGGCCGAAGCCAGGCTCGACGGCGCTGGTTGCCCAATCGGGTAACCTCGGGACACAGCTCTTGATGTTTGCCGAAAGTGAGGGGATCGGGATACGGGCGTTCATCGGATCCGGAAATGAGGCGATGATCACGATTGAAGACTACATGGAATTCTTCGAAACTGATGACTTGACAAAGACAGTCGTACTATACGTAGAGAGCCCCAAAGATGGTAGACGGTTTTTTGAGTCAACCAAGAGGGTTTCCCGAAAAAAGCCGGTTCTTATGCTCAAAGGCGGTCGCACACGCGCCGGCAACCGTGCCGCGGCCAGTCACACGGGCGCATTAGCCTCCAACATCGAAGTCTTCAAGGCCGCGTGCCGCCAGGCGGGAGTCGTTCTGGGGGAGACTTCCATGGACCTTCTCGATCTCTCCGCTGCATTCGCGTCGCTCCCGTTGCCACAGGGTAATAAGGTGGCAATAATGACCCTGGGTGGAGGCTGGGGGGTGGTTACGGCCGACCTGTGTGTGGAATATGGGTTGGAAGTGCCTGAACTTTCATCTCATGTAACAAATCGGATCGATAAAGTTCTTCCTCCATACTGGAGCCGATCCAATCCCGTCGACCTGGTTGCGGAGATGGATCTCTCCGTACCCATGATACTCATCGAAGAACTGCTGAAGTGGGATGGGTGCGATGCGGCAATTCACCTCGGCATCCTTGGCAGGTTAGTATTTGTAAAGCGAATGATCGAATCCTGTCATCTGGCTGATCAGACCTGTAACCGTAAAGTCTTAGAAGAAATTGTTCGTCGGGTTGCTGATTTTGAACTCAGTTACGGTGAACACGCGGTCCGTCTGATGGAGAAGTATGGGAAACCAGTTCTCGGGGTTTGCCTTCTTTCCGATGAAAATGCCCGTACCATTAAAGAGATCGAGGGGAATCGATACAAAGGGGTGTCTTTCCTGACTCCGGAGCGGGCTGTAAAGGCGCTTGCCGGCATGTATTCATACAAATGCTGGCTGGATCTTGAAGGGATTTCATTAAAGAGATGATGGATGATTAAGCTATCTCCTTTTCCGTTGGCTTCTTCGGAAGTCGGGCGCTGTGCCAAACCCCGACTATCCAGACAGTCTTCTGTTTCACGCGATAGATAAACCGGCATGGCGCAATCGCCACTTCCCGGAAGGGAAGATCAGGAAATTCCGGCAATGCCGTACCGGAGCGGGGAAATCTTTTGAGCCGTGACAAGGTCTTTTCTGTCTTCTTTCGGAATGCACCTGCCGCAGACGTATCTTCACTATCGATGAAGGTGATAGCTCGAAGAAAATGGTTCCTTCCGGAAGGAGTAAAGAGAACTCTCAAACAATCCTCCTATTTCAACAAGGCATCCGCATCTGCAAGGACGTGACTGAGATCATAACCCTTGCCTGTTTCGATCTCCTTTTCACCGCTGGCGAGAAGCCGTAGAATTTCCATTTCTTTTTGTGATTTTTCGTAGGCCTCCATGCTGACCACAACTGCGGCCGCCCTTCCCCTTTGGGTGATGACAACAGGTTGCCGTGAGGATTTCACGCGCTTCAGCACGGACGACGCCGCCTGGCGAAGATCGGTAATTGGTATGATGTTGGGAATCTTTGTCATTATCGTTACTCCCTGAGATACGTTTAACAGTACTGCCAAATGCAACAATAAGCAAGCTCTATATTTGCAAATAAAATGGAGTTGCGGAGTTTGGCAAAAATACCCATCAGGCTTTGCTGCGATCTTCCACCTTCAATTCGAGGACGACGCGGCCCCACCCCCCGCATGTCACGCCGACATCAAAGCACCCTGCCCGCTTGAATCTCATCTCATTCGGATCAGCGCCTGCGTAAAGAAACTCGGTTGCCGTAAAAATCTGAGGCATAATCACGCTCAACGCATAGATGCATATCCTTTTCGGAGAAAGCGCCGCAAGAAGGTTTCCCGCGCTGTCAAAGTGAAACCTGTCACCGACCTTGTGCTGGCTGTTGCATCCGTGCGAGTCCACCACTTCTGCAATAATTGTCTTACTCATGAGCTCCGGCACCATGGATAAGATTTCTTCATTCCGCGGATTATCCCGAAATAGTTTCATTTCTGCGTCAGTATATCCCAAACGTTTTTGTATCATCTGCCACTTTTGGGTCTCCCACGTTTTGTCGCCAGTGCTCATACTGTTCCTCCTCATCTTACCCGCGAACTTATATTTTCACTTTCTTTCCCACGATTCGATTCCGCTCTTTATTACCTTGAAGAGTGGGTGAAGCCGCGATTTCTTGACTGCAAGAGTTTTCTTATATCGTGCTGTATCCCGCAATTTCAGTTTCGTCTTGAGATGATTCAACTCATACCTGAGTTGCCCGTCTGATACGGGAATTTTCGAACATCGTTTCTTGGAGCCAATCTTGGCCACGTCAAAATGGTATCCACGCCTGACGGCTTCCTCATAAACGTACCGAAGATAACAATCTATCGCAACCGTAGGCTACAGGTAAGCACTAAATCTGTGCAGCTGAAGATGATTCTTATAGCCTTTTGTCTGGTGTTGCAAGACCTTTCGGGCAAGCATGCCCTCTCGCCAGAGAGCGACGAGTCCCCTCGCGTCAACGTAACCGGGATGTAAAGACCACAAGCGCATGGGCTGTATCTCCGTCTTTCGATAGCACAGGCGTCACTTCTATGTTTATGCTTGCTTCCCGGTTACACGCGCAATCACTACCTTGATTACCGCAGTTTTTGTTACTATTTCTTCCGGAAATATATATTCCCTGCCTGAATACTGAGCCATGATAATTTCCAGGGCTTTCTTTTTACCTTCCTGATCATTCACGATCTCTGCGGTTCCAAATCCTATGACGCTGCGATACTTGATCCCCCAGCGACAGCCCTGCTCCGCTTCCCTCATCCCCTCGGGTATATCGAACTCAAAGCAAACGTGATTGTTTTTGCGAAGAACATCTATCTTTCTCCCATCGGAGGCACCGTGGAAGTAGAGCGCTTCCCCGTCATATCCAAAGCACAAAGGGACGACATAAGGTTCTACACCATCAACCAACCCCAGGCGGCATACCAGGCACTGTCGGATTATATCATCAACCACTGCTCTATCTTTGATTTCCCTCTCGCTTCGCCTCATCGTCCTCTCAATGTTTTTCAGGCAGGGTAATTGCAACCCGTTCTCAGTTTACCTTCTTCGTTGAGCCTGTAGGAAAAGGGTAATAGAGAAGGTAGAATGATTGTAAATAAGGGCATTTTATTGTAATGTTGCTGCAACATTGGAGTTGGTAACCGCTTAACCATTCACCGAGGTGTTG
>JBEKXK010000011.1:0-50751 GCA_049512055.1 Syntrophales bacterium | reverse complement strand
CCATACAGTTGCTCACCGAGGATAGTCTGAAATCCTTTATACAAAGGCATGCCAAAATTCTTGCGGGTGAGCCGGTCCCGGATACCGTCGAATACCAGCTAAAGCGCAAGAACGGTACTGAGTTCTGGGCTCTTCTCAACAATCGCTATTCCTACGGACCGGACAATCGGATCACTTCGACGGTCATCGTGTATGACATCACCGAGCGCAAGGAGGCAGAGGAGGCGCTTCTGGAAAGCGAGGCGCGCTACAAGAACATCCTCGACAATATTGTGGACGTTTATTACCGGGCCGACAAGGATGGCAATTTGCTCATGTTGAGTCCCTCGGGAAGAGCCTTGTCAGGATATGATTCCGTAGATGAGCTTATCGGCAAAAGCATTTCTGACACTTTTTATTTCAATCCTGAAGAGAGGAAACGTTTCTTATCGGTTCTGCAGGAGAAAGGATCTGTCACGGATTTTGCGGTTAACCTCAAGCGCAAGGACGGCACGCCGATACCTGTTTCTACGAGCAGCCGGTATTACTACAACGAGAAAGGAGATATCCTGGGGATTGAGGGGATAATCCGGGACGTTACCGACAGCAAGCGTGCAGAGGAGGAAAGGCGAAGCCTGCAAGAGCGCCTGCAACGGGCTGAGAAGATGGAAGCCTTAGGCACCCTGGCGGGTGGCGTCGCCCACGATCTCAACAACGTTCTGGGCATTGTCGTCGGTTATGCGGAAATGCTCCTGATGAATACGGATGAGTCAAGCCCGATCAGAGAAGACCTTCTGACCATTATGTCGGGAGGCCAGAGGGCTGCCGCGATTGTTCAAGATCTGCTGACCCTGGCGAGAAGGGGAGTGTCCGGCAGGAAAGTCCTTAATCTGAACAAGGTCATCGCTGATTGCCAGAAGTCGCCGGAGTTTGAGAATTTATCCTCCTATCATCCCTCTACAAAGATCAGGACAGAACTTGAACCGGATCTGCTGAACATATCCGGTTCTTCCGTGCACCTTGGAAAGACCTTATTCAATCTCGTTTCGAATGCGACTGAGGCCATGCCGAATGGCGGCATTGTGACCATCAAAACGACCAATCAGTATCTGGACAAACCGATTCGGGGACATGATGATATCAAGGAGGGGGACTATGTTGTTCTTTCCGTTTCCGATACGGGGGAAGGCATATCGGCGAATGACTTGGAACGTATCTTTGAGCCGTTTTACACAAAGAAGGTGATGGGGAGAAGCGGAACGGGCCTGGGGTTGGCGGTAGTCTGGGGTACGGTGAAGGATCATAACGGATACATTAATGTAGAGAGCGAAGAGGGAAAGGGGAGTATCTTTACCCTTTATTTTCCCGCATCGCGGGAAGACCTCTCCTTAGAAGCTGTTGCCGTCTCGATCTCTAAATACATGGGAGAGGGGGAATCTATTCTGGTTGTGGACGATGTCAAAGGGCAGCGTGATCTGGCGACCGCGATGCTCCAGAAACTGAATTACAATGTAGCCAGTGTCTCCAGTGGTGAGGAAGCAATAGCGTACCTAAAGGAACATAAGACTGATCTCATGGTTCTGGACATGATTATGGACCCAGGCGTAGACGGACTGGAAACCTATAAGAAGGTCCTTGAGATTTATCCGCAGCAGAAAGCGATTATCGTCAGTGGTTTTTCGGAGTCGGACCGGGTGCATGCAGCTCAGACCATAGGTGCGGGGGCATATGTGAGAAAACCCTATGTCATGGAGAAACTGGGACTGGCCATAAAGAAAGAGTTGGATAAGAAATAAATGATGGCATATTGAAGTTCTATTTGCCACGTTGATTTTGACTCTTGCATTTTATACTATCCATGACGATAATGTGAGACCTTTGAAAATCTGCACGTAATGTCATTGCACGGATAGGGTGAGAGAAAGCCCTGCGCAACGCGATGGACCGAGGGGAGATTTCCAAAGGCTTGTGATGTCTCTTCATACGGGACGTACGTAAATGATGTGGGAACTTATTACAATCTTTGTTTCTTCTTTTATCATTGCCTTCTCCGGCGCGATGATGCCGGGGCCGCTGCTTACGGCGACAATCAGCGAGAGCTCACAAAAAGGCTTCATCGCCGGACCTTTGCTTATCGCAGGTCATGGCATTCTGGAGATCATGCTACTTGCAGCGCTTGTGTTGGGATTGGCTCCGTTTCTTCAGCGTAGCGACGTCTTTGCCGCCGTTGCCATAGCCGGTGGTGTTATCCTGCTCTGGTTGGCTTTGGGCATGTTTCGTGCTCTGCCGAAGTTGACTCTGTCATTAAACCCGGGGAAGACCAAGAGCGGTTCTCTGATAAAGAATGGAGCGATCCTGAGCATAGCTAATCCCTACTGGATTGTCTGGTGGGCGACAATAGGTTTTGGCTACGTCATTTATAGCTGGGGTTTCGGGATAGCAGGCCTAGTATTTTTTTTCACGGGGCATATTCTGGCAGATCTTGTCTGGTACTCGGCTGTCTCTTCGGCAGTGGGGAAGGGCAGGCATCTTTTCACTGATGGTTTTTATAGATGGGTCATAGGAACATGCGCAGGTGTATTAATTCTTTTTGCATGTTATTTTTTCTATGCCGGCGTGCAGAAAATAATTAATTGAGAGATTGAAAGAGGAGAAAAGCCTGAATGACAAAGAAGACGCAAAAATCCGACCTCGATGGGCTGACATTGCTTAGACGGGATGTCAAGCCCACAAAGAAGTTAGAGACCTTCCCCAACCATCATCCGAAGAGGGATTATGTTGTAACAATCAAGACGGAAGAGTTTACATGCGTCTGCCCGGCTACGGGACAGCCGGATTTTGCCAGGCTGACTATTCAGTACATACCCGACAAGAGGATTGTCGAATCCAAGTCCCTGAAATTGTATCTCTGGTCTTACCGTGATGAAGGGGTGTTTCACGAACATGTGGCCAATGTGATTCTTGACGACTTAGTTTCCGCGCTCAAGCCCCGGTGGTGCAAGGTAACTGCTGATTTTGCCATCCGCGGAGGCATTTCCATTTCCATAGATGCCGAATACAAAAGATAAATTTGCCATCATTTCGGATGCCCGTAATAAGGCTATGAGATCATTGTTGAAATAGGGCATAGGTATAGAATAATATTGACATACAGGGCCGCTATAACTATATTCCAGTAGGCTAAAGGAAAATTTAACAGGAAGAAAAGAGTGTCAGAACCTACACCAAAAACAAAAAAGACAGATAAACTAAAATTAGTCGAAAGCGACGACTCTCATCAAAATTCCCACAAATGTGCTTTCTGCGAATTGGAAGATATCATTGAGGCATCCCACGACGGTCTTTTCATAACCGACGGGCAGGGGGTTATCCTGAGGGTAAATAGTGCGTGGGAACGTATTGCAGGAATTCAGAGGGAATTCGCCATAGGAAAGTGCGCTAAGGACCTCGTAGATCATAAATGGTACACGGAATCTTCAGCAATGGCAGCAATCACGGAAAGAAAGAAGGTTACAATCATGCTGGAGATGCTCAAGGGCGAGAAAATCGGCCAGAAGATAATGGCGACGGCCATACCGTTATGGGGTGAAGATGGTGAAATCAGGCGGGTTGTCGCCAATATCAGAGATATAACGGAAATACTCTATTTGAAGCAGCTACTGGAAAAGACGCAGCGGTTGAATGAATTATATGCCGCCGAACTAGAGCAGATGAAGAACGTTGATTTGGTTGCTCGTAGCGAATCGACGAAACGACTAATGGAAATCGTGGCTCGTGTTGCCAGCTTTGATGTGTCTGTTTTAATTACGGGCGAATCAGGTGTCGGCAAGGAAGTGATTGCGAATGCTATACACCAGCAAAGCCAGCGCTCAAAGGGCCCTCTCATCAAGGTGAACTCCGGAGCAATTCCTGAAACGCTCCTCGAATCCGAACTCTTCGGGTACGATCACGGCGCCTTTACCGGTGCAAGAAAACAGGGGAAGCCCGGCATGTTTGAACTCGCAAATGAAGGGACCCTGTTCCTGGACGAGATTGGCGATATCCCATACAGTCTCCAGGGAAAGCTTTTAAGAGCCCTGCAGGATCGTGAGATCATGCGGATTGGCGGCATGAAGCCCACTCCCGTCGATGTGCGCATTGTTGCCGCGACAAACAAGAATCTTGAAGAAATGGTAAAAAAAGGGACTTTTCGCGATGATCTTTATTATCGCCTTAACGTCGTTTCGATTGATATTCCTCCGCTGCGTGAGCGCAAAGAGGACATACCCATGTTCGTCTTACACTTTCTGGAAAAGATGAACAAGAAACATCAACACAACAAGCGCATTTCACCAGAGGTTATTGATGTTCTGATGCTCTACTCCTGGCCCGGCAATGTGCGGGAATTGGAAAATGTAGTTGAGAGAATGATCATCATGACGGAGGGCGATGAAATAACTGTAAAGCATCTGCCGATTCAGGTCAAGAGCCAGATCGCTCCTGAGGCGATGAGCGTCATTGGGGACAGCAGCTTCAAAACAACAATTGAGCAGACGGAGAAGCAGCTCCTCAAACAAGCGCTCCAGAATCACAAGAGTACGAGAGAGATCGCCAAGGCAATGAAAATCAATCAATCCACGGTCGTGCGCAAACTGAAGAAATATAACCTGTCTCCATCCTTCAATAGCGACCCACCAAAATAATGGATATTACCGCTGATCCACATCATGGTTCCATGACATCACCAAATAGGATTCATCCATCTAAAAAGATCAATTGCTTCTGATATTTAATTTAGCTAATCTCTTACAGTTGCCAAAAAAATATTTTGTGATAACGGGCATATAAATAGCCTGAAAAAGTTCTTGGCACTATACTTTCTGCTTTGAAAATCTAATATCTCCCTTGTAATGGGGGGAGAGTAACGCCGACAGCCTGAAAGAAGCACGTGGAACCGCGGGTTGATAATTTTATCAACTCATATGTTTGAATGACACGAGTACCTGCTTGCAAAAAAAGCATGTAATTTCGAAGGAACGCAGTGGCTGAGAAATCTTGAATTCGGCAGCGAGCGAATGCCGAACGATAGTGTTCCTTAAGAATCGAAGATTCTCCGCAGCTTGCTGCGGAGAGCTTCAATATTATTAGAAAAGATTTCTCCCTGCGGTTGAAATGACACAAAATGAACTTATGCAAGTATATGCGAGAGTGCTGATTCTATCGGTATTGTTTTACGCGTATGAACGCCCCCTCAATATTTATATGATAAATCACTTGTAAATGCCACAAGCGAGAATCAAGTCATCCACCTTGAGGACGTATGTAGTTTTGGCCTCAACCTTCTTCTTGACAGGATTGGTATACCTGTAGTCAACCCAGCCAGATCCCTTTGCTTTGGCAAGTTCCACGGCTTCATATACGAACCGTTTGCCATCAGGATCCTTAAGTTCTGTCATGTCCATTCCGATCAGTTTAGGATTTGCCGGATGGGCCAATACAGAATAATTAAGCGTCCAAATGAAAACGTACACGTCACCCTTGACAAATTGCCCATTTGGTTTATTTATTTCGGCAATAAGCTTGTCCTTTCCGTTTGCCTTGTAAAAGGCCGCTGCTTTCTTGACCAACGCCACCGCATCATCCTTTGGAGCCGCAAAACAAAGTGTAGCCAACGAGATAATTATCAAACCCATCAGTACATAAATTATCTTCTTGTTCATTCAATGACCTCCTCTTTTAATTTATCATACTGTCATAAATATTTTTTTGTTTAGCATTCTCTCATTTCTTAATCAAGGGTATTCTCGCATCGTTTCAAAACAATAAGGAATATTCAACAACTTTCCAAATATCTTTGCTCCTTCCCCTGCGGCATGGTCTATCGGAAAACGGGCATCTTCGAAGAATGCCCGAGCTTCTTCATGATACGCTGGGCATGGCGGATATGAATTTTTATGTGATAAGTTTTTTTCAGATACTTAACCAGTGCATTGCCGTCCCATCGGTTACGGGGGATTCCAACTTCGCGCGGTGAATCCGCCAAGACCTTTTCGAGTTTCTTCACCACCTCCTTATTAATGCAGGGCAGCCTGCCCATACGTTGTCTGTCAAGTACTGCCTCTGCCCCCTCCGTGTTTGCCCTATGAATCCATTTCACTACTGTCCAGCGGGTCAGGCCGAAAAGCTCCGCTGCATGGGCGGATTTCCAGCCGGCCAGAATGAGGAGCAGCACGGCGATTCGTATCCCAATCCAGGCCCCCGGCGTCCTGTCGGCTAAACGGAGCAAGGATTCCCTTGTTAGACCCGGATGATCGAGCGTGAGTGCCTTCATTTTTTCTCCCCCTCGTACTCTTTTTAAGGCAGCATATCAAGGACACTCTGCTATGTCTACTTATATATGTCGTTTACGGTTCTGATCATAGTCTTTGTTTTGAAAACATAAGCGGATGTCTATTGGAGGTGTCAGGGATGTTCAGGGAGGATTAGGTATGCGTTGATTGTGTCTCAAAGTGAAAGGGGAGACGAGTTATCCCCGTCTCCCCCGAATTTCATAAACCTATGCCAAAATTATCAAGCTATTCGGCACGGGTTATCTCAGAATACTGCCGCCGATAACCATGCGCATTGCCTCGCTTGTGCCCTCGTAGATCTGCGTAATCTTCGCATCTCGCATCAGGCGCTCCACAGGATACTCGCGGCTGTACCCGTAGCCGCCAAATACCTGGACGGCGTCGGTCGTAACAGACATAGCGGTATCGGAAGCAAAGAGCTTAGCCATAGCCGCCTCCTTGGCATAAGGAAGATCATTGGATTTGTTGTAAGCGGCTCGATACGTCATGAGACGGGCTGCCTCAACCTTTGTTGCCATGTTCGCAAGCATAAAGCTGATGCCCTGTTGGCTCGCTATGGGTTTGCCGAATTGAACACGCTGTTTTGCATATTTGATTGCGTGATCCAGAGCGCCCTGGGCAATGCCGACCGCCTGGGCAGCTATACCGATACGGCCGCCATCCAAAGTCGTCATGGCGATTCTAAACCCGTCGCCTTCTTTGCCTAAGAGGTTGGAGGCGGGGGTTTTTGCGTTGACCATAATGACTTCGCGCTGTACGGCTGCGCGAATGCCCATTTTGGTTTCTTTCTTGCCGAAGCTCAGGCCCGGTGAACCTTTCTCGAGAATAAACGCGCTCATGCCCTTAATACCGGCCTCTTTATTTGTTTTGGTAAAGACAACCTCGACTTCAGCCTCTCCACCGTTCGTGTTGAAAACCTTGGTCCCGGTGATAAGATATGAATCTCCTTCTTTGACGGCAAATGTTGAGGCGTTGCCTACATCTGTGCCTGCATTGGGTTCCGTTAGACCGAATGCGCCTAACTTTATGCCCTGGGCGAGAGGCACGAGGTATTTCTGTTTCTGCTCCTCGGTGCCGTATTTGTAGATCGGCCATGAACACAGCGAAGTGTGCACCGACATACCGATGGAAGTTGACGCGTCTATGCGTGAAATTTCCTCAATTGCAATGGCATAGGCGATGAAGTCCATGCCGCCTCCACCATACTTTTCGGGATACGGAAGACCCATAAGGCCCAATTTACCCATTTCATCAAATATGCTTCGGTCGAACAGCTCTTTCTCATCACGCTCCACAATAGTCGGAGCAAGTTTCTTCTCCGCAAATTCCCGCACCATCTTGCGGATGCCTTCATTTTCTGGTGATACAGTAAAATTCATAGATTGCCCTCCTCGTAAAATATGATATTTGTTGTTGTCAAAAAACCTTACCAGACGTGCAGGTGCACACCGATTACTCTTACGACTGGAGTACCTCCTTGAACTTGGCGGTCAATGCCGGAACGACTTCGTACACATCGCCGACTATTCCGTATGTTGCCACCTTGAAGATGGGCGCATCTGGGTCTTTATTGATGGCAATTATGACATCAGACGTCTGCATCCCGGCAAGATGCTGAATGGCGCCGGATATGCCGCAAGCAATATAGATTTTTGGCGCCACAGTTTTCCCTGTTTGACCAACCTGGTGTGGATATGGCATCCAGCCGGCGTCAACAGCCGCCCTGGATGACCCGACGGTGCCTTTCAGAACCTGTGCAAGCTCCTCAACCATCCTGAAGCCTTCCGGCTTTCCGAGGCCGCGACCGCCGGATACGATTATCTCCGCGTCTTCGAGATTGCATGTGAACGTGCACACCTTGACGACATCGACAAGCTTCGTGCGTATATCCTTCTCATTTATTGCCAGCTCTTCCCGGATTATTTTTCCCGCGCGGCTGTAGTCAGGCACGGGCTTCTTGAAGACCTTGGGCCTCACTGTTCCCATCTGCGGGCGGTTGTCCGGGCAAAAGATTGTGGCCATGATGTTGCCGCCGAAAGCGGGCCTCGTCCATGCGACGAGCCTGGTTTCAGAATCTATGGAAAGATTCGTGCAGTCGGCAGTCAGCCCCGTCTTGATCCTCGCTGCCACGCGGGGTCCCAGATCTCTCCCGTCATTGGTTGCGCCCAATAAGATGACGGACGGAAGATGCTTCCTGATCAGGTGCGTAAAGGCGATTGAATACGCGTCTGTTGAATAGTTATGAAAAGCGCTGCCTTCAACGAGGTACACATTGTCGGCGCCGCTGGCAAAAAGCTCCTTGCTCAATTCGAGTACATTGTCGCCGATGAGCACGGCAGATATCTCCTCGCCGAGCTCCTGGGCGAGTTTCCTGCCCTCGCCGACAAGCTCCAGCGACACGTTGCGTATACGACCTTCACGATGCTCTATAAATACCCAGACGCCCTTGTAGGCGCTGATGTCTATCGTATCTTCCGCTTTTTCCCGCTCGACTACAATGGCGGAAACGGGACAGCTGCTTTCGCACGCGCCGCAGAATGTGCAAGCTTCCGTGAGAACGGCTTTGTCATCCTTCATGACAATTGCGCCGTATGGACAACTGTCGATGCACGTCTGACAACCTATGCATTCATCCGATAATATCTTAACAGACATATTTAACTGCTTCCTCCTCGACTATAGTATCTTGGCCTGCCTCAGCTTGTCGACAAGCAAATCGACGGCCTCTTTGGCGTCGCCCTGAATCAATTCACCCTTGCTGCGCCGCTCAGGAGTAAATATGCGCTTTACGAGCGTCGGCGAGCCCTCCAGGCCTGCGGATTTAGGATCTATGGCAATGTCGGCGGCAGTCCACACGGGGACTTCCGTCCGGTATGCCTTTGCCGTGCCCTTCACCGTGGGAATGCGGGGGTCTATAGGCAGTTTTATGATGGTAACTACAAGGGGCGGTTTTGCCTCTATGACGTCGTATCCTTCGTCATGTTCACGGTGGGCAATAACCTTTTCCCCGTCAAATTCGATCGCACTGATGTAGGTCAACTGGCCGATGCCAAGATGTTCCGCCATCTCCGGTCCCACCTGGGCAGTATCTCCGTCAATTGCCTGCTTCCCGCAAATGACCAGATCGTAGTTGGCGATTTTACGCACTGCCTGAGACAATGTGTAGGATGTGGCGAGCGTATCGGAACCGGCAAACGCCCTGTCGCTTAAGAGAATCGCTTCATCGGCGCCCATGGCGATACATTCCCGCAGGGCCGCTGAGGCCTGGGGCGGTCCCATGCTGATCACCGTCACCTTTCCGCCATGCTTGTCTCGAAGCTGCAGTGCGATTTCGAGGGCAAATTTGTCGAAGGGATTGACAATGCTTGGGACTCCCTCCCTGATCAATGTATTGGTAACAGGATCAATTTTAACTTCCGTGGTATCAGGTACCTGTTTTACACACACAACAATTTCCATAAAAATATTCACTCCCGACTATGTTAAGAGTTATTTTGCATAGAATATACGCAAGATGCCTTATCAGTTTTTATTCTCCTGCAACTGTGTTAACAAATGTGCAGAATGCAGGGCGGATACTGTAGGGCATGGCATTATATGCAACAACACTTTTTTTCTTTTCTTCCTCCTGCCCGTCCCTCTGGCATGCTAAATTATTATCGGCTCATTCCCGAATACTGTCCGAACGCGCCGCCAGTCACAATCAATCGAAAAGATTAATTCACATTGCAAAAAAAGTTAAGCAACGGGCTGACAGAAAAGCAGTCATACTGTTACGCGAATGAAAACTGCATATCAGTGACGTCTCGGGCGGGCGCAGCAAAATACAATCCCTGTCCGGAAGAACATATCCGGAGGGATAGACTTGCGAATCTTTTTACTTAGGCTTTTTCAAAGAACAATCAAGGACGTTAACATTAAAGGGGGCATGGGGGCTTCCGATAATAACCGAAACCCGCCTATGCCGTGCAATCAGTCTGCCATACCCCCCATGTGGAGAATTCGTGCTATTCTTGCGCCTATTTCTTTACGATGATTGGCTTCGAATCCGTTGTGAAGTACATCGCTACGGCGCCTACTACCAGCGATGCCGCACAGAACATAAAGGTTGCCTGGTATGCTTCCACCGGGAATTTGCCGTTAACCTTTCCATAGAAGTCAAGCACCACGCCCATCAATGCCTGATATAAAGCCCCTCCTACGAAGTACCATATATTCAGCATCCCGTTCGACGTCGCCATGAAGCTGGTCGGCTGACCGTCGGCGATGTGCGCATAATTAGGCACGTACGCTCCACAGAAAAAGCCCATGACAAATAACAAGGGATAAAACCACGCAACGGGGATCGATCCGGTAAAGAAAGCTATCGGTATCCAGGTGGCAACGTAGATAAGCATGCCCCAGAAAGATGTGCTCCTGCGTGACTTAAGAATACGGTCGGAAGCGTAACCGGCCGCAAAGCATCCGAGAGCCATTCCTATTGGCCAGAACATGAGCATGTTGGCCGCCTGCTGCTTGGGCATACCGTATATCTGCTGCGCATAGGGAATGAACCAGAGTCCCTGAAATCCCATGACCGTACCGTAGATCACAAAGGCATAGAGGGATATCAGCCAGTAGTTCTTCATTTTTAGCAATTTAAAGAAATTCTCTTTGAACGTCGTCTTCTGCGCGGCAGTCTGTGCCGGGTAGTAATCAATGCCGTCGATCTCCGAAACTGTCGGGTAACCCATGTCGGCCGGTTTATTTCGGACGATCAGGTAGTCAACGATAGATATGAGGACCATAAAAGCGCCCAGCCATAAGAATGAATTCCGCCAGCCGACGATACCCACCAGAAACGCAAGCGGCGCGGACGCGAGTATCGCACCGACATTGCCCAGGGTGAGCATCACACCTGTAAGTGTCGCTAATTCATTCGGCCGGAACCAGTTGTACAGGATCTTCATACAGGGCATCCAAACAACCGCGACGCCGACGCCCATTAAAAAACGGCCGAAGATACACCAGCCGAACGTCTGGGCTAAACCAAACAATGCAGTACCGATTGCCGCTATGACGAAAAACATACTAACCGAAAGCCTGGGGCCGATTTTATCGGATAGGACTCCCGACGGGAACTGCATTGCTGCATAAGGATAAAAGTACATCGATGATAAAATACCAAGGGTCGTCGCTGTGAGACCGAATTCCTTCATCAGTTCCGGCGCAACAACCGCCGGTGAAACACGATCGAAATAGACGAAAATATACGTCAACAAGAACATTCCATAGGTAATCCAACGATACATGATCATCTTCCTGGCCTTTACAGGATCAACTCCTGCGGCTACCTTTGCGCTCATAGAACCCTCCTCCTTAAATTTTTTTATTTGCCTCTTTGGTGCAATTAGTCTTTATCTCGGGTTTTAATTGACAAAAAAAATTAGCATCCCAACAGCCTCTTTGCAAAGATCGTTTTTTGAGACGATCTTTTCGCCTGCGGCTAAATACCACAAGTGCACCGCAATATCGACGTCTTTCTCTTCAGTCTTGGATTCTGCATGGGCTGCAATTGTCGGGAAGCCATCCGTAGAATTCCACGTTTTTCTTGAGCAGGCCGCCCCGCCCGGCGGGCGGGGCAAACCATTCCAGCTTATTATTTCTTCTTCTTTTCCGGCTCCGGAATTTCTTCGGTGATGCCGGCAATTTTTCTCGCGTATTCGGCAAACTGATCAACCGGAGTCAGAGCCCTGACAACAAGTTTTGCACCGTCAGGGGAACCGCCGCCGTGCATACATCCGGGAACGCCCGCACCGAGCGTCAGCCATTCAGAAAGCCTTGCTGCGCGCGCCCTTGATTCAGCGCTGAACTTGGGGGAGGCCTTCAGAGCCGCTTGAACCATAGCCCCTATCTTCTGGTCATTAAAATCCTTCGAGGATGGGAAGCATCCTGTTTCCACGATACCGCCGCCGATGTCCTGGCAGATCCGCTTTGTTTCATAGGGGAGAGTCGCCACATGCACTTTATTGGCGTGAGCTGTCAGGGAATCTGAAACCCACATGCCGCCGGGGCCTTTCTTTCCCAAGGCCATAGAACCGATTCCCATGCAGTATGTAGTTTCATTATTAACCGCCATCTCCACCATCTTGCCCGCAAATGTGCTGGCCGCCAATCCGTTTGTCCTTGCCATAAGCGCCGCAGCGCCGATCATCACGTCTCCCTGACCAGCGACACATGCACCGATACATGCACGGTAGTTGGCTGTGAAGTATTCTATTATCTTCCCCGTATATTTGGATTCCTTACACATGAAGACCCTGTCATTGGGGACGAAGCAGTCCTTGAAAAACAGGAAAGCCTGGGTGATGCCTGAATCCGGAATGTCGAACCCGCCTTCCATTTCTCTCGTGTCGCTCGGTCTCCGGGCCTCTACGATTGTCAGACCCTTTATGTCCCGCGGTACGACGCAACTTACTGCATAGTCCTGATCCTCTTCCCTGTAGCCACTTCCAGGCAGAAGGAATATCTCATTAGAGGCAGCCACTCCACAGATCATCGCCTTCATGCCGCTGATTACGATGCCGTCTTCCCGCACTTCCGTAATGTGCACGTTGCTGTCCGGATTCGCTTGCTGTGACGGTCTCAGGCTTCTGTCGCCTTTGGCGTCTGTAAGCGCCCCCGATACGACGAGCCCGTTCTTCTGGGTATTGATAATCCACTTCTTGAGACGCTCCTGGTACTTGGTTCCGAATTCCTTGTCCATGAGCGCGGTGATATTCCACATGACGTTCTGGGCGTTCCAGCCGACGCACACGCCGCCGCTGCAGCTTCCCGTCAGGCGGTACATCCATCTCTTCAGCTTGGAATTACCCATGACATCCTCAAGGGTTTCCATCATGGAATTCCACCTGTGAATCTTTTCACCGCTTATAAAAGTGGAGGTAGTGGTGAAATCCTCCGCAAGCTTCGGGTCATGTGATGCGTCAAATGCCCGTGCGTGGCTTTCTACTACTCTTTTTGTCGCCGGATGAGTCGTTACGTCTTCTATCAACTCTCCGAATTTGTAGATGTTCGGCTTCATTGCCTTTAATGATTTCTTGTATTCTTCTCTAGTCTTCAAAGCCATATTTGTTCTCCTTAAACTATTTTCTTGATCTCAATTTTGATTGTTAAAGTTCCTTCTTCAATATCTCAGGTTTGATGCCCATCGGCCCTTCCTTAAAAAGGCGTGCATCCATCAATTTAACCTTAGGAGCGATGAGCGGCCTGTATTCCATCTGAGATAATACGTCCTTCTCCATATCCAAGCCGGGAGCAATTTCCGTCAGCATGACGCCCTCAGGCGTAAGTTTAAAGACAGCCCGTTCCGTCACATAAAGGACCGTCTGACCACTTGTCTTTCCGTATTCTCCGCTGAACGTGATATGCTCCACCTTCTTGACTAACTTCTTCACCTTTCCTTCTTTTACTATCTTGAGCTTTCCATCGCCAATGCCCAACTCGAGACCGCTTGCCGTCAATGTTCCACAGAAGACGACCCTCTTTGTACTCTGGGTGATGTTAATAAATCCTCCTGCTCCGGCTATCCTGGGGCCAAACTTACTGACGTTCACGTTTCCGAACTGATCCATTTCCGCCATTCCGAGGACGGCCAGGTCGAGCCCGCCGCCGTCATAAAAATCAAACATGAGGGGATGGTCGACCAGGGCTTCCGGATTTATTGCCGATCCGAAATAGAGCTTGCCTCCAGGGACGCCGCCAATGGCTCCCGGCTCAACTGTCATTGTCATCAATTCGATCAGCTCCTCTTCGGCTGCGACGGCGCCGCAGCCTTCCGGCATGCCGATTCCCATATTCACGACTGCGTTCGGGATAAGTTCCATGACGCACCTTCGGCAGATAACCTTTCTTTCGCTCATCGGCAAGGGCGCTATGCGGCTCAGAGGGACCCTGGTTTCACCGCAAAGGCTCGGATTGTATTGTTCGGCCATGGGAACCTGCCAGTGGTTCTCAGGCTTCGCGACGACGATTGCATCCACCCATACTTTAGGTATCTTGACCATCATCGGATGAAGCGTACCTGCTTTTGTCACCCTTTCCACCTGCACGATAACTTTACCGCCCGACCCCTTGGCGGCAAGCGCCAATAAGGCAAATTCCAGGGATATGGCTTCCCTTTCAATGGACACATTGCCATTTTCATCTGCCGTAGTTCCGCGAACAATGGCAACATTGATCGGGATGGCCTTATAGAAGAGATATTCCTTACCATCAATCTCCATTAAGCGGACATACTCTTCGTGGCTGATGCTGTTTAATTTTCCACCCGTTTCTCTGGGATCCACAAATGTCTTTAGGCCAACGTGCGTAATGACGCCCGGTTTCTTGCCGGCGGTGGCTCGAAATACATGGAGAATCACGCCCTGGGGGATATTGTATGCCTCTATCTTATTGGCAACAGCCATCTTGATTAAATCAGGCTGTAATCCCCAATGGCCTGATACGACCTTTCTCACCAGACCTTCTTTTGCCCAGCGATTCAGTCCCCAGTTTGATTTTCCGTCATTCTGGCTTGCACCAAATGTAAGCGTTAAGTTGTTCGGTTGACCTGTTTCCAAAAAGCTTTTTTCTACCGCCTTTGAGAGCTCTTCCGGATGACCCATTCCGACAAATCCGGAAGTTGCCACAGTGTCTCCATTCTTGATCAGCTTAATCGCTTCTTCTGCAGTCATAAATTTTGCCACGGCCTCACCTCCAATGATTTAAGATTGGACTCTATTATCTTGATCTGATTATCGCCTCCTCCACATACCGCAACTTATGTGCCAACGGCCTTGATAAGGGCCTAACGGGGTATGTATCGTATGGTCTCCGATGTGATAAACGACATAAATCAGTAGACACCTGTGAACCGTTTCCACTAGATGCTGTTCCTTGTGCATTGCACAGGACCGTTATCCCGAGAGTTTATTAATCTTAGGGACTACTATAATGTCTATTTCGTTATGTCGCTTCAGAGGAAGTATCCGTCATGTCTATGGTAAAATCAATATGTAAAACCACCAATAGAGTGGTCTGACATTACAGGATGGAAAGCACATCGCCTTTGAGGAAAAATGGATAATAGAGCAATAAAAATGTACACTTGGTCATAAAGCATGAAAAATGTGCCCATGATGCGCAATAGCATCGCCTGCTGCTCTACTGCATCAGTTGGCCTATGGTCTCACCATGGTGCGACAGGGTATCATAATGTATCAGAAGGAATTATTTCCATTCATTTCTTTAATTCAGAGATGAGTTTCGGCATCACATCGTAGAGATCGCCGACGATGCCTAAGTCGGCTGCCTTGAATATGGGGGCATTCTCATCCTTATTTACGGCGGCTATCACCTTGGCATTACGTATGCCGGTAATATGCTGGACCTGGCCGGAAACCCCGATGCCCAGGTAGAGATCCGGTTTTACCTGCACACCGGAAAGGCCGATGCAGAGATCTTCCGGCAGCCAGTGAAGCTCTTCGGCAATGGGCCTCGTGCAGGCAATTGAACCGCCCATGACTTCGGCCAATTGACGGGCAATGGCCAGGTCTTCCTCCTTCTCTATGCCTCTTCCCACGCAGACAACGACCCGCGCTTCAGAGATGTCTTTCACCTCCTTTTCTTTCACCTTTCTCTCAATGACCTTGATTGGGGAAGGTGAGGGTGAAGGGAGTTCGCGGACGTTCCCTTGTCGTCCTGTCGTGGGCATAGCCGCCTCATAAGTCCTCGGTGGGATGGTAGCCATGGCGGGTCGGGCCGAGCAAATCACTTTCTGTACCGCTGCTCCTCCGTATGTCAGCCGTTCCATCACCAAGGCTTTGCTCGTCTCGTCATAATCTATTTGGGTGCAACTGCTGACGAGTCCAGCATTCAGTCGTGCCGCAAGCAGGGCTGCCATATTTTTCCCTCTCAGCGTTGCGGAAAGGAGGATCAGATCGGGGTCTCCCTTTTTTGATTCATCTACGATAATCGGGATGCAGCTTTCTGCGGGCTGTTCACCAGGGAGCGGGGTGAGGAACATGACCTCATCCGCTCCATGACTGACGCAGTCCTCCGCATATTCGCTGTCTTGGTAAAGAAGCGCAGAGACGCGCGTTCCCATCTTATCGGCCAACTGTCGGCCGATGTTCAAAAGCTCCGTGGCTTGCCTGCGGTTCTCCGAAATTATCCATACTCCTGACATATGATCTCCTTTAGCCAATGACGCCTTTCTTGCGCAATGACCCCACAAATCGGGCTATCTCTGCGGCGTCTTTACCGAACCTCTCGCAGTTCCGCTCCATCCTTGAAGCCGTGAGGCTGATCGTTCGAAGCAGGGGCTCACCCGCGGGGGGCAGTTCATCCTTCGTAATCTTCACGGTGGGCTTCTTCCCTGCCATCAGGGTATCCTTAACACCGGGGATCCTCGGGACATTGATATCGGGGAGAACCGTCACTAGGGCAGGAAGCGGCGCCGTGATCACTTCAATGCCTTCTTCGACGCGACGCTCCGCAACGAGTTGGTCCTTTGCAACGGATAGCTTTTGTACGAAGGGAATGCAGGGTATCCCGAGTTGCTCTGCCAGACGGGGGCCGACCTGCTGGGCATAAATGTCACTGGAACCTTCGCCACAGAGGATAATGTCGTATTGTTCTATTTTGGTGCGGATGACCTCGGACAGGATGAGGGCGGTCTGGGAAGAATCCAGATTGCCGAAAGAACTATCGGCTATGAAATAGGCCTCGTCGGTTCCGCGGGAGAGGGCATCCTTGACACCCTTCGCAGCCTCGGGCATGCCGACAGTGACGGCGATGGCCTTTCCTCCGAGGTATTCCTTCAGCCGTACGGCTTCCTCGATGGCATTGCGGTCATACTCGCCAATCTTGTAATCGACTGAGGAGAAGTCTAAATCACCGGATGAGCCGCGCCGGATGTAGGCCTCGTCGATGACCCATTTGAAACAGGCAATAATAGAAGACATAAACTTGCACCTCATCTTAAAAAGCTGGGCTTCGTTGAGCGGGTGCTCAGCGGAGCACGGTCCCTGAGATGACCATGCGCATTGCTTCGCTTGTGCCCTCGTATATCTCCGTGATCTTGGCGTCGCGCATCAAACGCTCCACCTTGGCACCCTTGCAGTAGCCGTATCCGCCATGTATCTGGACGGCCTTCACGGTATGCCGCATGGCTGCTTCCGATGCATAGAGTTTCGCCATCGCCGCTTCCTTACTGAAGGGCAGCTTCTGGTCTTTGAGCCAGGCCGCATGATAGGCAAGGAATCGGGCGGCGGAGAGGTCCGTAGCCATGTCCGCTATCATCCAGGCAATGGCCTGGTTGCGGGCTATGGGGGAACCGAATTGTATCCTCTCCTTGGAATACCGGATGGATTCATCGAGCGCCGCCTGGAGGATGCCGATGCATTGGGCGGCGATTCCTATCCGGCCGCCATCGAAGCCGGCCATGGCCATCGGGAGCCCCGCCCCTTCCTTACCGAGAAGATTATTCTTCGGCACACGGCAGTCCTTGAAGATCAGCTCCGATGTCTGCGAAGACCGGAGGCCCATCTTCTTGAAATGCTCACCCACCCGGAAACCGGGCGCTTCCCTGGGCACTATGAACGTGCTCATGCCCTTGCGCCCGGCCGCTTTGTCCGTCCACGCGAAGACCAGGTATGTCCCCGCAGTGGGACCGTTGGACGTAAAGGTCTTGGTTCCATTGATGACATAATCATTGCCGTCTGGAACTGCGGCGGTAGTTACGGCCATCACGTCGGTGCCTGCACCGGGCTCGGTCAGGGCGAAAGCCCCCAAGTGCCTGCCTTCGGCCATGGGGGTCAGGTAATTCTTCTTCTGCTCTTCCGTGCCGAAGAGAAGTATCATCGTGCACACGATGCCGGCATGGGTGGATATGGTAAACCCCGTGGAGGCGCATGACCGGGAAAGTTCTTCCACGACAATGATGCTCGTCAAAAAGTCCGCCCCGGCTCCCCCGTACTCCTGCGGAATAGGTATGCCCATCCAGCCCCCGGCGGAGAGTTTCTCAAACAACTCTGCCGGATGACGGCTGTTCTCATCGATTTCCGCGGCAATCGGTTCTACGTTCTTCAGACAGAATTCCCGCACATTTTTACGAATCAGTTCCTGTTCCTCAGTAAATTTGAAATCCATAACATTCATCCCCTCGATTTTATTGGCCGGACCATCACCTCGGCCAAGATGTTCCGTCCCATTGACATTACGGCAGGGTCTCTCAACCGCAATGACGTGGAATTAGAAAAATTCAACTAAGCAGTTGGTGCTGCCGTCGTAAAAAATATATCATGCCTAACCGAAACGATACTGCACACCGGTTCCCCCGGGTGGATAATTCCAATCCAGAATCTCCGTGCCGCAGACGAGCCGGCAGGTGCCGCACTCGAGACAGCCGTCTATAGTGAGCACGACCTCGCCTTTTTCATTCTCGCTGTAGAGGCCGGCAGGACATACGCGGAGAGCCGGTTTCAGGCGCAGATCTCTTTCCATGCCTTGTCTGATCCTGATGTGGGGTTCGCTGGCCGGCTTGAACACATCGAGCCCCAGCTTAGCCTTCAAGTCCAACGTCTCGCTCATATCTTCATTACCCCTTTCAGATCCATGAACAAGGCCCACAATTCGCTGAGAGTGAGGCGCTTTCTGATGGTCGCGTACAACCTTTCCTTCGGACCCGCGGGAACGGAATAGACGTCTTTCATGATTGCCCCAATTAATTCCGGGTAATGGTCGAAGAACCGCGGATTTCCGACTACAGCGGGCGTTTCCTGGAAGTTTTTCAAATCCGTGAGAACGAAGCTGTCTTCGAGGAGCCTCCAGTACATGCTCAAAGTTTGTGTGCCATAATTCCCGGCTTCCTTTGCCTTCATGACGGTCTGGGCGGCGAAATGACCTGAAGCCAGCGCAAATTCCATACCCCTCACCGTGAATCCAATGTTCAGTGCGAGTCCGGCAGCGTCGCCCGCTACCAGGATGCCGTTTCCGTACAGATTACCCATCGCCTTGAATCCGCCCTCCGGTATTATATGCGCCGAATACTCTACAGTGCTGCCGCCGCTGATTAGCGGGGCGATCTCAGGCCGCTTCTTAAAAGCGTCCATGAGCGCAGGCACTTCGATGGGAAGGGTGTCTCCTGCAGCATCCTCGATGCCGACAACAATGCCCAGACTTACACTCTCCCTGTTCGTGTAGAGAAAACCCCCTCCAAATTTTCCACGGGTTACTTCTCCCGCAAAGAGGCGCGCCGCACCCTCGTGGCCTTCCAGGTTGAAACGTTCATTGATGATGCCGGAGTCCAGGGCGATTACTTCCTTGATGCCGAGAGCGAAGTTGCCCGGCCCCTCGGGCGGTCGTAGGCCGGCTTTTTCGGAGACGAGTGATAATACGCCGTCGCAGGCAAGTACAACGTCGGCGCGCAGTTCATCGGCGCCTGCAAGGACACCGGCGATTCTTCCATCCTCCTTGATGACATCGTCGACTCTGATCTTGGATAAAATGGCGACCCCTTTTTCTTCCACCCGCTCGGAGAGCCATCTGTCGAACTTCGATCGGAGTATGCTATAGCTCTGATGGGGCTTGTCCGTGAGTTCATTTCCAGAATAGTGGAGTGTTACGGAGCGGTCCTTTGCCATGAGCGATATTCCTTCATGGGTTATGAAGCGCTCGAGGGGGGCATTTTCGAATAGATCGGGAAACAGATTGCGAACGGGATTCAAATAAAGACGGCCGCCGGTCATGTTCTTTGTGCCGGGATAGTCCCCCCGCTCGAGAACCAGCACCTCAAGACCGCTCCCTGCAAGCGTATATGCCGCCCCAAGGCCAGCCAGTCCCGCTCCCACTATGATCACATCGAACTTATCCATTTTCCTGATGCTTCTTATGGCTTCCGGTATATTGTTTTTCAGAATCCCCTTTGTGAGATCTTAAAAGGTATCAGCGCGATGAGATACGTTCGAGATCCTTTCTGGTGTTGACATTCAGGAACATCTTTCCTTCCGGATCAAAAGATTTGATTGTCTTTTTCTCGATCGTCAGGGTCTTTAGACCTCTATAAAAGCCGGTGATCTTCAGACTGTCCACATCCATAAGTTTCTTGATAGGAGGAAGGCATCTCTTCGAATAAATGGCATGGAGGGGTTGGAGACCGTCGGGGGTTTCCGGCACCACGATGTCATATCTATCTGCGTATTCAATCATGTGTTCTATGAACGACCTGTTCAAGAATGGCATATCGCATGCAGAAACAAAGGCATGATTGTAAGAGGCATAGAAGAGTCCTGTATATATACCTCCCAGTGCGCCCTTATTCTTGAATATGTCGGAGGCAATGATACAGTCCTGATCAAGATAATCCAGGGGTGAATTGGTTACAAGGATCACCTCCCGGAACATAGCTCTGAACATCAGCATGGTTCTATCGATCAGCCGCTTGCCTTCAAACTCGAGAAAAGCCTTGTTCATTCCCATCCTCGCGCTTTTCCCCCCTGATAAAATTACGCCTGTCATAGAACCTGTGCATTCCCGGTTAATAATTTTCCGCCAATACTTCGTAGTATGATTGCGGATGTTTGCACGCTGGACATGCGGCCGGCGCTTCTGTTCCCTCGAAGATGTAACCACAGTTGATGCAGTGCCATTTTGCAGATGTTTTCTTTTTAAAAACCTCCTTCTTCTCCATATTCATCAAAAGTTTTCTGTATCTGTTCTCATGAAACATTTCCACTTTAGCAATCTCGGCAAAGGAGTTCGCGATCTCAGGGAAGCCTTCTTCCCTCGCGATCTCTTCAGAGTCCCGATAAAGAGTGGACCACTCCAGTTTCTCACCTGATGCCGCCTCCATGAGGTTGCTCTTGGTGTCTGCTATGACGCCGGCAGGATATGAGGCAGTGATCTCCACATCACCTCCCTCGAGATGCTTGAAAAATACCTTGGCGTGTTCCTTTTCGTTTTCCGCCGTTTCCAAAAAAATGTGAGCAATTTGTTCGAACCCCTCTTTTCTGGCGGCGCTGGCGAAATAGGTATATCTGTTTCTTGCCTGCGACTCACCGGCGAAGGCCGCCAGGAGATTTTTTTCTGTCCTCGATCCTTTAATTGGCTTTCCCATGTTGCTCAAATTCCTCCTTTTATCTATTCATGGCATTATAGATATCGCGTATTTTTTCTACTTGACTGCACCTTTTAAAGCAAGACTTTTTTCTTCTTGCAAGCTTGTCATTTTTTTTCTGCATGAAGACCCGGCATAACGAATATACCGATTACTAAGTGGACAGAAATATCTTGATAAAATTCGCGGCGAATTGTAGGAGTGACATCGAGAGCAAGGATGGGAGGCGTCAAATGTACTGGGACAAAGATATAGAGATCATGGATCGGGAAAGGCTCGCAGCCATACAGCTCGAAAGGTTTAGAAAGACGGTCAAAAAGGCACAGAAATCCGTTTATTATAGCAGGATGTTCAAGGGGATGGGACTGGACGCTGATCTTGTTAAATCTCTCGACGACATCAGAAATTTTCCTTTTACCACGAAGGACGATTTGAGAGAACAGTGGCCTTATGGTTTTATCGCTGTTCCCAAGGATGAGCTCGTCAGGATGCATGCATCCTCCGGGACCACCGGCCGGTCCATTGTCGTATTTCATACAGCCGCCGACGTGCAGGCATGGACGGATGTCCTCGCGCGCTGCATATATATGGCAGGCATGAGAAAGACGGATGTCTTCCAGAACATGATGACCTACGGCCTTTTTACGGGCGGGCTTGGCTTTCACTATGCCGCCGAGAAGGTGGGAGCCCTCGTGATACCGGCAGGGGCGGGCAACAGCAAACGTCAGATTCAATTGATGCGCGACTTCGGCACAACGGCCATCCACATAATTCCGAGCTACGCCCTCCATCTCTCTAAGGTATTTGAAGAATCAAAGCTCGATCCTGTAAGGGATACGAAACTGCGGATCGCTTTTGTCGGTGCGGAACCGCATTCGGAAATGATGAGAAAAAAAATCGAAGAGTATTACGGTTTCAAGGCTTTCAATTCCTATGGCCTTTCGGAAATGAACGGGCCGGGCGTATCCTTTGAATGCACATGTCAGGACGGAATGCACATCTGGGAAGACCATTATTTCGTGGAAATCATAGATCCGAAAACATTGAAGCCTGTTTCCGACGGCGAAGAGGGAGAGCTTGTCATGACTACTCTCCTGAGGGAAGGTATGCCTATCATCAGGTATCGGACGAAGGACCTGACGCGTATCATCCCGGGAATGTGCGCGTGCGGCAGAACTCACAGGAGAATTGAGCGCATCAAAGGTCGGACAGATGACATGATGATTATTAAAGGGGTCAATATATTCCCGATCCAGATCGAAAAGAAGCTGATGGAAATACCTGGCGTCGGCAATAACTTTGTGATTATACTGGAAAGGGAAGGGTATGATGATTACATGACCGTAAAAGTGGAAGTGCAAAATGAGGTCTTTACAGGTGATCTGAGGCCCCTCGAAAATCTAAGAAAGAGGGTTGTTGATGAGTTGAAGGCGGACATTCTCATCACACCGAGAGTGAAACTGGTCGAACCCGGCAGCATACCCGCCACCGAAGGGAAGGCAATCCGGGTTATCGACAACAGAAAAGAATAGATGGGGCAGGGGCCATTTGCAGAGGAATAACCAAATTCGGAGAGTACTCGGAGAATACAAAAATGACGCATGGAGATAAAGGAAACTACAAGGCAAAGCATTCACCGGCAAGCAGATTGGATCAGAGGATTGTCCAGGCTCTAAAGAAAAAAACTGCCGACGGCAAGATTACCTGTACCGATGCAAGTAGCACAGCCGTTGAGTTGGGCGTGACTATGAAGGAAGTCGGGCTAACCATTGATCTCATGGAGATCGAGATAAGCAAATGTCAACTCGGACTTTTCGGTTACAGCCCTCAAAAAATGGTCGTCAAAGCTGCCGAAGCCGTTAAGGCTGATCTGGAAAAGGCAATACGCGGCGCTCTCGTGAATGACCGTATTCCCTGCGCCGCTGCCTGGAAAATTGCTGAAACATTCGGCATCCCCAAAATGGCGGTTTCCTCCGCATGTGAGACCTTAAAGATTAAGGTTAAGCCATGCCAACTGGGGGCGTTTTAATATTAACCTTTCTGTTCTTCGTACCGTGCGAGCACAAAAAGCATATCCGCCAATCTATTGAGATATCTGTTGATTTCGGCACTCCGCAGGAGTCCTTCATTCTTGAGGCTGGCAGCCTTTCTCTCTGCCCTTCTTATGATGGTTCTTCCCACATCTATCTCGGCAGATACCTGTGTTTCCCCGGGGTAGATAAATTCGTTTTTCAAGGTGATATTTTTCTGCAGTTCGTCAATGATCTGCTCGAGGCGCTTAATGTCTCCTTCCCCGATCCTGCGCGTTAGCTTTTGAATATCTTCGGGAACGCTGGAAAGCTCCGCCCCCATGACGAGCAGGTCTTTCTGCACACTCAATATAATATCTTTAATCTTCTGGCTTTTTGTTGTGGCTCTGGCTACCCCAAGTGCGGAGCTTGCCTCGTCCAATACTCCGTAGGTCTCCGGCCTGGGATCGTATTTAGGGACTCTCTGCCCGCCTAACAAGCTTGTCTCCCCTCCGTCCCCTCTCGTGGAAAATTTCATCATCTTCTCCTTTCCATGTATCTCGTGACTATTGTTAGCACTACGTCAGCATTTCTCTTGGCATGTTGGAGTATTTCATCCACCGTCAATTCTCTTTCTCCAAGGCCATTAGCATAGTTGTCCACGGAGCACAGGGACGCATATGAAAGCCCCAGTTCCTGTGCAATGACCGCCTCACTCGCCATAGTCATGCCGACGAGATCAGCAAACTGGGACATCATCCGGATTTCCGCCTTCGTCTCAAATCTGGGGCCTTGAGTTTGCCAGTATACTCCTCCATTTACGACATCAATTCCGCAATCTCTTGCTGCGGCCATCCACTTTTGCCGGACTTCTTCATCCAGTCTTGGCGTAATATGGAATGCTTTGCCGCCGACTGTGGTGGGCGTATCCGTAAGTATGAGAAAGTCGTCCGGTACGACAAACGTGCCGGGCGTCAGATTTCTCTTGAGAGATCCCGTAGAATTGACACTGACGACCTCTGTCACTCCGAGATCCGTCAATGCTTTGAGATTGGCCCGATGGTCAATGAGGTGCGGAAGGATATGGTGCCGCCGGTCTTTACCGTGTCTGGGTATGAACGCGAGAGCACCTGAAGAGAAAACGAGGGCCTTGCCGAATTCATTTGTCATTTCCATTTCTTCCAGATTATCGAAGATACCCTTGCCTTGCAGAAGAACTATGCCGGATATGATGCCCAGAGGTGCCATTTGATTCTCCATGAGACTCCTGCCATTGATGATGAATCCTTATACCAGATTCATTTATATCTGTCAAAATATGGGAAGATAAATTGCGTTTGACTTCCCTTGTGGCCATATAGTAATAGAGTCCTATGAAGTTATCAAGGAGGATGCAGTATGGCTAAAGATGAATCCCTAATTCAATTTACAGACGCTAATTTCGATCAGGAGGTGCTCAAATCGGAAAGGCCCGTTCTCGTTGATTTCTGGGCGCCATGGTGCGGTCCCTGCAGGGCCGTAGGGCCTGTTGTGGAAGACCTCGCAGAGGCATATAAGGGCCGCGTCAAAGTGGGGAAGATAAATATTGATGACAATCCCAAGACAGCTACGACCTACGGTGTAATGAGCATACCGACTCTCATCCTGTTCAATAAGGGTGATATTATGGATAAGCTGATAGGCCTCTCTCCAAAAGAGCGTCTCGAAGGGTTGATCAAAAAGGCTTTGTGATCAATGGCTGAAAAAGTGCGCAGGAAAAATACAGTTTTAATTCTCGTCATTATCGCCGTGTTTTCTCTTTCCGGATGCGGCTTGTGGACTCATATTACGCATCTGTGGGAGAAACCCGACAGGACAAAAGGCACACCGGAGCAGCTTTATCAGAAGGGATATGACGCGTATCAGAATGGCTGGTATAAGAGGTCAATTGAATATTTTCAGAAAGTGCGGGATCAGTATCCACTCAGCAAGCTTGCCATCCTTGCGGAACTGGGGATTGCCGATTCGCATTTCAGCGATGAGGAATATGGTGAGGCCGAGCTGGCCTATAATGATTTCATAAATCTCCATCCAACGAATGAAAACGTGCCTTACACGATTTATCAGCTTGGCATGTGCCACTATAAGCAGATGTACAGCATAGACCGTGACCAGACCGAGACGAATAAAGCCATAAAAGAATTTGAAAGGCTTATTGCACGCTTTCCTAACAGTAAATTTTCCTTGATGGCGGAGAAGACACTTCGGGACTGTAAAAAGAATCTTGCAGAAAACGAATTCTATGTAGGTCACTTCTACTTCAAGAAAAAGCAGTATAAATCCGCCCTGAAGAGATTTGAGACAATTGAAAAGGATTATGCAAACCTTGGTTTGGACTATAAGGTATCTTACTTTATGAATGAAACAAAGAAGCGCATCGCCCAGGAAGAGGCGAGCAAGAAAGAACCAAAAAGCACAAAATAACTCCCCCGGGTTTTCTGCCTTCCCCCAAAATCAACTTTAAGTGAAAATAGAACTTTCTGCGAAGCCCCTAGAATGCGGTTAAGGCTCTACGGGGAAGTTTCGTATTTTTTGCAGGGCCTTATATGTGCATTCCTCCGGTGTGAGAGAGGTATCGATGATGATATGCGAATTTTCCGGCATTTCGGTAATCCTCTCGAATGTCTCTTTCTGCGCGCGGTAAATTTCCCAGCGCCCGTCAGAAGCCTCTCCCTTATCGGACATCCGCAGAGCGAGTCTCTCCTTGATAATATTCTCCGGGCATGTACACTCGATGGTGAAGAAATCAGCCTTTAGCTTTTCTGCAGCCGCGAGAGCTTCTTGACGATCGGCGCGACTCTTGTATGATGCATCGATGATAACCGACTTTCCCCCTGTCAGTTTCTCCGACGCTAATTTGAGTGCCCTGTCGTAGGTCTTCCGCGTGATTTCTTCCGAATATATACCAGTGCCAAAAACGTCATGATGTCTTTCCGTAGGCGCCATATGCAACATCTCTTTTCGCAGGACATCGGTGCGAATGATTTCGGCGCCGATACGGGGGGCAAGGAAGTCGGCGCGGACGCTTTTCCCTGTTCCCGTAAGCCCGGCCATCAGGATCAGCGTCGGTTTTTCCAATCTTGCCGAATACGTGTAGGCGAGATCGAAATACCTCGATGCTGCACTTATTTCTTCCTCACGATCTTCTTGGCCTGCGGAGCTCTCGCCCAGCCTGAAACTCATGACCTTACCCCGCACATAGGCGTAATAACATTTATAGAAATTCTGCAGGCTTCCGATCTCACGATCCTCTGCATGTCCAACATAGGCCGATACAAAAGTATCTGCATAGTCGGCATAGCCGTTATAATCCAGGTCCATAGCCAAAAATGCCACTTCAGAGGCAACATCCTCATAACGGAACCTTTCGTTGAATTCGATGCAATCAAATATGATGATGTCGTCCGGAGTATAATAATTGCCTGGTCCGCTTGCTTCTTTTGGCCGTGCGCCGAAGTCTATAATGCAGATGTGTTCCAGGTGCAGGTCACCATGGCAGTCCCTGATCTTGTGGTCTTGCACTCTCCTCACAAGGAGCGCCTGATGCTTGTCCATGAAATCGTATGCGTAATATTTTGTGAACCGGTACTGATATTCCGGGATGGTTATATTTATGTAATCTCGTGTTTCTTCAAAATTTTCATCGTGGTTCCTGTGAATCGTCTCCACACCTCCTATTTCATCAATGTTGCCGCCTGTTGCAGCACGCGCATGGAAATCAGAGAGTTTCCTCGCAACCGCATCCATGATCGGAAGATCAATTTTTCCCCGTTGCAGCAGTGTCTTGAGCATCCTGTCCTGGGGCAGCTTCTTCATGAGAACGGCATAATCGACGACACGCTCTCCTCTTCCTAAAACTATGTTGCCCCCTGCATCTTCACCGATTTCGAGAACGTCCAGATACACTTCCGGGGCAAGTCTCCTGTTCAATCGGAGTTCTTCGTTGCAGTAAAATCTTCTCTTCTCGATTGTAGTAAAATCAAGAAAGTCGAAATCCACGGCCTTCTTGACCTTATATACGTAATCTCCGGCGAGGAAAATATATGATATGTGTGTCTGGATTAATTCGATATGTTCCGGCCGGTGGGGATAGAATTCCGGCCGGAACATCGCTTGAAGCAGTTTGGGATGTGTCATCTTGTTAGATAATACCCTTGCCTCCCAGTTCTTTGAGTTTTACCGGGCCATATCCAAAATACTTGAGGTATATGAATCCATTGTCGTAACCTACGGGTCGACAGGCCCATTTTGTTCTCGGTGGTGTCTCCGTTGACTTCCACTGCGCCTGGGCACAAAGAACAGAACCATAGACGGGATCCTGAACCGATGTGAACATGCCCCGGTCCAGCCAGTTCTCATCCTGCATCGCCTTCCACGGCGATACGATCTCCGCTACGACGGGAGTGATGGGCGCCAGCCTGCCACTTTTCGCATATTCGATGGATTTCTTTGTGAGTTCTTCACTTGTGTACTGTGCAGTCAGCGGATCGATCATGGACTGATACTTGAGCTGCCAGTCTTTTTTCATGAAAGGTGCCAGCGTCGTCCATTCATCAGCTTTCCACTCGTCGTATTTTCCCATCATATCTACGAAGGCCTTCCACATCTCCAGGCGGAGACCTCCGAGGAAGACGCCGCCGTCCTTGGTCGGATAAAAGCCATACAGCCATAAAGCGGTATCGAGGCTGCCGAAGCGCTCATTGATCACTCCGGCCTCGCCATACCACATGAGCTGATAATCATTCAGGCGGCCATAGGCTTCCGGCGTGGATACGTCAATCGCCTGACCTTCACCTGTCATGTCTCTATAATAAAGGGCCGCCAGTATGCCCATGGCCGCAAAAGTGCCGGAAACAGCCCACGCGATCCATGGTCCCGCCTTCGTGGGAACGGCGTGCGGCATATCCTTCACAGTCTTTCCCTCAGGCAACACCTCACCCGTCGCATACTGTATGCTGGAGCGCGCCTGGGAAACGTTGTCATAGTCATACTGCTTTCTCTTGCTCTCCGGGCCGAACTGGCCGAAGGTGGAAATCGATGCAAAGATGAGGCGGGGATTGATTTCCGAGAGCGCCTCATAGCCGATTCCCCACTTGTCCATAGTTCCTGCCGGATAGGTCTCGATAAGCACGTCCGCCTGAGCGGCAAGAGATTTAAGTATGTCTCTCCCTTCTTCCGTCTCCAGGTTCAGAGTTATATGGTACTTATTTCGACCCTCCTGGAGATACGCGAGCCCTGTATCCTTTACCATAATCCCGTTGGGGGAGTATGTCCTGACCAAGTCGCCCCCCGGCTGTTCGATGCGAATAGTCTCTGCGCCGAGCTCTGACAGCATGGAAGAGCAGAAACATCCTGCCATGCTCCGTGAACTCAAATCAATCACGACGAGGTCATCCAGTGCCTCGGGTTTTTCAAAGTTCTGTGCGGGATCATCCAGTGACCTGATATTGTCCGCCCATGCCGCCCATTTTGCTCTCTTGTAGTCTGCCATGTTTCATCACCTCCTTAATATAGCGCCGGATTGCCCGTCCCAATCTGAGGGCGGCCTGCGGCCTTGCTGGTCCTTCCATCTTCCCAGGACTCCTTGCGTATAGAGTTCGTCCAGTTGGGACTGGTTCCTGCCGAGGATCTTGGTCATGATAAAGTCATTATCAAAACCCACGGGCCTTACGGTCCAGCGGTGTTTGGGTGGTGTCTTGGACATCATTATGGGAATTTCGTGATCGACAAACTTACCGTACATGGGGTCGTCAATCTCTTTGATGAAACCCCGATCCCTGCGGTGTGGATCTTCGAATTCGTCTTTGGAGCTGTGAAGCCGGGTAGCTGCGAAACCGTGCTTCTTTCCCAGGTTTTCGATTTGGTCGGCTGTCTTGGTTACTGCCCAGTCGGCTATGATCTTGAGTATTGCCATGGCATTTTCATCTTTGAGCCGGGTCGTATGATCCTTGAATCGGGGATCATCCGCCAGTTCCGGCTTGGCCATGGCCACGCATAAAGCCTTGAACTCATCCGGTGCAGGTGCCGCGAGGGCAGCAAAATTGCCATCCTTACAAAGGAACGTATCGGCAGGGCAGATGCACTGATCACGATTTCCCGATGGTTCCGCTCCCTTGCCTGTCACTTGCTGATAGGGCCAGATCCACCCCATGGCACGCATGATATTCTCGCTTTGTGACATTTCTATATACTGTCCCTTGCCGGTTCTTTTCCGGTGATGGAGGGCCGCCAGCACGGCAACCTCGCCCATCATGGCTCCGTATACGTCGCAGATCCAGATGCCCTGCTTGAGCGGGGGCCTCTTGGAAAAACTTGACATCCATGCATAACCGGAGAGCGCCTGTGCCGCGCCATCGTTGGACGGCCGGTCCTCCTCGGCGTAACGACCCCACTGGCCGAATCCGTTTTTCTCAAGGTAAATAATGCCGGGGTTCACTTTCTTGATATCTTCATAACCGATGTTCCAGCGGTTCGTTACCGCGGGCCGGAGGTTGAACTCGACAATATCGGCTTTGGCGCATAGCTCTTTGAAGATATTCTGAGCCGTATCCTTGTGCAGGTCCAGGGCCATGTAATATTTGGATGGGTTGATGTGCATGAACATCGGGCCCTGTTCCTTGTAAAACCATCCGAACGGATTCAGGGAACGCGTCACATCTCCCACAGGGGGTAATTCGACCTTTATCACCTCGGCCCCCATTTCGGCCAGAAACGATGGGCCTGCCGGGCCGAAGAGCAGTGTGCAGACCTCTATTACCCTGATTCCTTTCAGAGGCGCCGGTTTTTTCAATTTGTTCTTTGCATAGTCTTTGAAGACTCCAGGCATACAGTATTCCTCCTTTTGATCCTCAATCTGTAAGCGGTAATTAAGTACGTGCCGATAAGAGATGCACAATCGTTCCTCATCTTATGGTAGTCCGCGTTTTTCCATCACCCCCTTTCGTTCCTCTGGCCGCTCAATTGGCCGCAGGCTGCCAGGATATCGCTTCCCTTACTCGCCCGGACGATGGCCGTGTAATGGTGGTCGAGGAGAACCTGCTGAAATGCCCGTATTTCATCGAGTGAAGGCACTCTGAATGTTGAACCGGGAAATTCGTTGAAAGCGATCAGGTTAAGCTTGCATCGCATCCCCTTTAGGAGACGCGCCATTTTTGCCGCACTATCTGCCGACGAATTTACGCCGGCAATAAGAATGTATTCGAATGTGAGCATTCTCCGCCCCGGCATGGGGTAATTCCTGCACGCATCAAGAAGTGTTGCTATGGGATATTTTTTATTGATAGGCATGAGACGGCTTCTTGTAATATCGTCCGGGGCATTCAGAGAAATCGCGAGATTGACGCAGACGTCTTTGCCGAGTTGCTCGATCATAGGCGCAATCCCGCAGGTCGATACGGTGACTTTTCTGTGGGAAAAACCGAATCCGATCTCGGAGGTGATTATCCTGATTGCCTTCAGGGTATTCTCATAGTTGGCCAGAGGCTCCCCCATTCCCATCATGACTATGTTCTTAATATTTTCTCCCTCCGGCATCTCGGTCCGCAGCCTTGTTATCTGTCCCGTTATTTCCGAAGGGAGAAGGTTTCTTGTGAACCCCTGCCTGCCGGTCATACAGAATGCACACCCCATCTGACAACCGACTTGGGTGGAGACGCAGACCGTCCAGTGATTCTTTCCGGGTATGAGGACACTTTCAATAAAAAGACCGTCCTCTAATCCGAAGAGGATCTTTTTCGTGCCGTCTTTTGAGACCTGTGTTCTCACAATATCCGGCAGAGCGATTCTGGCTGCGTCACGCATCTCGCTCCGGAATGCCTTGGAAAGGTCTGACATATCCTCAAAGGTTCCGGCATTCGACTGGTAAAGCCACTTCATAATCTGCCTTGCGCGGTATTTTTCCTTCCCGAATCTCGAGATAAATATCTCAAGCTCCGCCAGGGACATGTCTTTCAGGTTCGGCTTAACCAAATAATTTCTTTCTGAGATTCTTGGCGATTGCATCGATGAATGCTTCCGTATTTACCTTTCTGTTCTTGGGGCTCTTCTTGGCAACCGAGAGGAGATCGCCTGTCATGACCCCGGATGCCACAGTGGAAAGGGCCGCCTCTTCAAGCTTATCCGCAAACGAGCCCACTTCGGGAGTCGCGTCGATCTCGGCCCGCTTGCGGAGGCATCCGGACCAGGCAAAAATGATCGCCATGGGGTTTGTGGATGTCTCTTCGCCGCGGAGATATTTATAATAGTGTTTCTGTACCGTGCCGTGAGCCGCTTCGTATTCGATGGACCCATGGGGAGAAACGAGGACGGAGGTCATCATGGCCAGGCTGCCGTTAGCCGACGCTATCATATCGGACATGACGTCCCCGTCGTAGTTCTTGAGGGCCCAGAGCAGGCCTCCTTCGGACTTCATGATGCGGGCCGCAGCATCATCGATTAGTGTGTAGAAATATGAGATACCCGCCCGATCGAATCTTTCCTGCCAGTTTTCTATATACTCCTTCTCAAATATATCCCTGAATCGGCCATCGTATACTTGGGAGATGGTATCCTTGCTGCTGAACCAGAGATCAATTTTTTGATCGAGGGCGTACATGAAGCAAACCCTTGCGAAATTTTCTATGGACTCATCGGTGTTGTGTATACCCTGGATGATCCCGGGCCCGGTAAATTCCCCAATGGTCTGTCTGATGGGGGAACTACCCCCCAAGGGTGTAAAAACGAGCTCCGCCTTCCCGGGCGTATCTATGCGCATCTCTGTATTGCTGTAAACATCCCCGTGGGCGTGTCTTCCAATAATGATGGGTTTCTTCCAGGCAGATACGGATGGCCGGATATTTTTCACAAGAATTGGCCTTCTGAAAACAGTCCCGTCAAGCATTTCCCTGATTGTCGCATTTGGGCTCTTCCACAATTTCTTGAGGCTGTATTCGCTCGCGCGTCCTTGATTCGGAGTGATCGTCGCGCACTTGACCCCTACACCATGCCTAATCACGGCTCTCGCTGCATCTTCAGTAACGCGGTCGTTTGTTACATCCCGATTCTTGATGTGAAGATCGTAGTATTCGATGTCCATGGAAAGATAGGGAAGCAAGAGATTGTCCTTAACCAGCCTCCACATGATCCTCGCCATCTCATCACCGTCCATCTCCACAATTGTAGATCGGACTCTCACCTTATCCATCGAGGGAAGTTCTTTTCCGACTGACGATTCCATGCTTTTTTCTATCATAAAGGAGATGGACTGTCTACAGGAGTCCGCTTAAATTTAGCTTTTTATATGGAGGAGATATTCTGATTTCCGTGCATTCGCCGATCTCATTTCTGCCGGTGTCAGCGAACCGGGGTCACGAGATGTTCTTCTGCTCGGCAAGCCAATCCTTTATTGTTATTGTCGCCCTGCAATCGTCTTCATTGTAATCAATAACAGCGCGGATTTTCTCCCTGTATCCATCTGGATCAGCCTGGTATTTGAGATAGTAGGCTATGGCGTCGAGTGCATTGATATCGCCATGTCGCCACTTAAAGCCGAGGAAAGCAGCTATATCTTTGAGGCCGTTTGTATAGGTGGGAAAAGAGAAGGCCTTTGTGGCGATCCTATGGAGGTCAACCATGTGGGATAAGACTAACTTATCGGCCTCCTCCACAAGGTCATGCCTCTCTGCAAGGCGCTTCATGTGCCAGTGTTCGTAATTGTGCCAGTGGTAGATGACGTAATCACTATGCTTCTTCAGAAAGGACATAAAATCACAAAACATTTTCCCCTCGTCCGCGAGCTTGTGGGCGATGAATGGATGATACTCATCCCTGCCGCCCTTACGAACAACGACGCCGATGAGATAGTCAACGGCATCTGTCGCACCTTCGAGGTCCGGCTCATCGGTTCCCTCCATATCCAGGAATATTTCAGTGGACTTCGCAGGGAAATTGAGGCGCGAGAGATCGACGGGGATCGGTTCATTTTTCATGATGGCCTTGGCATTCAATATAAGCTTTCTTGCGGTGGCGTCACTAATCCCTTCTATAACCTGCAGGGCTTCATTACTGGCAGACGATACATCCCATATCTTTTTAAATCCTCGTGAAACCAGCTTCTCTTTAGTTCTCGGACCGACTTGCCCCACCAGTGAAACATCTCTCATTCTGATTGCCTCGTGATTGATGTACCTTTCCCATGGCCACTCCGCTGCATTGTAGGTTGCCGTTGGCCGATTTGTGCCGTCAATGATTGCCTGTGTTCCTTTCATGGCACTCTGGAGCTCCGCTTCATAGTCGGAGAAGGAATATTCCAGAGTCTTTAGGTCATGGTTAATGATTTTGAATATACCGGGAAGATGCTCCTGTATCTTTGCCAGCACATACGTATAGAAGGCGCCTTGAAGGATATGTTCCTTCTTGATTCTTCTTGCCTGTTTGATTTCCGTAACGATGTAATAGTAGTTTCCGAAGACGGAACGATGATCGCTTCTCTTCTCGAGGACGTCTATTCTTCCCTGCATATTCTCCGGGAGATAAAATAGGGGAGGTCCGGAGATGACCTCGGCGCCTCTCGCCATTTCATCGAGCAATCTGCGAAAGCCCTCCTCAGGCGTCTCATAATGAAATCGCCTGCATGACGGGAATGCTGTTTCTATGACCCTCCGTTCGTGTTCACGGCCCCTCTCGAAGAGGAGTTCGCGGTAGGGGCTCATGGGATCTTTCTTTTCTGAGGAGACGAAAGTCTCGCAAAATATCGTGAAAGGGGAGGTGTGATAGAGAGAGACATTCTGCGCCGTCAAGCCGCCCTTCAGAGGGCCGTCAAGGCAGCGGCGGTAGATTTCATCAACAAGGGACATGGCCGCTTCCATAACTGTTCATAATATTGTGCTACATGATGAAAAATGTCAGATGTACCTCAGATTCAGAGCGCCGCCGGCGAGGAGAATCTTTTTCTGCCGCTCCGACAGATTGTAATTAAGCTCGAATGATACGCCTTTGGAGATGTTCCTCACGATCATCCTTCCGTTTCCCTCGATGGTCTTTCTGGCATCCGCAATCTCAAGGCTATCCCCCTGGCTAATGCGCTCGTAGTCGCTTTCGTCCTTAAATGTAACGGGAAGTATTCCGAAGTTTATCAGGTTCGCCGCGTGAATTCTTTCGAAAGATTTGGCGATGACGGCCTTCACACCTAAAAACATAGGCCCCATGGCGGCGTGTTCCCTCGACGAACCCTGCCCATATGAAATTCCGGCGATGATGATATTGTGTTTTCCTCTGTCCTGGATTTCCTTAGCGCGCTTGAAGAAGCGCCCGTCCAGAAGCTCAAAAAAATACTCGGAATATTTGGCTATGTTTGATCGATATTTCATTCTGGTGCCGGCAGGGACAATATGATCGGTCGTGATCTTATCCCCGACCTTGATGGTTACTTCACCTTTGATCGCATCGGGAAACGGGTCATTTGCAGGCGGAACTCCTATATTCGGCCCCCGGAAAATATCTGTCGCGGAAGAGTTCTCGGTCGACTCGGGCTTGATGATCATACTGTCATCAATGTGAAAGCGATCAGGCATGTTCACCTCTGGATATGCCATGCCGAGGTCACGGGGATCGGTGAATCTTCCGGTTATTGCTGAGGCCGCCGCGGTTTCCGGACTTACGATGTACACATTTGCGTCAATCGTGCCTGACCGGCCGAGGAAGTTTCTGTTTGATGTTCGGAGGGACACTCCTCGCGTCTGGGGGCTTTGGCTGTTACCGATGCAGAATCCGCATGCGCTTTCCATGAGTCTCGCTCCGGCCATAATGAGGTCCGTAAGATAACCCTCTATGGCAAGATTTTCCAGCACCTGTCGCGAGCCGGGTGCAATAACAAGACTGACCTTCGGGTGGACTACGCGGTCTTTCAAAATCTTGGCGACTGTTACCAGGTCTTTGTAGGATGAATTTGTGCAGCTTCCGATACAGACCTGGTCCACGCGAATTCCTTCCACGTCTCTCACGGGGCTTATATTATCAGGGCTGTGCGGTTTTGCTGTGAGTGGAACGAAACGGGAGAGGTCAATATCAACGATTCGGTCATATTCTGCATCCGGATCGGCTTTCATTTCCTGCCAGTCATCAGGCCGCTCCTGGGTCTTCAAGAAGATCCGCGTCATCTCGTCGCTCGGGAAGACGGAGGCGGTTACGCCGCATTCTGCGCCCATATTGGCAATGGTCGCCCTCTCAGGCGCCGAAAGGGTTGCTGTGCCCTCTCCCCCGTATTCAAAGACGAACCCGACATTTCCTTTGGTGGTGAAAATCTCAAGCACCTTCAGGATAATATCCTTGGCGGATGTCCAGGGAGGCAGTTTATCCTTAAGATTGATCTTGATTATCCTGGGACAGGTAAAGTAGAAAGGTTCCCCCGCCATGGCCAAGGCCACATCGAGGCCGCCGGCCCCGATGGCGAGCATGCCGAGCGCTCCACCCGTAGGCGTATGGCTGTCGGAACCGAGGAGCGTTTTCCCCGGTTTTCCAAACCTCTCAAGGTGCACCTGGTGGCAGATGCCGTTCCCCGCACGTGAAAGGTATATGCCGTACTTCTGCGCCACAGTTTCCAGGTATCTGTGGTCATCTGAATTTTCAAATCCGCTCTGAATGGTATTATGATCAATATAACTTATGGACAATTCCGTTCTGACTCTCGGAACCTGCATCGACTCAAACTCAAGATAGGCCATGGTCCCTGTGGCGTCCTGCGTCAGGGTCTGATCAATTCTAATTCCGATCTCAGTTCCGGGAACGAATCTACCTGAAACAATATGTGCTTCAATTATTTTTTCGGTGATCGTCTTGCCCATGAGATTCTTGTTATGATTTCACTCCTTGGGGAGAAGAATAATAGCGATTCTCCGGTTCTTAGCCCGTCCTTCCGGGGTGTCGTTACCTGCTATCGGTTTGTATTCACCAAAAGCAGTGGCTGACAAGAGGGCAGGATCAATTCCCTGCTGCTGCAAATATTTTGCGACGTTGATCGCTCGGGCCGCCGAAAGTTCCCAGTTGGTAGGGTACTGCTTCACGAGTGCGCCTTTAATCTTTACGTTGTCGGTGTGCCCTTCAATGCGGATCGACTTATCCTTGACATTCTTGAGGATATCGTTGACCCGCTTCAAAACGGCCAGTCCCTCCTTTGTCACTTCTGACTGTCCGGAGGCAAAAAGGATTTTGTCCACCACATCCAGTGTCAGCTTTCCTTTAAGTTCTGAAATTGTGACCTGACCCTTGGCAATCTCACCCTTCATTTCCTGCGTCAGCTGTTTGTAAGTATTGCTTTCAGACTGAACCTCTGCCTCCTTCTTTTTCAGGTCTGCAAGATCCGCCTTCAGTCTTGTGTTTTCCGCTTCGAGATCAGCAGTCTTCTGCCTGAGATCGGCGATTGACTTTGACAGGTCATCAGTTTTGGCTTTCAGGACCTTGTCCAGCTCGTCTCTGTCAGCCTTCACTGCTGCGAGCTCCTTTGCCTGACTATCCGCCTCCGCTGCCTTCTTCTCGTAAGTGGCCGTTGTAACACAGCCGCCAATAAAAAAGGAAAACATTAAAACGATGATGAATGATAGCGCTTTCTTATGCATGTCTGCCTCCTTCACAATTCTTATTATTCTGTATTTACTCTGTTTCACTGTGCTTGGCTCCTGTATGCAAACGGCAACTCTCGTTCCGTAACTGCCTCACTGCGACCTATCTTTGCTATCTATACCGGGTTTAAGAATATATATGGTATGCGAATAAATCAATAGAAATGTGTCTTCGTCAGTATTTAGCTTCCCTCGTGGACATCTGGTGAAAAAAAATGGGACATATCTATGTCCCATCTTTCCCAACTGTTTTACTTTTTCCCCGCGCTACGAAGGGTGGATTACACCCCGCTGTCTAACCCCTTGATCCGCACGGCTTTGATAAAGCGTTTGTCATAGTAAGGCTTGTCGAGGGTATCTATCCTGACCCTTCTCTCCCGGCCGGCTGAGGCGTGGACGAATTCATTGTTTCCTATATATATCCCCACATGTCCATAGGCCCGCCTCGTGTTGAAAAAGACGAGGTCTCCCTCTTTAAGTTCATCTCTCGATACACGCTGCCCCACATGCGCCTGTTCCTTTGCTGTTCTCGGAAGGCTGACGTCAAAGAATTCGTAAATCTTTTTTACAAACGCGGAGCAATCCAAGCCCCTGACTGATGATCCTCCCAATCGATAGGGTGCGCCTAAAAATCCTTTGGCGACCCTGACAAACAATGACCGTTCATTGGGGCTGTCCCAGTTGCCGAGCAATTCTGAGCTTGAATCTGCATCCTTTGTCACTTCTGCCAAGTCATCGTTCATGACAAGGTCATCATCATCGCCCAAAAATTCATCGTCTTCGGCTGATTCATCTGTTTCGTCAGTTCTCGCCGTCGCCAGTTCTCTCACAGGGCCGTGCCTGGCAAGGACAAGTTTCTGCCCTATCTTCAGAGATCTTGCATTGACATGATTCAGCCTGCTGATTTCACTGACGGGATGGCCTGTCTTCTTTGCGATGGCTTTAAGGGTATCCCCATTCTTGACCACGTAATATTCGGAGCTATAGGAATGCGCCTTCTTGGATTTGGAGACTTTTTTCTTGCCGCCATCGGGGATGATGAGGACTTGTCTGGGTTGGAGCGCGTCGCTTGTCAGGCCGTTCGCATCCATCAAGGCCTGAGGAGCAACGCCGAACTTTTTCGAAATCTTGGCGAGTGAATCGCCTCGCTTTACCTTATATTCCTTTGCAAAAACCTCCTGGCTGAGGCCAAATGCAGTGAACAGGACAATGAGTCCCATCCATAGGAAAATCTGCCGTTTCATCATGAAGTACCTCCTCTTTTTCATTCGGGGGATCCCCATTTTGTTGACGGTGCACAGATTTTGACAATGGACGACAAGCTGCACACAAAAAAGCTAACAACTCTGTCTACAGAAAAAGTTATTATAAGTCAAAGCAAATTTTCATATAAACGCAGAATTTTCAATAAAATTAAGTAAAATCAGGTTATTTGGCTTCAATAAAATAGCGGTTTCAGGTGCTCATGGGGGTCATAATTGCTCCCAAAATCGTCTTCCCGAAAGGTCGATTGCTACCCCTTGCTTTCAGATGACGATTTGATATATGAAGCATTCGCGATGGTGTGACGTCAGAGAAAGTATTGATTCCTCCCTGTCCCTTGCAGCAAGCAAGGCATGAAGGAATTTCTTGGGTTGAGATGAAGAAAATTATCAGACTTGCTATCCTTGTCCTTGTAGCCGCCTTGATTGCCAGTATAGGCTTGTACTTCATTTACCCGGATGTCTCCAAACTTAGAAAGGTCTCTCCGAAAAAGACGGCCTTCATGGAGTACCGGGAAAAGGAGTGGCAGAACCAGGGCAAGAAAAAGAAGATCGTCCAGCAGTGGGTGCCGCTATCGCAGATTCCGCCGTATGTGATAAAAGCAGTGCTTATTGCAGAAGACGATAAATTCTGGAGCCATGAGGGATTCGATTACGAGGCCATGCAGAAGGCCATTGAAAAGGACATCAAGAAGAGAAAATTTGCCTTAGGCGGGAGCACGATAAGCCAGCAGCTTGCAAAGAACCTGTATCTGACTCCTTCAAAAAATCCTGTCCGCAAGATAAAGGAGGCTATCCTCACATGGCGGTTGGAGAGAAATCTCTCCAAGAAGAGAATTATCGAGCTTTATCTCAATTGCGTGGAATGGGGTGATGGTCTGTTCGGTATCGAGGCTGCCGCCCACCACTACTTCAGCAAGGACGTGTCGGAGCTGACTGCCCAGGAGGCGGCGCGGCTCGCGGCCGTCCTTCCTAATCCCATAAGGTTCAATCCCACCGGTACGTCGAAGTATGTTGAAAGCCGTGCCGACAGGATATACGAGATCATGGTACGGCGTGGTGTCGTCATACCCGAATACGAAGAGATGATAAGTGAGCCGGAGAAAATTAATGGAGAAGATCTGAAGAGCTCACAGGAAGCGTCACAGCCATCTGCCGCTGACGATGCAGCGAAGCTCGACAACATTTCTCCACAGGAGAAAAAGTAACCCGCAAAAGGGCAGTAAGGTAACCCTGTCTTGATCTGCAAAAAATCCCTTAACGGTTATACTTCGCGCTCGCCATATTCGCACGGATGAGATGAGCCTGCTCTCTCTTGGCTCCTCAGTAAAGATGAAAGTGGGCAATGGAAAGAGTGGGTTCTTTTGTAATGACCTTAATTATTGCTTTCACATACGACTGTTAATAGCCGCGTTACAATAGAATTTGACAATTGCAGATTGAAAGAATCAACCATTTTGGTTCAGCGACGGTGGACCGTCGACCGCTGCAACGGGTTCTGCTGTTGCGCGAACTCGCTCAACATATTGAATACCTTCTATGAGGCCAATGAATGCATCCGACACATGGTCTTCAGCGAATGGTATGTATTCATGGTCTCCGAAGATCCCGGCTTCGAAGACCGCTCCATTCTCGACAAGTGGAATGAGGAATACTCCAGGGTTTTGTGCTCGCGCCATTTCATCACGAGTCCAGGACGATTTTATACCTGCGGTTTCTATAACTACAATCAAGTCAATATTCTCTGCAAGACGTGACCGAACTTTTTCGTTTACCGGCATAGGTTCATATCCCTGTCCCGTGATTACCCTGACGCCTAGTAATTCTAAGAGTTGCTTGACCGTTTGACCGTATTTAAGCGACCGGCCTTCAAAGTGAAAGCTGAGAAAGCACGTCAGCCGGTGCAATGCAGCTCGGTCTCGTTCAAGGGCCGCCACTCGCTCGGCAAGTGCACTTATTTGGCTCAGAACGTTAGATTCCTTGACTGGAGCAGGAGCAACCTGAAGGCCGAACTCCTCCGCAAATATGCGAGAGAATTCACGTAATTGGTCGGCTGAGTCCGCATCCATTCTAACCACAAGAACGTTGCCATATGCCCATACGTGAGCCCCAATAATATTGCCCGTAATCACGTTGTCATTGAGCCGTTTTGCGAAGGTCAGATCGAATGAGACATTCTCCCGTTGCAGATCACAAACCGTGGAAAGCAATGACGTATCAATCTTGCTTTGCCGCTGTTCCGTCCCATCACCAAGAGTGCGGTAGAGGTAGACACTTACTGAGTACTCAGGGTTACACACCCGCGAACAAACACGTTGAGCAGCAGTTCCTAGCTCACCCGCTGCGAACTGTTTCATTTTGAAATAAAACGTCTTGTTCACGCTCACGGGTTTATCCCCTTAAAAAATAGCGTACTCACTCCTGTTTACGAATTAATGACATTCTTGCATCTTTATCGATTTCTAAAGGAAAGCTACATCGCCCTATGGTTTAAGTCAAATGCATATTTCAGAGGAAGATATGAGCACTCTCATTCAACATAAAATAATTTGCATTAAACATTACTTTTTTCTGTTATTTGAAGACCGCCACTCGCTTTTAATACCCTAAGAAGTTCATTGGCAATTTCTTCACTTCTCGTGAAAGCTTGACCGAGTCCGACGGGATAATAAACACGTTCGACATCAAGAGCCGTTATCTCTTTACTATAACCAAGGTCTTTAGCCATTTCAGTAATAAGCTCGAGATTCTTTGTCTGTCTGGTCTTGTATCCTAATTCATTGTTAAGTCCCGTATTGTGTAGCATGTCATAGTACTCCCTCCATAACCGACGGACATTTTTGTTTTTGTAAAATACGACGTCAATCATATTAAGGGCACGTACGGTCTGGTCATTTATTGGGGAATGCCTAGTTGCTATTAGAGTGGAAAAGATGACTTTTTTTTCGCCGTTTTTTGCTTGTTTGGATTGTAAGAAGACGCTAACTAAAACGGCTATAAGCGGAGAAAATAAAAGTGCGAATAAATTAATTATTTCCATGTTGTTCCTCCTAATGATCGTATCAGGGTTGTTTGGTTTATTTCGATTTCGGCGTATGGTACTACAAAAGAGAAAAAAGTCGTTATCAATAAATAGGTTAGATGAGTACCTCGTTTATGTAACACGGGGGCCAGAAAATACGTGTGCGCGATTCTCTCTCGATGAATAACGTCATCCGCCCAACCTCCTTTCCCTTACATCAAAGTCAGGTATTTAGGCATAGCCCATCAGGGAAGGCACTATTGTCAATCTAGTCTCAATGTCATAGAATAAAATTAAAATTAAACCAACAAGCGGTGGCAACACAAGATGAAATTACTGGTCGTAGATGATAGTCCGGTTGTTGTGGAGGTTCTTGCTGCCATCCTGAAGCTGTCAGGCCATGGCGTGGATGAGGCCTATGACGGGATCGAGGCGGTTAACCGGCTGCAGGACAACTGTTACGACATCGTCATTACGGACGCCCAGATGCCGGGAATGGGCGGCGTTGAAGTCTGTAAGTTTTTGAAATCGCAATTTCCCGGTGTCTATATCGTAGGCATGAGCGGCTGTTCCCGCTCCTTGAAAGAGCTCAGGGCTGCAGGCGCGCATATCTGCCTTTCCAAGCCTTTCCACCTCAATGAATTGGAGGAAGCGGTGGAAGACCGAGTGCGTTCCTTGCGGCTTGGTTCTGATAACGCTCGATCCTACACGGCAAGCACAGAAACCTCTTGCGCCGGTGTCTAACACCTTTCTTATCCTTACTTGTCTTGCTCTATTGCTGAGGACTTGCGGGATAATTTCATTATCGTGACGAGTATCCTCGGCAAGGAGAAACTAGCCGTCATATCCACCGAACAATTTATTCCTTCCCTCTCAGTGTAAAATAGAAACACGCACCCTCGTCTATCTTGCCTTCCGCCCATACCCGTCCGCCATGCCTGTGCACGATGCGCTGGACAATTGCGAGGCCAACGCCGGTCCCCTCGAAAGCATCAGCGCTATGAAGACGCTGAAAAACATCGAACAATTTATCGTGATATTGCATGTCAAAGCCGGCGCCATTGTCCCTGACATAATACACGAATTCGCTTCCATCGGAGTAGCCCCCGGTTTCAATATGTGCGACATCCCTGTTTTTCGTGAATTTGACGGCATTGGAAAGCAGGTTGATATAGACCTGTTTAATGAGCGCCCTGTCTCCATAGCCGGGGGGGGCGCTGTTTAGTTTCAGTACCATATTCCTGCCCGGGTGCATGTCTTGCATTTCTTTCCATACATCCCTGACAAGGGCGTCCATGTCCAGCAATGTGATAGACAAATGCTTCCTGCCCAGGCGTGATAAGGCCAGTAGATCATCGATGAGCTGGCCCATCATTTGCGTGTTGGATCTGATGACGTTAAATTTATTCAGTGCGTCTTCATCAAATTTACCCCCATGTTTTTTGAGAATCATGCGCGCATACCCGTCGATAGCCCGCAGAGGGGCACGGAGGTCGTGGGCGACGGAGTAGCTGAAGCTATCCAGTTCCTTGTTGGCGGCTTCAAGCTGCATTGTGCGCTCTGCCAATTCCATTTGCGCCTGTCTGCGCTCTGTGATGTCATGCACAATCGAATAGAGTAAGTGTCTTCCGGCCAGTTCAATCGGGCCGCTGAACACTTCCACGGATCGAACTTCACCATTTGCCAGGCGGTGCGAAAAAATGAAATGATTCCGTTGCTCGCTTTTGGCCAGTTCCATTTCCTGTAAGACCTGCTCACGCGTCAGGGTGTTGATGTCCATGATCTTCATCTTTTTCAGTTGCGCGAGGGTATGGCCGTAGTACCTGCATGCGGCGGGATTGGCATCCACAATCTCGGCAGTTTCCGGGTCGATCAGGAGCGTCGTGGCATGGCTCCTCTGAAATATGCTCCGGTAGCGTTCTTCACTCTGGCGCAGCGCCTCTTCCGCCAGTTCGCGCTCGGTAATGTCCAGAGCAAAAGCTACTATACCGATAATGTTACCCTGTGCATCGCGATAAGGTATCTTATCCGTCTCGAACCATCGCCTGCCTTTGCCGCTGTCCAGCGATTCAATGATTTTTGTCTTTGGCTTACCGGACGCCATTACTTCCTTATCGTCTTTCCAGAGAGCTTCTGCCTGCTCCTTGGGATAAAGGTCAAAAAGAGACTTGCCTTCCAACTGTTCTTTTGACTTTCCCATATCTTCTGTCAAAGCCCTGTTAACCCGTATGAAGCGATTCTCTTTATCCTTATAGAAAATCAACGCCGGCACGGAATCGAGTATTATCTGCTGATCTGCCTGGAGTTCTTTCAGCTTATCTTCCACTTGCTTGCGCTCGGTGATGTCGCGTACAATACCCCACATCCCGGTCTTATTTCCTGCTTCATCTTTAATGGCCCATACTCTCATAGAGACGGGAAACACAGTACCGTCTTTCCTGATATATTCTTTTTCATAGATATCGGAATATCCAGTTTTCAAGATCTTATTTATAACGATATCTCTTTCCATAGCATGCCATTTTGCGGGCGTTGTCTGCTGATAAGTGAGGCCTATTATTTCTTTCTCGCTATAGCCGAGCATATCTGAATAAGCCCGGTTGCATTCAACAATATTGCCTTTGATATCTGTCATCGTGATTCCGTCCTGAGTGGATTCGTATAGACCGCGGTATTTTATCTCGCTATGGCGGAGCGCCTCCGCCCTCGCAATCTCGGTGATGTCGGTGACCGCAGACCGATAGTGATCGAATTTACCTTCGCCATCTATAACAACAATGGTGTCGATCAACGCGTCGAATAGACTCCCGTCCTTTCCTGTGAGCTTCAGTTTGCAGATTTGTTTGCTTCGTGTTTCCTGGGCTTTCTGCAGATGGGACTGGAAGATGCTGAAATACCCGGGTATGATAAAACGTTGGAAAGGCTGCTTGGCAAGAGATCGCTTCTCCGCGCCGAGTAAGGACGCACCGGTGACATTCGCCTCAATGATATGTCCCTTTCTATCGAAGGTGAAATACCCGACAGGAGCAAAGTCATAAAGATCGCTATACTTGTACTGTGATTCCGCAGTCTCTGTCTGAGACTTTTGTAATGCCTCATTCTGCATCTCCAGTTCTATCTGATGAACATGGAGCTCATGAACGAGCTTCTGGATTTCAGGAGTGGACATCTTTCCGATGCTGTCCGTGGCTCCAGGGATCTTCTTTTCCGCACGCTTACGAAGGTCATAAACATGCTTTGTTTTGGAAGTGTCTTTTTTCATGCGTACCATTTTCCCGAAATGTTTTTTAGCTCATCGCTTTTATCATTTCACCACCTCCATGGCAAGGAGGATCAAGGGCCGGGGAATGCCTTCATGGCTGATCCTGCGGGCATTGAGAAGTATTCTTTTTCTCCCGATCTTCTCAAATTCCAGTTCAACCTCAAAGTTCTCGAAGACTTCGTCTTGGGTGAGAATGCTTCCCAGCAGTTTTCTGAGCGCCGGGATGTCCCACTGCCCTCTGCCAAGCTCATAGAGGAAACGGCCCGCCACCTCTCCGCCGGAAACCTGAAAATATTTATGAAAGGCGCGATTCGCCGAGACCACGTGCAACTCCGCATCCAGCACAACAAGCGGTTCCCTCACTGTCTCCACAATCGCTTCGGCATAGCTCAATGCCGCTTCTGTGGCCGCCAGCTTCGTCAGTTCTCCGGACTGCTTTTTTAATTGGGTGATCTCCGTAAAAGTGATAACGACCCCGTCGATTACATTCTCCATGCTTCTGTAGGGTATAGTCCGCAGGAGATAGTATCTCCCATCTCTTGTTTGTACTTCCTTCTCGCTCCACCTCAGGGTTTCGAGGGTTTTCCTTGCGTCAGCGACCAGGTCAACGTCTTCCAGGTTCGTAACGATATGACCGATAGGCCTCCCGATGTCCGAGGCGATCAGGTTGATGACGCTGGTGATGTCGGTGGTGAAACGCACGATTTTCATTTCGCTATCGAGGAAGACGCTACCCACATTGATGCTGTCCAGGAGGTTTTTCATGTCGCCTTCAGCCCGGGAAAGCTGTTCGATCTTGGTCTGCAACTCCGCATTGACAGTGATCAGCTCCTCATTGACCGATTGCAGTTCCTCCTTGGAGGTCTCCAGCTCTTCATTGGTGCTCTGCAGTTCTTCATTCGTGGACTGCATTTCTTCGTTCGTTGATTTCAGCTCTTCGTTGGAGGCCTGGAGTTCCTCGATGGTTGCCTGAAGGTTTTCCCGTGTGTACTTCAAGTCCTGCTCAAGCTGCGCGATGTGCGTGTTCTCTCTTGTTGCTCTTCCCTTGCCCCGGTCAGGCGCCGCTTTTCTGACCGGCGGAACATCGTCAAATGTCACAAGGAACAATCCCTCACCCTGTTCGACCTCGCGAATCGGCCTGACGGTCAGGTTGATAAGCTGGACGCCGCTGTCTGTGATGACTTTTAGGTCTCTCAGCGCCACATCCCGGCTATTGGAAACGGCGTTCTGAAGCGCAGAACGCAATTCCAGCCTGAGCCCCTTCCGCGCCATCTCCAGAACATTTACCGTTGGCTGTCCCGGCGGTGGCTCCAGGTATTTCCCGGTCTGTCCATGGATATAGAGGATATCGCCCTTCATGTTTACGATAACGGATGGCGGGGCAAAATTCGCAAGCAGTATTCTCTGGGCGAGGCCGGGAATGCCTGTTCCCCCGACTATCCTCACCTCTCCCGGCTTGCCAGCGACCTCGCGCTCATGAGCCCTGGGAAAAGCGGGAAGAGCGAAGGCGTCAACTGCAGGCTTGGATTCTCTCCTCTGGTAGAATTTCCATTTCTTATCGATGACGGGGAAGAGATCCGAGAATCCGCCGATACTTTCCGAAGGCCCAAGAAACAGAACGCCTCCCGGCTTCAAACTGTAGTGGAAAAGGGGGATGAGCTTGTTCTGCAACTCCGGCTCAAGGTAAATCATGAGGTTCCTGCAGCTTATGATGTCCAACCGGGTAAAGGGCGGATCTTTGATCACATTCTGAATCGCAAAGACGATATCTTCTCTGATATCTTTTTTGATCCTAAATGCATTATCCTCCTTGATGAAAAAACGTTTTAACCGTTGCAAATTAACATCCAGGTTGATGTTCCCCGGGTAGAAACCGGCTCGCGCCCTAGCGACGGCCTCCTCATCGATATCGGTGCCGAAGATCTGGACCTTGAAATTATGCTTTAACTCATCCATATACTCCCGGATGACCATGGCAATGGAGTAAACCTCTTCACCGGTGGAGCATCCGGGCGCCCATATCCGCAATTCGTAATTTTCGGGCTTCCCGGAGAGCATCTTCGGCAGGATTTTCTTTTTGAGAACCTCAAAGGCTTCGGCATCCCTGAAAAAGTTCGTCACGCCGATTAAGAGTTCCTTGAAGAGAACCTTTACTTCAGCGGGGTGATCCTGGAGATAACGGACATATTGAGACGCATCCTCGAACTGATGGACGCTCATGCGCTTTTCGATGCGGCGGTGAATGGTATTTTTCTTATAAAGGGAGAAGTCATGACCGGTCTTTGAGCGGAGCAGCATGAAAATCTTCTGCATGGCGCCCGGTGTCTTTTCAGGAAGAGGTGGCGTCCGCCTCGCCGCTTTCTGGTAAAAACGCGTGACGTATCCGATCAGCTGCTCCGGCATCTTGTCGGCAGGAAGAACATAGTCGGCAAGGCCTGTCTTGATGGCGCTCTCCGGCATTCCGTCATACTTTGCCGATGCAGGCTCCTGCACCATGGACATTCCGCCGGCTCCGTTGACGGCCCGGAGTCCCAGTGTGCCGTCCGACCCCGTCCCGGAAAGAACGATGCATATCGCCCGTTCACCCTGATCCTCAGCGAGGGATCGGAAGAAGAAATCGATGGGCATTCTGAGACCGCGAGGATCGTCCGGCATGGATAAATGGATGGTCTTGTGAAAGATGGCCATGTTCCGGTTGGGTGGAATCACATAAATATGATCCGGCTCTACCTGCATGCCGTCCCCTGCCTCAATGACGGCCATTTTCGTGAATCTCCGGATGAGATCCGCCATCATGCTGGCATGGCTCGGGTCCAGATGGGGGATGACGATGAAAGCAGTGCCGGCGTCAGGCGGCATATGACGGAAAAATTGTTCGATGGCTTCCAGACCGCCGGCCGAAGCGCCAATCCCGACAATGGGGAAGCTTCCCTCAGACATCTTTCCGATGGATGCCTTATGTCCTGAGGGAGCGGCGGCGGCAATTTTATCTTTACCGGATTTATTCGTTCTCTTTCTATTGCGGCTTTTTTTCTGTGCGGGTGCTTTCTTCTTTTGTGCCATTTGCGCCTCCCATACTAATCCGCCTTTGAACAATTCCAGACAATGATAAAAAGACTAATCGAAATGACAATGCTGATGAGCTCGGCACTGATATAAAAAAGAGGTAATTATGAAGGCCGATCGACCAGAACAAATGCACCGATGGAGCTTCCATGCACCCACCGCGGTTAACTGATATCTGCTGTGTAGCGGGATTCAGTACATTCATTTATGTATTATTTGACTTATCTATTCGATATATTAAAAAATGTTTTCTTTTTATTCAAGAGAAATATCCTCGTATAATGCATCAATTGGAGACATTCCTGACGCTATAAAGCTGAGAAATAAAGAAAGGGATTTCGCAAAACACGAAATCCCTTGAATTGTGGCTCCCCGGCGCGGACTCGAACCACGGACCCGATGGTTAACAGCCATCTGCTCTACCGACTGAGCTACCGGGGAAAAGTCGATTTCAATATTTTCAATAGTATAAGATAATCGTAAAGTCAACAATCGTCTTATACGCTTTGCAATTTCATGAAAAAGTCTTGATAAATCCCTTTAAAGTGGATATTAAAAGTTAATCTGAGTTGCGCCTTATAATACAAGACAATCTTCTTGTCAATAAATGTTAGCGAGAGCTTACGACTCTTACACGATATCACTGACGGGGAAGAAATCTTTCAAATCTTTTTTACGTTTATCGTGCAATATCAATAGAAGGGATGGGAAAAATGGAAAAGTATGTTTGCAGTATCTGCGGATATGTGTATGACCCGGCGGAGGGAGATAAGGAGGGCAACATTCCTCCCGGCGTCCCGTTTAAAGACCTTCCCGATGAATGGGTATGTCCCATATGCGGCGCCGGCAAGGAAGAGTTTAACCCTGATTAACTAGAAGCCGATACGGAAGGGCCTACGGGGATTGAGCTTGAATGAATTCCCGTATTTTATGGGCATGCTGGTCACGTGTCTTTTTGCCGGACGCGATCAATTGCGAAGAAAGGTTCTTGGGGATGAGTACTAAAGATGCGTTATATGAAGCGTATACGGGTGAAGCGAAGGCGGCGCTCCGACTGAAGGTATTCGCAGACAGGGCCAAGGAGGAAGGATACCCCCAGATCGCGAAACTCTTTCGCGTTATCGCGTTTTCGGAAGAAATCCACGGGGCGCGGGCACTCCTCGTCCTCGGGAGGGTGAAAAGCACCGAGGAAAATCTTGCCATGAGCTTTGAATCGGAAACAAAAGTCGCCGGGGTTGCCTATGATGAATTTGTCAAACAGGCAGAAGCGGAAGGGAACGCCGCGGCCGTGCTTCATTTCAGTCAGAGCAAAGATGTGGAAGAGGTTCATGCAAAGCTCTATAAAGAAGCGATGAGCCACGTTATGGAGGAGAGGGAAACCACATACTACGTCTGCACGGTATGCGGTTACGTATCGGATGGAACACTTCCTGACGAGTGTCCTGTTTGCGGCGCGATGAAGGAGCAATTCACGCATTTTGATTGAGAGAATTTATTGTTATGGGAATTTTAATACGCTGGATAATTCTGACGGTGTCTATTATCATTGCTTCCTACCTGCTGGAAGGCATTCACATCAGCGGTTTTTTTTCCGCGTTCTTCGCGGCGGCCGCGCTGGGAATCTTGAATGCCTTATTCCGGCCTCTTTTGCTGATTCTCACCCTGCCCATTAATGTCCTCACTCTGGGACTGTTCACTTTTATAATCAACGCCCTGATGCTGAAGATGGCATCCGGCATCATTCCCGGATTTGAGGTTCACGGGTTTTGGACGGCCGTAATCGGTTCCCTCATCATCAGCATCATTAGCTGGCTCCTCAACTCTTTCATCAGTGACAGGGGAAGGGTAGAGCGGGTGAAGTATATCGACCTCACAAAAAAGGGCAATAAGTGGGAATGACGGGCGCCATGAATTTAACCCCCGCCATGAGGCAATACCTGGAAATCAAGGAGCAGCATAAGGACTGCATCCTTTTTTTCAGGATGGGGGATTTCTATGAGATGTTTTTTGAAGATGCAATTACCGCATCCAAGATTCTGGAGATCACTCTCACATCTCGGAACAAGGGGAAGGAAGACAGCATTCCCCTCTGCGGCATACCCTACCATGCCGCGTCATCGTATGTCGCGAAGCTCATCGAGAATGGTTTCAAAGTAGCAATCTGTGAACAGACAGAAGATCCAAAAGAAGCAAAGGGCGTTGTGAAAAGGGACGTGGTGCGTATCATCACGCCTGCTCTCTTTGTCGATGAAGATAACACGAACATCAAGGAAAACGCCTTCCTGGTGGCTCTTGCTTTGAGAGACGACAAGTTTGGCCTTGCTTTCCTGGATATATCTACAGGGGAATTCCTGGTCACGGAGTCGCAAAACAGGGATATCTTCATAGCGGAAATAAGCGGCCTCGATTTTCGCGAAGTCATCATCGAGGAGGACTTTCGCGAAAAAGCTGTTGTGAAGATGTTGTCGCAGAGGAATCCAGTACCCAGAATAAATTTTTTCACGGCGGATTATTTTGATTATGATGCCGCTTTCGGCCGATTAAAAGAATACTTTTCTGAAGAGCTCCTGACTAAGGAAGGCATATTAAGACATCCGGCTACCGTAGCCGCAGCCGGCGCCATCCTCCGCTACGTGGAAGAAACACAGAAGGACCACCTTGGCCATATAAATGCCATTCATTGGTACGAGACCGACAGCTATCTCGTCATGGATGAAATCGCCAAGCGAAATCTTGAATTATTTACAACCATAACCGAGAACAGAAAGGAAGGGTCGCTCTTCCATATTCTCGACGAGACAATCACGTCTATGGGTACAAGGAGGCTCCGTTGGTGGCTCAACTATCCTCTCGTGGATCCGGAAAAAATCAGAGATAGACTGGAGGCGGTATCTGAAATTAAGGAGCACCACGTACTGAGGGGAGATCTGAGAGACGCCCTTTCTAGTGTCTATGACCTGGAAAGGCTTGCAAGCAGGGTTTCTATGGGTGCCGCCAATGGGCGTGATTTGATTGCTCTGAAAACATCCCTGAATGCGCTCCCGCAGATCAGGGC
>JBEKXK010000010.1:0-51384 GCA_049512055.1 Syntrophales bacterium | reverse complement strand
CCGGGGCCGTTGAGAAGGTGGAGTCGACAATAACAAAAAGTTTGGCTGAAGATAGAAGGTTCTATACTATCTATGACAAGCTTATCTATAAGAGGAACAGAAACATGGCGCAAAAAATCGAAGGCTACTTGAAGACAAACGGCACATATTTCGTTGTCGTCGGGGCGGTCCATCTCCTGGGCGACAAAGGGATCATCCAGCTATTGAAGGATAAGGGCTATTCCGTAGAACAATTGTGATAAATAGTGTAATTTTATTGACTGATCTTGAAGCCGCCTGCCAGAAGAAGCATAACCCCCTTTCTCACCATCATAACGGCAATGGCAGCGAGCAGGAGTGCGGCGAGCTTCGAAACTGTCCTGGCTCCCGACTTGCCCAAAAGGCGGATGATCGGCGCATAGAGCCAGAATGTGAGGCCGGCAATAAGTATGTTCACGATCAGGGCCGCCACCGTAGCTAACGGTCCATACTCTTGGACGAGAATTAATATCGTAGTGAGGACAGCAGGACCGACGATCAGGGGTACCCCCAAAGGCACTGCGCCAAGACTCTCCGGATCGATCTGACTCCATCTTCTTTCCATGGACATCAAATCATCGAGGGAAATAATGAAGAGGAGAATCCCGCCAGCGATCATGAAATCAGAGACAGTAATACCTAAGAGATCCAGGATGACTTTTCCCACGGCCAAAAAAATCACGGCCACGATGGTAGCGGTAACAACGGACTGCACAATAATCCGGTTGATTTTCGGTCTATCCAGCCCCTCGGTGAAACTCATGAACATGGGCAGGACGCCGATGACATTCACCGCCATAAATATGGGAAAAAAGCAGAACCAGAAACTGTTCATGCGATCGCTGCCTCATGCTTGGGACGATACTGTATTACGTTACATTATAAAGAATAGAATGGAATAGGACAATAAGAATCATGAGAAATGTTTGTGATATTCCTGGAATGCAGTACAGTGGCAAGAAATGCAGTTGCAAAACATGAAATACATTCACAAGTTTCGCCAGCGTGGGCTCCGAAAACAAAATACATCTTTGATAATGATAAAGGAGAATATAAATGATTGATAAGACGTCTCGACGAAGTGGAGAACTTTTTAAATCAGGATTTCGCTGAGCAGAAAGCGTTTTGCTTTCCGTGGCAGAGAGCAAGAATATTCAATCGGAATTAATTCCGAAAATCGCCAGCGGCTTCTGCGGCGGCATTGCAAGGACGGGCGGAATTTGTGGAGCGGTAAGCGGCGCTGTTATGGCAATAAGCATATTTTGTGGAAGAGGCTTGCCGGATGAGCCAATCGACCAGAGCTACGTCCCTGTAAAAAAAATGATAGAAATATTTGAAAACAAATTTGGTTCGACAAATTGCAGACAGTTGACAGGGTGTGATCTGGGGACAGAAGAAGGCAGGAAGAGATACTTTGCAACGAATATGCTTGAGCGATGCAGAGGTTATACTGAAGAAGCCACAAGAATGGCAATGTCAATTATCGAAGGGAAACCGCAGACGGAAGTTGTTGCAAACGCATAACAGCTGTCAACGAGATAATCAAGAACATGCGAATTCATTATTTCCAGCACGTGCCATTTGAGGGATTAGGAAGCATTGAACAATGGATACGTGACCGTCGATATCATCTGACAGCAACAAGACTTTATCAAAGTGACCCGCTGCCGGAGATGGAAGGAATTGACTTGCTCGTTGTCATGGGAGGTCCGATGGGGGTCCATGATGAAGATAGATTCCCGTGGCTTGCGATAGAGAAGCGTTTTATTGAGAGATCCATGAGCAAGGGAAAAGCTGTCCTGGGAATATGTCTCGGTGCGCAACTGATAGCCGATGTTCTTGGTGCCAGGGTGTATCCTAATGGATACAAGGAAATCGGCTGGTTTCCGATAGAGCTAACGGAGGCGGGGCAACGCTCTCCTTTATTCAGTTTTCTGCCCGAGCGGCTGGAAGTGTTCCACTGGCACGGCGATACTTTTGATTTGCCGGCTGGGGCGTTACATATAGCACGTAGCGAAGCATGCACACATCAGGCTTTTATGCATAATGAGCGGGCAATCGGGCTCCAATTCCACCTGGAATCCACTACGGAAGGCGTTGAGGCACTCATTGAGAATTGTTCAGGGGAATTGGCCGATGGCAGATATATTCAGGCCCCAGCGCAATTGAAGGCTCAGCCAAAGGCTTTCCCCGTCATCAACAGGGCAATGGGTGAACTTCTTTCCAGAATTGAGAAAATGGTCAAGCAGGCATCATGACGGCACTGGTTACCCCAAACTGCTACATGAAGTTCAGTGGATCCACATCTACTCTAATATCTAACGCGGCTACAGAAGCTTTTGAGATGATGTCTTTGGCAAGATCATGAACTGCGCGGGCGTCCTTGCCCTTCAAGAGCAGTTGCCAGCGGTGCCTTGCCTTGATTCTGGCAATGGGGGACTCTGCCGGACCAATGACTTCCACCTTGTCTTTCAATTTATTTTTTGTCAACGTGTCTGCAATAAAATGTCTCAGTCCTTCAAGCCCTTCCATGCCCTTCTCTCTTGACAGGCTCGACAGTTGAAGATTCACGATGCGGGTGAGAGGGGGATAGGACAGCGCACTTCGCAGCGCAAGCTCATCATCATAGAACCCCATATAATCATGATCCTTCGCCCTGGTTATGGCATAGTGCCCAGGATTAAAGGTCTGGACAATGACCCTTCCGGGAGATTCCCCTCTGCCTCCCCTTCCGGAAACCTGGGTCAGTAGCTGAAATGTCCTTTCCGCCGCCCGGAAATCGGGTATATTGAGGGACGTATCCGCTGAAATTACGCCCACCAGCGTGACGTAAGGGAAGTCGTGTCCTTTGGTGATCATCTGCGTTCCTACAAGGATATCGATATCACGCCGCTCAAGGGCCTTTAATATCTTTTCGTAAGCCCCTTTCCCGGATGTTGTGTCACTGTCCATTCTTTCGATTCTGGCATGCGGGAAGAGCTTTTTGACTTCCTCTTCCAGTCTTTCCGTTCCCAAGCCATAGGGGCGAATACGTTTTCCGTGACATGTGGGACACGACGAGGAGGGTTTCATGGCATAGTCGCAATAGTGGCACTTAAGGTTGCTTTCACTCGCGTGATAGGTCATGGATACGGCGCAGTTCAGGCATTTAAAAACATGCCCGCAGTCAAAGCAGAATGTGAAGGTATAAGAGCCGCGCCTATTTAAGAACAGGAGAGTCTGCTGTTCCTTCTTAAGGGTGTCATCAATCGCTTCTTTCAATGCCCGGGACAGAACATGCGAGGAAGCGTATCCACTGCCCTCCGCTTCTTGCTTCATGTCGATGATTTCAATTTTCGGCAGTGGTCTGTCTTCCACCCTGCAGGGCAGGACAAGGTACTTGTATTTCCCCTTCAGCATATTGAAATACGTCTGAACGGCAGGCGTGGCGGAGCCTAAGATAACCGTTGCTGAACTTAGGTTTGCCTTCATGATTGCGAGGTCGCGGGCGCTGTATCTCATCCGGTCATCCTGCTTGTAAGAGGTATCATGTTCCTCATCCACGATAATCAGCTTTAGATTTCTTACAGGTGCGAAGACGGCCGAGCGGGCGCCGATGACGATGTTGATGTCGCCCCTTTGTATCCGCCTCCATTGATCGTACCGCGCAGATTTTGAGATACCGCTGTGGAGCACAGCTATCTCCTGATCTCTAAATCTCTTGTTAAAGCGGGTGAGCAGTTGCGGCGTCAGGGCTATCTCCGGGACAAGAAGAATTACGCCTCCCCTCATCCCGATAGTTTCTGCAATGGCATTGAAATACACTTCCGTCTTGCCGCTCCCTGTGACGCCATGGAGGAGGAACGGCGAAAAGCTGTTGCTCTTGAGGCCTTGCACAATCGCGCTAACAGCATCTTCCTGATCCTCGTTTGGCATTATGACAGCTTCGCCGCCGCCGCCGATATCAGGGTTCTGACCGTGCCCGCGTGATACCTCTTCTTCGCTCATGCGGATAATCCCCCGCTGTTCCAGGCTTCTTAGCAGGGGCAGGGCGTTCTTGAATTTCTTCGAAAGGAAAGCGACGGAGCAAGAGCCATGCTCATTGAGTAGCTCGGTAAGCAAGGTTTGTTTTCTTGTCAGCTTTGTAATGGCTGCATCCCGGCAATTGAGATGGACGAGCTTTTCTTTTTTCGGGCTCACTTCCGGTTTCCCTGTTTTTAGCTCTTCAGCGATAAGCGCTGCACCGACGAGGGTATTGATGTCTCTGGAGATGTCTTTCTTTCCAATCAATGTTTTTAGTCTATCAAGAGGCAGGCCGCTGGGGAAATGAGCGAGGGTATCCACTATGCACCGCTCTGCGTGAGATAACTGCACGTCATTTCTTTCCCAACTTTCTTTTGTGATAGAGATCCACCGGTCGCTTTTCGGATCGATTCCTCCCGGCAGGATCTCTGCGAGTTCCTTTCCAAGGGGATAGATGTAGTATTGTGATGCCCATCGGTAGAATGTCAAATCTTCTTCGTTGAAGAGAGGTTCGGGGTCTAATATTTCTATGATTTCTTTAATGTCTTCGATATATGCCAGGTGAGATATTTCGATAATATATCCCGTGAGCCTTCTTTTGCCGAAAGGGACAAGAACCCGTTTTCCTATGGCGATTTCTTGCTGCAGAGCCTCGGGAACGGAATATGAAAATGTCTTCTCCGAAGGAATATTGACGGCAACTGTTACAAACATCGGGCCCGTTACCTGGTTGGACGAGGCGGGAAAATTGTATTATAGTTTATCTGTGGGGTTGTTATGTCTTATTGTAATGCGAGGTCGTATTTAAAGAGTATATGTATTCAGGATATCAATCAGGAGGCCTATTCCCCTTTGAGCCTTTCTATCTTTTCCTGTTTGGTCTTGCAATCGATGCAGAGAGTCGTTACCGGTCTTGCCATCAGCCTCTTCTCAGAGATGGGGCCGCCACAGACCTCACACATACCAAAGACACCATCGTCGATACGCTTTATGGCCTCTTGGATCTTGACGAGCAACTTTCTCTCCCTGTCTCTGATGCGGAGTTCAAAGTTTCTGTCCGATTCGAGAGTCGCCCTGTCATTAGGATCGGGAAAATTTTCCTTTCCTGTTGTCATATCGGAAACTGTTTTCTCCGCTTCATCGAGGAGCTCATTCATTTTTTGGGTCAGCAGGTATCTATAAAATTGACGCTTCTCCGGCTTCATGGTTTGTAATTTTTCTGGTTTCGTGGCCATCTCGATCACCTGTAGAACATTTGACATAAAGTCCTTATTTGAACAGTGGTTAATACACAAAGAATGCCTTCTTGTAAAGGAAAATAATCATTCGCCGGATAATGAATTAATTGCTAAAATTACAATGACTTATGATTTAGTTTGTGGCTGACAATAGGCCTTTTTCACTTTTTCAATGATGTTTGTTGTCGATGATCCCTTGATTTCGGGAATGATCACTACCCTACCACCCCACTTCTCCACAGACTCCCGCCCCACAACTTCTTCCTCTTTCCAATCGCCTCCTTTCACAAGCACATGGGGCTTCAGATATTCAATCAACTCCAGGGGGGTCAGTTCGTGGAAAATCGTAACATAATCTACCGATTCAAGTGAGGCGACAACATCTGCCCGCTCGTTTTCCGGTGTCAGCGGCCGTTTTTCTCCTTTCAGGGATCTGACTGATTCGTCACTGTTGAGGCCCAGGACGAGGATGTCGCCTTGCTTCTTGGCATCTCGAAGATATCGGGTATGCCCGACATGAAGGATATCGAAACAGCCGTTTGTGAAGACAATCTTTTTCCCGCCATCACGAAGTGCGTCAATTTTTTTCTTCAGTCTCTCCCGGGAGTAAATCTTGTTCACTTGTTCTCTCTCCAGTCATTAATTTCTGGGCTTTGTCTTCTCAATGAAAAATTTCCTCTGGTACTCCTGCGATAAATGGCAGTTTAAGATATCATTCCGACCCCATGGAGACGGTCATGAATAAGCGCCGGCAGAGTCAGTTTCATATTATGAGATATATATAATCTTACAATGGCGACTGCGGTAATAACAAGAAAATAATTATTCAAAGGACTAATTGTGCTAAACCGCTCTGGCCAGTGTCAGAACCGCCACTCGCTCGGCCCTGTTCTTCATGAGCACCCGTGCACATTCTTTTACCGTGCTGCCGGATGTGTAAACATCATCCACGAGGATGATCCTTTGTCCCTTAACTTTACCTGAATCTGCAACGGAAAAAGCACCATGTACATTCGCTTCCCTCTCCTTCTTCCCCAGGCTGATCTGCGGGTCCGTATACACATGCCTTCTGAGCGTCATGAAATCCAAGGGTATATGGAATGTCCTGGACACTTCCCTGGCCAGGACGACGGACTGATTGAATTCCCTTTCCCTCAACCTCTTGGGATGAAGAGGGACGGGCATGATCAGAGAGTATTCTCCGATATTGAATCCTGGGTACGCGAATTCCGCCGTCAATTTCCCGAGGATCTCACCGATATGTATTCTCCCGTTGTATTTAAACCGGTGGATCGCTTCGAGGAGGGTAGTTTCGTAACGCCCTACTGCACGGGCGGCAGAATAGACTGATTTTGAAACAATGCAATCACCGCACAGGTGACTGCCTCCGTCAGCTCCGGCAAAGGGAATGCCGCAACATGGACAGAGTGATGATTGTATGAAATGTATTTTTGCATAACATGCGCTGCAGAACGGGAGATGCTTGTGATGCTCAAGGATGGCGTCGCATGTCAAACATCTGGGCGGGAATATGATGTCTGAAAGACCCGCGAGGATACGTTTCAATACTAAATCCCTTTGCCGAGAGCCGTCATTTCGGTTACCTCATCTCCGACATCCATACGCGGCGCATCCGGCCACAGCCTCTCAATATCATAGAACTCTCTGATAGGATCGTAAAAAACGTGGATGATTATATCTTCGTAGTCCATAAGAACCCATTTTCCCAGGCTTTCGCCCTCTATACCGAGGGGGATAATACCATATTCTTTAAGATTTTCTCGTATAGATGCTGCTATGGACTGGACTTGTCGGTCAGATGTACCGCTGCAGATGATGAAGTAATCTGCGAAGGAAGATATTTCTTTGACGTTTAGTATGGTTAAGTTCTTGGCTTTTCTTTTAAGAGAAGCATTTATGCACAGGAGCAACCGTTCTTTTCCATCTATGTCTTCTTTTACCAATAACACCTCCTGAAAATACATGTGATGACTCTGGGAATGACCTCACCGCTTTTTTCTTTATTCTACAATCGTCAGCTTGCTTTTGGCAACAAAAATCTGATGCCTTGCCAACGAAGGGTTTCTGCCGAGAATGCGGTTGTCAAATGATTTACCGTATGATAAATGGAGCAGGACCTTAGATTATTCTTGACTGAGACGGAATCGAGCATGCATGGTATATTAAAATTGGTTCAGGTTCATATGCCGTTCCATTTTCTTCGCAATCAGTTCCTTCCCTTGGTCATAAGAGAAAGAATAAATCCTGAGATCAGCTTCAACCATTTCACTCTCGACCATCTCCGAAAAGATGATTTTATGAATGTTGCCGATCAGCTCTTGGAGGCAGGATTGACGATCAGCTTCCACGCGCCGTTCATGGATTTGAGACCCGGAGCCATAGATCCGGAAATCCGTAAGGCTACGGCGGGCCGCCTGCAGCAGGTCTTTGATCTTGTGCCTTATTTTCGGCCCATCTCCGTAGTATGCCATGCCTCATTCGATAAGAGATACTACGTATCAAACGAGCATGAGTGGCTGGAAAACAGCATTGACACTTGGAAGCGATTTTTGTCACAAGCCGCGGATATGGATACTGTGATTGCCCTCGAGAATGTCTATGAAACGGACTGTCATTATTTGGTAAAGGTCCTCGATGCATTTACCTCACCTCATATATGCGCTTGCTTCGATACCGGTCATTTCAACGTATACTCTACTACACCCCTGGAAGAATGGATGGATTGCTTGGGGACCCGCGTCGGCCAGGTCCACATCCATGACAATAACGGGCTTCTTGATGAACATCTTCCGGTCGGCGATGGGAACTTCCCTTTTCATGAATTTTTTGAAATGATCCGTAAAAGGAGACTTAAGCCGGTAATAACTCTTGAGTCACATTCAGAAAAACAGCTCTGGCGCATGTTGGAGAACATCAAGGCACAAAACCTGTTTGTGGGATAGCTCGATTGATGACCACAAAGATTGGCGTGGAGGCATCATTTGCTTAGATACATTGTCAAGAGATTGATATCCATGGTGCCGCTCTTGATCGGCATAACGATGGTCTGCTTCATAGTTATGCATCTCGCCCCCGGCTCACCCACGGACATGGAGACACAGATGAACCCGAGGGCGTCCGCTGATTACAGGGAGCGCCTGAATGCGATGTACGATCTTGATAAACCGCTCTATCAGCAGTATTCATCCTGGATCGGAAAGATTGCCGTCCTGGATCTGGGGAAGTCATTCTCCCCGGACCGCAGGCCCGTAGCGAGGAAGATCATCGAACGCCTGCCCGTTACCATCCTCATCAATGCGCTTTCCATGTTCCTGATTTTTGTTATCGCTATTCCCATCGGCGTCCTTTCCGCCGTACACAAAGACTCCCTTTTTGATAAGATTACCGGCGTCTTCGTTTTCGTGGGATTTGCCATACCCACCTTCTGGCTGGCCCTGCTTTTAATGATCTTGTTCGGCATTGACCTGGGATGGTTGCCTATATCGGGTATACGGTCTTTGAATTACGACTATCTTCCACCCGGGATGGTCTTTCTGGATGTGGTGAAGCACCTTATCCTCCCCGTTACGCTCTCCGCCTTCGGCGGCTTGGCAGGCCTTTCCCGTTATATGAGATCCAATATGCTGGAGGTGATCAGACAGGATTACATCATGACGGCCAGGGCAAAAGGTTTGAGTGAGCGTAAGGTCATCTATAAGCATGCCTTAAGGAATGCCCTCCTTCCTGTTATAACTATCTTAGGATTATCCGTGCCTGGTCTTATCGGGGGTAGCGTAATCTTCGAGAGCATTTTCGCCATACCGGGAATGGGGCAGCTTTTTTACATGTCTGTCATGGCCAGGGATTATCCGGTTGTGATGGGGATTCTCTTAATCGGGGCCGTATTGACGCTGCTGGGGAACCTGATTGCCGACGTTTCCTATGCCTTGGCGGATCCCCGGATCAGGGTTTCATAGGTGTAGAGTATGGGGACGGATTTTTGGAAAAGGTTTAAGAAAAATAAAATAGCCCTTACCGGGAGTTTTGTCGTCATCCTGCTTTTTGCAGTATCCATCCTTGCACCTGTGATCGCTCCCTACGATCCCCATGAGATTAATCTTAAGCTGGTGCTTGCGCCGCCTTCGGGAAGCCACCTTTGCGGTACGGATCAGCTGGGCAGGGATGTTTTTTCGCGGATGGTCTGGGGTTCCAGGATATCATTGAAGGTGGGTTTTGTCGCAACAGGCATTGCCATTCTCATCGGGGCAGTCCTCGGCGCTGTGGCAGGATATTATGGAAGGTGGACAGATGCCGTGATTATGAGATTCGTCGACATAATGCTCTGTTTCCCAACTTTCTTTCTTATTTTGGCTGTGATTGCCTTGCTTGAACCGTCTATCTGGAACATCATGATCATCATCGGGTTAACGGGCTGGATGGGTATCACGCGGCTTGTAAGGGCTGACTTTACGTCCCTGAGGGAGAGGGATTTTGTGCTTGCTGCCAGGGCAATAGGCGCGAGCGATCTGAGGATTATTTTTATCCACATCTTGCCCAACGCCATGGCATCGGTCCTCGTTGCAGCGACGTTGGGCGTTGCCGGGGCCATTCTCACCGAATCGGCCCTCAGTTTTTTGGGGATCGGTGTGCAGCCGCCGACGCCGAGTTGGGGTAATATACTGACCGCCGGTAAAGACAATATTGATATCGCCTGGTGGCTCTCCCTCTATCCCGGATTGGCAATTCTTTTCACTGTTTTAGGCTATAACCTCTTGGGGGAAGGCATACGGGATTCTCTTGATCCGAGACTCAAGTGAGGCGTTTCCTCATAATTTACCCTTCACGTTATCAACAAAATATATCTTTTTCAAAAGAATATGAGAAGATAATAGAGGCAGCTAATATATTCCGGAAAGGCGAAAGAGTATAGTTAAATGGATATTTCTTATGCCAAACCTTTCCAGGGGAATCACGACTGCATGATCTTCTGTCATACCCGGCGGAAACGTAACTGAGATTGGTACCTCTCCCGTGATAGCTCCCTCACCGGCACATCGCAAACACTCATAGGGCCCAACGCCACCATAACCTCTACATGTCGGGCAAATGGCTCTTACCGGAACCAAGACCTTGGCGTTTCCACCACAAAGCGCCTGTTCATTTGTAAGATCGACCTCGATCGTCAGGCTCTGGACCCGCCCGGATTTGGGCTGAGTTACACTGGAGAAATTGGACCAGAACCAATCAAAAATCTCATCGAATGAAGGTGTAAATGTCTGAAATGATCTCACCAGCGAAACATCACCAACATTGATCGGCTTCTTCTCAGGAATAAGAGGCTCTGGTTCCGCGCGGGATGTGCGCCTTTAAAAAGCCCGTGCGCGTACTCTGTCCAAAGTCTCATCGTACTGGCGTCGTCCCTCGCTGTCACTAAGGACCGAATAGGCCTCCTGGACTTGCTGAAATATATCAGTTCCACCTGAGTAGTGGTCCGGATGGAATTCTTTTACAAGGCGGCGGTACGCTGCCCTGATTTCCTCGGTATTTGCACCGGAAGAAATGCCGAGAATTGCATAGTAACTTTTGGCCACACTCAACCTCCCTGTTTTGAGCAATATCCAGTTGCGTTTGTGTAAAGTTCACTTGCAAGTAATTTCTCATGTCAAAGAATTATAGATGCGGCATCTTTAATCCCGGTCTGAAAGCCCTGCCGCCATGGGGCGGCAGGGAAGTGTTCATTGATGGGAATGCCCCGCATCTATTCTGTCTTGACCTTGATATTCTTTACCTTCGCTTTAGCTTCTTCAGTCTTGGGTACAGTAATCGTGAGGACGCCTTTCTTGAATATAGCATTAGCCTTCTGTGAATCTATCCCCGTTGGCAGAGGTATGGTACGGCTGAACGAACCATAACTCCTTTCCATACGGTAATAGTTCTTGCCTTTGTCTTCTTTCTCCTCCTTCTTTTCCCCTTTTATGGTAACCGCGCCATCAGTCAGGGACACCTCTATGTCTTTTTCATCCATGCCGGGAAGTTCCGCTTTAATGGTAACATCTTTGCCACTGTCTTTAATATCAACGGAGGGAGAAAAAGTCCCGAAACGCTGGGGCTCTCTTTCAAAAGGCATCAGGTCAAACCCTTTGAAGAAATCATCAAATAAGGTGTTCATTTCCTTCTGGAGCGAGTAGACAGGATGGTCTTCATCGCGTTTTGATGATGAGTCACCACTTTTCCAGATTGAAGGTATGAGATCTCTTATGGGCATAACATTACCTCCTTTCCCAATGAACTATGTTAAGCTGCCTTGATGGCAATTTTTTTCACTTTCGCTTTTTCCGCCTTGTGCAGCGTTATCTTTAAGACACCATTTTTCACTTCTGCATCGATCTTGTCCCGGTCGACTTCATCAGAGATGGTGAATGCCCTCTGGTAGTCTCCCGTTTCGTATTCCGCGTAAGACAGTGTATACCCTTTATTGTTCGCTTGTCCGACATCTCCTGCTATTGTCAGGACATTTTTCTCTAGGGTGATATCCACAGATTTCTCATCAATGCCAGGCATGTCGGCGATAAGAACTATGTTATCCTTGGTCTCATATATATCAACACGCGGAGCATAAACTTTACGTACCCTCGTTCGTTCTGTTTCAAGAGGGTGCTGCGCTTCCTGCTTGGTTATATCTTTTGTATCGTTTGACATATTCCTTACCTCCTTCTTATGCTGCCTTTATGGTTATCTTCTTGGGTTTTTCTTCTTCTGCGCGGGGCAGGATGATCGTCAGGATGCCTTTCTTGTAAGAGGCCTCCACTTTGCCGGCGGCCACGCTGAATGGAAGACGGACAGTCCTTGAGAAGTGGCCGTAGTTCCGCTCCTGCCGATGATATACCTCACCTTCCTTCAAAATCCCTGGCTCCCTCGATCCGCTTAGGGTCAGCGTATCATTGACGACGGCAATATTCAGGTTATCAGGATGGATGCCCGGTAGTTCTGCCGTCACGACTACATTCTCACTGCCTTCCAATACATTCAGAGCCGGATACTCATGAACCGTCAGGAAAGAATCAAATCCCGAGAAGGCACGATTAATATCCCGCTGCAAACGCTGCAGCTCTCCCAATGGGGCCGTTCTGAATCTTCCAAATGATGTTCCAAACATATCAATCACCTCCTGTATTTATTTTAAATAGGTCAATAAGAAAATGGCACCACATATCTTAATATATTGATATTACACGGTATTATCTGATTTTGGAAGTAATATAATCAGGATTTTTTTGTTGTCAAGGGGATGAAAATGAGAAAATTAATAGATATAAATATTAATGCAGAAGAAGACATTACCAGCCCGTGTATTGCATAGAATGGAGAATAACGTTCTTATTTACGTTGCTCACCATGAGGTGAAATCTGAATCGATCGTTTGACGTAGCTTCAGGAAGTGATAAAACATGATCTTAGGAAGGAGACTGCGGATTTAAGTTAATCTAATTTGATTATGGAGCAAGTGCAAATCCTGTTTTCTCATTTGTTAGAAACAGCCATGTCTCATATTTTTCTCAAAGTAGCCCCGTCATCATTCCCAAGCCGACTATCGCAAGCAGAATCCCAACTATCAGTTGCACGGTTTTCAGGGTAATTTTTTTCAGCATTCTACTCCCCATGAACGCGCCTACGAATGCCGACAGTGTTGCTGCGACAACAAGGTTGACGCCTATACCAGAGTCAAGTTCTCTGAACTGTGTAAAATTGAAACTGAGGCCGTAGATGAACAATCTCGTGATGTCGATGATTACTGCAGCGACCGTTCCAGTGCCCACAAACGATTCCGTATTCATACCTGCCTTGATCAGGAAGGCGCTGCGGAAGGCGCCCTGGTGACCGGACAGGCCCCCGAAAAATCCGGAGATTATGCCTCCTATGGGAAGATACTTGCGATCAAAAGAGAGTCGCTGAAAACGCGGCAGAAATTCCAAGAATGAAAAGACGAGAATGACGACCCCGATTGCCAGCTTCAGGGCGGAGATGTCATGCGCTTTACCATCGATGGTATATGATGCAACAGAAGGCATGCCTGCGAAAAGGTTTAGCGTTGCAGCCCCAGCCGCAGCGGCCAAGGCGCCGGGCAGGGCAAATTTTGCCACCACCTCCCAATCGGCCTTCTTTCCCACTAAGAGTGTCTTAAATATATTGTTCGCCAGGTGAACCACAGCGGTTGCTGCTACTGCAACCTGTATCGGGAAGAAAAGGGCGAAGGCCGGCATCAGTACTGTGCCCAGACCAAAGCCGGAAAAAAGTGTTGAGGCGGACACGACTAATGCGATTGAGCAGACTACGGCATATTCCATTTAAATAAATTTTTTCTGAATTGGAAGAGATGTTCTTGCGGTATTTAACCGTGTGCCTGTTCAATTGCTTTCTCTTGAACCGGCAAAGATGCTGACGGGCGGGACCGCCATCTTACCAAAAGGGAAGGTGACGTGTCCCGCCGGAGAATTCGATAAACTTCAGGCAGCCTGATTAATGGCAGATAGCTGCCAGTTGCTGCTTCCTACAGACCTTGCGAAAGTCCAGTATTCTTCAAATTTTACGGGTTCGGTCTTGCTGCCTGAGAGCACGTCGCCGCTTTCGCTCTCCGTATAGTCAAGAATGCTGGCCACGATCCTGGCGGTAATGAAGTCCGTTCCGCCTTCCTGCCATGCCTCCGTGATTTCCACGGATCTGACGGCGATATTGTCAAGTTTGTTGATCTTCTTTTCCACCTTCAACTTATCTGCGTCCCTCTGCAAGATGCCGAACATTTCCGCTGTAAGAATATTCCTGACAACGTTCATGTCGCGGTTAATCCACGCACCCTGAATCTTAAAGAAGTTATCCATGCATAGATCGGAAAACCTTGCTTCGTCAAAAGAGGGGTCCATCTGTAGAATATGGCGCAGTCCTGTTTGGACGTCATCTTCGGCGTGTCCCTGATCCCGGGAGGAATCCGTGAATCCTCTCTGTTGTCCTGTTGATGGAGCAGCACCCGTTTGGTAAGAGTAACCAACTGCAGATGCCGCTTCCTTGCGCTTCTTGATCAGCATATACAAGATGTAAAGCAGACCGCCGATGAGGATAATGTCTAAAAGCCCGATGCCGCTTCCACCAAAACCGCCCATGCCCATGCCATGGCTGAGACCGCTAAAAAGCATGCTGCCCAGAAAGCCACCTGCTACGCCCATGGCAAGACTTCTCCACATGCTCGGCTGCTGACCTGGCTGTTGCGGGGTCATTGGTTGAGACGGAGCCATTGAGGGACTGGACGGTGATGGCGCCGAGTATGGTCTGCTGGGAGAGCTGAAAGACCGTGAACCGCGGCTGCCCATAGACATGCCGCCCCCCGCTCTGGCAAACGCATCTATCTCCATTATCCCAACGAAAAAAAACAGGAATACAAAAAGGGTCATTCCTATTTTACAATTCTTTCGCGACATATTTTCTCCTCCTGCGAGTTACTGAGCATCTGTACGTATCTCTCGGATTGAGAGATACAAGTGCAAACTTTGGACGCGATTGTAGAAGATATGTCCCCAAGTGTCAACACCTCCTTTTCGTTTTGTTTTTTTCCGGCAGATGGTGTATTAGAGGCGTCAGTAAGGATTGGCGGGGATATACCTCCCGAAATCATGATAGACAAAATACTTCAAATGCAATTGAGGAATTCGTATGGGCATTTACGACTTAGAGGGAGAAATTATACAGGCGGCGGACCTGATAGTGCATACCCGGAATGTGGTCGTGTTTACGGGGGCCGGGGTTAGCACGGAATCAGGTATTCCCGATTTTCGCAGCCCCGGTGGGATATGGACAAGATTCGATCCGGAAGATTTTACCATTCAAAAATTTCTCTCGAGCCCGGAGACGAGGAAAAAACAGTGGCAGATCCTTCTCGAAGGCGGTTTATTTGCCAATGCCCAACCGAACAAGGCCCACCTTGCCGTTGCCCTGCTGGAGGAGGTCGGCAAACTGAACTGTATAATCACCCAGAATGTCGACAACCTTCATCAGAAGGCCGGAAACTCTCCAGAGAAGGTCTATGAACTGCACGGCAATATGAGGTGGCTAAAATGCATGAGCTGCGATGCGCGCTATCCTGTCGGTGACATCGTAGACAGATTCCGTGCAAAGGAGGAAGTCCCCGACTGCGAGCGCTGCCACGGGATTTTAAAGCCAGATGTAGTTTTCTTTGGAGAACTGCTGCCCGAATGGACATTAAAAAATGCGACTGCTCACGCAACCAGATGTGAGCTCATGATTGTCATCGGCTCATCTCTCGTTGTGTACCCGGCGGCCTACATGCCCATGTATGCCAAAGAGTCCGGTGCCAAACTGGTAATCATCAACAATACGCCCACATCCTGCGATGATGTCGCAGATGTTGTAATCCATCATTCCGCCGGACTGGTAATGGAGAGGATAATGGAAAATGTCAGAAGGAGACTCTGATTCAGAAGATGCCGAATATTGTTCCCATAGAAACGGAAAGATTGAAGCTGGTGCCCCTGGATCTCGAGACTATAAGTCCGGACGACCATCAGAGGATTGAGCAGAAGCTGGGCTTGCAGCTGGCCAGCATGATCCTGGGTGAGCAAATCGACAGGGAAATAAAAGCGGCCATGAGAGCTTCCCTGGAAGATGTCATAAGAAATAAAAAACAGGATCAATGGTATGCCGACTGGCAAAGCGTCCTGATCATACTCAAGAAGGAGAACGCCATCATAGGAGGATTCTGTTTCCAGAGATATCCTGATGAATACGGCACGGTTCAGATCGGCTATATGATCAGACCGGAGTATCAGAGAGAGGGATACATGACGGAGGCTCTGAAAAGGGGCATCTCATGGATATTTGAGCGCCCTGATATATTGGCCTTGCTTGCGGATACTACGAAGTCTAATCTGCCGTCGCACAGGGTACTGGAAAAGGTCGGCATGGTCGTATATAAAGAAACGGATAATAGTCTCTGGTGGAGGATCGAGAGATGTGCCTGATTATCATATCCTACAAAGTGCATGATAGATACCCTCTCATCCTGGTGGCTAATAGGGATGAGTTTTATGAGAGACCCTCAGCACCAGTCTCTTTTTGGGAGGATGCCGTGGGCGTGATAGCAGGGAAGGACTTGCAGAGGGGTGGAACTTGGCTGGGTATCAGGAAAACGGGAAGTCTCGCCATGCTCACCAACTATCGTGAACCGACGCCTTTTGGGCGGAACGCCCCTTCCCGGGGATGGCTCGTGAGGGATTTTCTCCTGGGCGAAGAGGAGCCGGAATCGTACATCGAAACTATTACGGCCAAGAAAGATCAATATAACGGGTTCAGTATGATCATTGGAGACATGGATCGCCTGTTCTATTTTTCTAACCGTGGTGAAATGCGTGAACTGTCACCGGGCCTGTATGGCTTGAGCAACCGTGTTTTGGATACGCCCTGGCCCAAGACGGAACGTGCGAAAAAGGCGATGGCGTCGCTGCTAAAAAGTAAAGACGATCCTCTGCCGGAAGAGATTTTCGCAATCCTCAACGATCAGTCAAAACCGGACGACAGTGATCTGCCTGATACGGGCGTTGGGTTGGAATGGGAACGGATTCTTTCGTCCATATTCATTACGAGCCCTGTATACGGAACCCGCTCTTCTTCAGTTATTATGATTGACAGAAAGAACCATTGCATGTTTATAGAAAGGGTCTTTAATGCACATCCCGAACCGTGGATGGAGGCAAGGTTTGACTTCCGGCTTCATGGTAATTGAGTGAAGTCAGAGGCAAGAAGAGAAGGCAGCAAGATGTCGAGGCGTGAATATCCGGACAGGCCGATTTGTGGCGTCGGAGCGGTCGTAATTAGAGAGGGGAAGGTGCTTCTCGTAAGACGCGGTGTCGATCCGAATAAGGGACTGTGGGCGATCCCCGGAGGCTCTCTAAACTTAGGCGAAACCCTGCAGGAAGGCGCGGAAAGGGAGATTCTGGAAGAAACCGGCGTTACCATCAAGGCAGGAGCGCCTGTCTACTCTTTTGATTTTTTCGAAGAGGATAGTGAAGGGCGGATTCGCTTTCACTATGTGATTGTGGACATGATCGCTGATTACGTATGCGGTGAGGCGAGGGGCGCTGACGATGCCCTCGAAGCGAGGTGGGTTGCACCTGCAGAGCTCAGACATATGCACGTCTCAAAAAATACCCTGAGAATTCTGGATTTTCTCAAGAATCACTTTCTCGAGGAGGTGTAGTCATGAAGGTCATTTATCACAAAGATTTTAATCAAACATACTGTTCTGATCCTGCCGCTGCGCCGGGTCGCATCGAGGCAGTAGTCAAAGCAATCCGTGACAAGGTGACTTTTGTCGATGCGGTGCCTGCCCGGAAAGAAGACATTGCCGCTTGTCATACACCGTCGCACATGGAGAGGGTGGCGAGAGAAGGCGTCTATGATATTGCTGCGCTGGCAGCCGGAGGCGCTATACAGGCCGCCGAGATTGGCTTACTGGAGCCATGTTTTGCCGTGATCAGGCCACCCGGGCACCACGCCTCTGCCAATAGCGCATGGGGATTTTGCTATTTTAACAATATGGCGATTGCCCTCGAAAAGTTAAAACGGGAAAACCGGATCAAGAAGGCCTTCGTGCTGGATATCGATCTTCATTTCGGCGACGGAACAGTGAATATCCTGGAAGGGACCGGTTATGTGTCCATCTGCAATCCTACGGCATCCAACCCGGCAGAGTATCTGAAAAGTGTGCAGAGCCGTCTCTCGGAGGAGAAGGTCGATATCATAGGAGTATCTGCGGGTTTTGACAATCATGAACAGGATTGGGGCGGGCTGCTTTCTACATCTGATTACACGGCAATCGGCAATATGGTCAGAGAGGCGAGCAAGAAAAATGGTGGAGGGTGTTTTGGCATTCTGGAAGGTGGCTATAATCACTCCGTTCTGGGACAGAATGTGATGGCTTTCATCGAGGGCATGGAAGGGAAGTAAAAAAAAGCAGGGATTGTTCAAAAGCCATCCCTGCCTCTGGTATCTCGTTTAATTGCCGATTATTACGCGCAGACCATTTTCAGTATCCCATTTTCTTCATGAAACCCTGTCCGCCCAGGGGTTGTCTTTCCACCAACTGACCGACTTTCACTCTTTTTAAATCTTGCGGTTTGCCTTCTACTGTGGTCCACGTGCTTTCCGCCTGGATTTGGTCTGTTACAGTAAGCTCAACAGGCAATTTCACAATATTGCACGTTAGCTTCTTGCTTCCACTCACAGGATCTTCATCCTCCATTTCTTCGAATGTGTAAACAATCATCTTTGAACCGGGCTTAAGCCCGACCTTTTCGCCGATGTTTATATTTGCATACCGTTCTTTTTCGTCCTGACGTGTCCGCAATTGTCTTATGTAACCTTTGACTGTGAACCATTTGGAGAATTTTGGTATTATATTTTCTATTCCTTTGGATGCCGCCTTTTTAATGCCACCGACCAAGGCATCGTAGTTAGGATAGGGGATTTTGCCGATATTGACTTTCCCGATGACCTTATCTGATAATAAAACTTCACCTGTTTCCACATCAAGGATCCTCAGGGTTATCTCCGTGCCGATGTTCCAGCCTTCCATTGCCTCCAGAGTTGCTGCTGTGGCCGTACCTATAAGCAGGCCCGCAAGCGCTGTACCGGTGTCTTCACTTCGTCTGGCCACTGTCCTGCCTGCATCTTGAGACCCTCTCCGTGCAGACTCATAGGACTTGTAAGTGAGATCTATATTATTGACGGAACCTGTGATGATGTATTTGACGCCGGCGAATTTTCCAAGTCTTACCAGCGTTGATTCATCCACAAGTCCCGAACGCTGAAACTTTTGTTCCGATATGATTTTTTCCATTTCCTTTCTAGTAAAAACTTTTGCCCCTCCCATGTTAACGATTTCGTTCATGACGCCGTCTTCCACACTCTCGGAGAGCTTAGCATTTATCTGTCTCTGTGTTACTTCAGAGTCTCTCTGAAACTGTCGTTTTTCTTTGGTACCCCAGACAACGCCCGCAGCTCCGGGAACAACACCAACAGCGGCCCCCCCTACGGCAGTTCTTTGGCCGGAGCCCTGAACATGGGCCTGTACCACATTGGCATAATCAAAGGTCGAGTTGTTGGTAAAATTGACGACAGCGACTTTCGGGAGCATGGAATCATACGCCGATTTGCATACTTTAGGCGGCGACTCTTTCGGTCCTTTGTCTATAGGATATGCCATGGGATCAATCTTTGGCACAGATGCGCAGGCAGCGAAAAAGAATGATGCAAGAAGAAGTAGTGCGAATCTCTCAAACATGAATTTGTCCTCCTTATTTCTGGTAATCCAATGTCAGGGAATAGGGTGAGAAATTTACGACGTTAAAATTACCTTTCTGTTTGATGCTATTGGCGAGGTAGATTGAGTTTTCAGGGTAGCTGACTATAAATTCACCCATCTGTTTATCCTCCACCCCTGTTACCCATACGATGTTCTGCAGAATATTCTTGATTTCCATGTTCGTATCGAGGTCGGTGACACCTTTGACCATGATATTAATTTTTTTGACATTGCCCTGGACGTAGGATGCGACTTTATCAAGTATCTTGGGGGTCAATTTTTCTGCGAGGTCTTTAAGACCTTCGGCGGCGGCATCCTCAACGTTATTGGCGAGACCTTTGCCCTGTGCCGTATCCGCCGTAAGAATCTCCATACTGCCAGTCTTGTTATTCTTGGCCACGATGCGATAGGTCAGTCTGACAGTAACATTGTTGAATGGCATGGAGAGTCCGTATCCAATATCCTCCCCCTTTTTGGTTGATATGGTGTAATCCACTTTGCCGATGATGATGATGTTGGAGAGAAATTTATACATCAGGCTTCTGACGGCAAGGGTACTGCCGCTTTTCACCGCCTTTTCAATTTCCAGGGCATCCAAAGCATGTGTCGGGGCCACGTCGATGACCTTGTAGTTTTGATCGGTTAGTTTTCCGATAAGGGTCTCTGAAAGGATATTCGTTTCCTCGAATTCGTCCCCACGTTTGCCTGGTTTCCGTGCCGGGATGAATACGGCAAGGGAGTTATTCAGTGCTAGGGAGGAAACGGCTTCCCTTGCCTTAGCAGGCTCAACACAGGCCGAGATTTTTACGGTAACCATGTCTTCTTTGCTGGCCTGGTCCAGGACCTTGTAACTCTTGACAACCCCTCCGACCTGCGTTTTTATAACGTCTTCGACAAGCGTGAAATTCTGAACGAAACTCTGTGCCTTGACTTCGGTCCCGACGGTCTGCTCGATGGCTGCCCATTTAGCTCTGGCAATGGCTTCCGTTTTCGCTGAAGGGAGATCATTATTGATGATGGCTGCTTCTCCCTGGCTATTTACGCACTTTTCCTGACACAGGCCCGCTGGCACGGAGACGAAGCTCAGTAACAATGAAGCAATAACTATGGTTATTCTGCGCATTTTGTCCTTACCTCCGATGTGGGATCATAAGAACCGCGAAGCACTATACTGAAAAGGGTATGGTTTGTAAAGTACATTATGTTTTGCATGTCTTGTGAACTCTGTCTTCCAGTTCTCTCACTCACTTGCCGATGCAGAAGGTAGAGAATATTCTGTCCAGTACCTCTTCAGTAACTGTTTCTCCTGCTATTTCGCCAAGGCTTTCCAGTGCTTGGCGGATATCAAAAGCAGAGAATTCAGGAGAAAGCCCCTGGCGGATGCTGTCCCCAGCCTTTGACAGGAGATCCTTCGCTTTTTCGATGGCCATCTTATGGCGGATGCTGGAGACGACGGTCAGGGTGTGGCCACAGTTTGGACCATTTAGAACGAGGCTGTGAATTGCATCTTTCAGTGACGGTATGCCGTCGCCGTGTTTTGCTGAAATCCAGATGGGCGGCATGACATCGGGATAGAGGCCTGCCAAGTCCTTTCCGTCAAGGACGTGAGGAAGATCGGCCTTGTTGATGACTATAAAGAATTTCTTTGCCTTGCACCTCTCGATGATCTCGATGTCCTCTCTTGTTAAAGGTTCGCTGCCATCGACAACGACTATCGCCACATCAGCCTGTGAAAGTTTTTCCCAAACCAGGTCGACGCCTTCTTCTTCGATTATATTCTGTGGCTCTCTTATTCCGGCCGTATCCGTGAGCATCACAGGCACCCCTTTGAGGGAGATGGTCTCCTCGATGAAATCCCTCGTTGTTCCCGGCATGGCCGTCACAATTGCCCTTTTTTCACCAAGGAGCCTGTTTAAGAGACTCGACTTTCCCACATTCGGCCTTCCGGCAATTACGGCATTGATGCCATCCCTGTATATTTTCCCCTCTTCGTATGTCGAAGCAAGTCCACTGAGTTCGTCGACGATGTCCGCGATATCTTTGGCGGCACTTAGAGGAGCACCGACCTCTACGTCTTCGTCCGAAAAATCGATGGATGTCTCGAGGACGGCGAGGATATCGACGATTGCTCTGCGGACTGTTTCAATTTTGCCGGCCAACTCACCCTTGAGCCGGGAGACGGCGAGGTCAAGTGCCCTGTCAGTTTGTGCTATGATCGTTTCCGCAACCGCCTCCGCCTGCGAAAGATCGATGCGGTTGTTGAGAAAGGCACGTTTGGTGAATTCACCCGGTTTCGCAAGACGTGCTCCTGCTTTGATGACTTCTGAAAGCACGGACCGAAGAATAAAAGCGTTGCCGTGGCAATTGATCTCCAGTATGTCCTCTCCTGTATAAGAGTGAGGTTTCATCATGAAGGAAATAAGAACTTCGTCGATGACTCTGCCCGTGTCGGGTGAAATAATGTCTCCGTGATATAGTCGATGGCTATTGATGCCGTCGGTCTTGTTTGATGGTCTAAAAATGAGGGAGGCGATTTCTCCGGATCTGGGGCCGCTGACGCGTATGATGCCGATCGCTCCCGTACCCGGGGGAGTGGCTATGGCCGCTATCGTGTCTTCCAAGTCTGATAACCTCTCGAAAGCCAAATATTGAGTTAAGAAAAGGGTGATGGTAAGGGCGAAAGTCACAAGGCGTGTCCTCTGACAAGCTCAGATTAAGACTCGCCTAAAGCGTGAGATATATAAGGGCGCGCAGCATAGCTTGCCCTGGGCTCGCGGAGAAGGACTGAAGAAGCAGAACTACACCCCGGGCATATATAGAAACGCCGCCAAACCTAACTCTTCTTGGCAGGCATAATAACGATTTTTCTGAATTCCCCTTCGCCCCGGCTTTTTGTAGTCAATGAATCGTCATTCTGCAAGGCAAGATGGATGACGCGGCGGTCATGGGCGTTCATGTGTCCGACAGTCAATGCCTTCTTTGATTTCTTTACTTTTTCTGCCAGCCTTCCTGCCAGGGCAATGAGTGACTCTTCCCTTTTTTTTCTGTATGATTCCGTATCCACAATGATCATTTTGCGGTTGCTTGTATTCTTGCTTACCGACTTGTTCACAATGTACTGGATGGCATCTAAGTTCTGCCCTCTCTTGCCTATGAGTAAACCGCTGCCATCACCCTTGATATTCAGCAGAATTGTATCAGCAGTTTCTTCAACGGTTAAAGGGCAATCGAGGCTCATCCTCTGCAGGATGCCTTCCAGGATTCTTTTTGCCCTCATCGCGGGGCTCTCCGCGGAAACTTCGGACCCTGCCGGTTCTGTCGAATCTGAGACAACAGGCGATTTCCTTTGAGCGCCTTTTGGGGATTGTGCAGTCGGCGCATCTATGGCCATATCAATGGACATGATACTCGCTCTTATTTTTGCCTTTTTAGAACCGAGGCCGAGGAATCCGGTCGCACCGTCTGAAATGATCTCTATGTGAAGTTTTTCTCTCGGAACGTTGAATTCGCTGCAGGCCTTCTCAATGGCCTCGTCTATTGTCTTTCCTTCGATCTCCATAGAATTCATAGTCACTACCTCAACTCACTATCTGCGCTTATTAATGTAGTATTGCTGCCCGATGCTCAGGACGTTTTGAAAGAGCCAGTAAATAACCAGACCCGATGGAAAGTTTACAAACAGAAATGTGAAAACGACGGGCATCAACATCATAATCTTTTGCTGCATAGGATCTCCCATGGAAGGAGACATTTTTTGCTGAATGAGCATGGTCGCGCCCATGATGATGGGCGTAATGTAGTAGGGGTCCTTTGCCGACAGATCCTGTAGCCACCAGCAGAAAGGCGCGTGGCGGAGTTCAATGGAATACATAAGGGCCTTGTAGAGACCGAAGAAGACCGGTATTTGAATGACCATGGGTAGACATCCCCCCAAGGGGTTTACCTTGTGCGTCTTGTACAAGGCCATTGTTTCCTGACTCAGTTTTGCTTTGTCACTTTTGTATTTCTCTCGAAGTTCGGCTATCTTCGGTTGCAGTTTCTGCATCTCCTTCATGGACTTGTAGCTTTTATTGCCCAGGGGCCAGAAGATAATCTTTATCAGGATGGTCAGGATGATGATGGCGATACCGTAGTTGTGAACATAGCTGTTGAGAAATTTGACGGATATCAAGAGGGGCATGGCAAGCCACTTCATCCATGAGCCGAAATCTATAGCATTCTCGAGCCCAACTCCCTGAGCTTTGAGAATGTCATTCTCCTTGGGTCCGAGGTATAACGAGTAGCCAAACGACGCGACCTGTCCGGGCGGAATAATGGTGGGAGTGCTTTTCAGGTTTACCGAAACCATGTTCCGGGGATCCACGGAAAGAGCAAGACTGGTTAGCGTCGGGTTTTGGGGCACCATGGCAGCAAGAAAATATTTGCTTTCAAACCCCGCCCAGGCAATATCAGGGCCGGCTAATTTTCCTGATTCAATTTTTTTGACTTCGTAGCGGTCTACGTCTTTGGCAATGTAAGAAATGGGTCCATCATGCCCGTAACTGTCTGATTCTGATTTCGGGTCCACATACTGATTCCAGGAAAGAAGCGCACTTTCACTGAGGGCCGCTCTTGATACGTTATGTATTCTCACTTCCAAATCAAAGGCATATTTATCAGGATAGAAGGTGAATATCTTTTCTTCTTTCATCTCATTGGCGAATGTCTGCGTGAAGGTGAGTATTCGGCTCTCAGGACTTTGTGTCATATCGATGGACACTGTATCGGATGTGAACACACTTTCAGGGTGTACGGCGACACTTGATTCGGGAAAAGTCATCGTGAGCGGTTTCGGCATGCCGTCCATAATGTGAACGAGTTCAATAGGTTCCGAGTCTCTGTTGAGAGAGCTACGGTAGTTCTTCAGTTTGTAAGATTTCAGGCTGCCGCCTTTCGTGGAGAAAACGGCCTTATAAAGAGAAGTCTCCACGGGGATATCTTTTTCGGTTCCCATGACCGGCTTTGAAAGAACGGTTCCGCCCTTAACCGGCGCCACCTGTTCCGGGGCGGCCACTTTACCGGCGGGCTTTTCTTTAACTGCCGTCTCCTGCCGAGTGGAGGCCGGTTGTTGCTGGGGCGGTTTTTTTACAAAAAATGCCTGCCATATGAGAATAACCGCAACTGACAGGATTATGGCAAGAAAGGCCTTCTTGTCCATTCAATACCTCCGTACTTTAATCTTGTTTTATTTAACTGGATCGTAACCGCCGGGGTGAAGAGGATGACACCGAAACAGCCGCATGAGGGCAATGTACGGTCCTCTGACGGGACCATATTGCCGGATTGCGTCCATGGCATATTCGGAACAAGATGGGTAAAAACGGCAACATGGGGTAAAAAGAGGAGAAATGCACATCTGGTATAATCGAACAATTACAATAAGAATTTTTCCCAGAATCTGCGCAAATGTTATCTCATGCATCTGATTTCTTGATTAAGTGACTTTCTAACTCCGTGCACACATCTTTATATGCCAATGTTGTTATATTTCTTCTCGCAATTATCACGATGTCTTGTGGAGTAGAAAGTCTTGATCTGTTTAATCTAAAAAACTCTCTTACGAGACGTCTAATCCTGTTTCTCTCTACAGAGCTCCCCACCTTTTTACTGACCGTTATTCCCAGTCTGCTAATGCCCACTTCATTCTTGCATACGAGGATCGTGAAATGTTCCGAATGGCTGCGCATCCCCTGCTCATAGACGGTCAAATAATCTCTTCTCTTGCTAATTCTTACGTGCTTGCCAAAGGATTGTCTTTCCATGGACCGCTTTTTCGGATGTTAAACGGCCAACCTCTTTCTGCCCTTAGCTCGTCTGCGACTCAGGACCAATCTCCCTCCCCGCGTAGACATTCTAACTAGAAAGCCGTGGGTTCTTTTCCTCTTCGTGTTGCTGAAGTTTGTCAGGTTCTTTTTCATTCACTCGACCCCGCTGAAAAATATTAAGATGTTTCATTAACCATAACCCGCTTTGTTTGTCAAGATTAAATTGGATGTGCGGGATTGATAGCTATTGATATTTCGCATTAATGTCAATATAATACGCCAGAGAGTGGGACATGAAAAAAGAGAACAAAACAAAATATCAGCTTCTCAACGAATTGTTCGAGTTGAGCCAGCGGGTCGCAGAATTCGAAAGATTGGAGGCTGAACACAAACTGGCAGATGAGATATTATCTGAAAGTGAAATACGATACCACCGGATGGTAGATGCAGTCACCCCTTATACCTATTCGGTTGAGGTAAAAGAAGGACGGGCTGTCAGAACAAGGCATAGCGCAGGTTGCTTGGCCGTCACCGGCTATGATCAGCAAGATTATGAAAATGATCCGAATCTCTGGTATTCCATGATACACCCTGAGGATCGAAAGCTCGTGCAAAATACGGTTAGCAGGATCATGGATGGTGATGATGTTTTGCCCATTGAGCACCGGTTGGTGCGCCATGATGCTGTGGTTGTCTGGGTGCGCAACACGATGGTTCCTTACCGTGGCGAAAATAGTCAATTGCTTCGGTATGACGGTTTGATAGAGAACATTACCGAGCGCAAGAAAATGGAAGAAGAAATTCTCAAAGCAAAAAAATTGGAATCCGTGGGTACTCTTGCCGGTGGCATAGCTCACGATTTCAACAACTTGTTGCAGGCTATTTTGGGTAGCATCGCTCTTGCTAAGATGCACTCTGACCCTGGTGATAAAATTCATAAGTTCTTGGACACGGCGGAGAAGGTGTCGATGCGTGCAAGCGATATAACAAAGCAATTGATCACCTTTGCTCAGGGCGGGGCGCCGGTAAAAAGAACAATGTACATCGGAGAGTTTATAAAGAATACCGTGCTTTTCTTTCTCAGCGGTTCCAATGTGACTGCCAAGCTTTACATAGAACCGGACTTAACCCCCGTTGATGTCGATGAGGGGCAGATAAGACAGGTGATTCACAGCATGGTCAGCAATGCCACGGAGGCAATGCCTGACGGGGGCATAATCACGATTATCGCGGAAAATGCTGATGTCGATGTGACGGACGAGCTTCCCTTAAGCGAAGGGAAATACGCAAAGGTGACTCTATCTGATTGCGGCACCGGCATACCTGGGGAGAACATCTCAAGAATATTTGATCCCTTCTTCACGACAAAAGAAATGGGGTCTCAAAAGGGGACGGGACTCGGGCTTGCCATATCTTATTCCATCGTCAAGAACCACAAGGGTCTGATAACAGTAGAATCTGAGGTAGGTGTTGGAACAACTTTTCATATCTACCTTCCCGCTTCGAAGAAAGATATTGAAACGAAAGAGCCTGCGAAGGATGAACCTCCTCCCTCTTAGGAGAGGTCGCTTGTCGGCCGTACCGAAACATGTGGGCGGCGATCAGTCCACGGGCGCCTTCTCCAATATTACCCGACTAACTGAATGAAGCACAACAAGGGCGCTTGCGAATATGCTTGCATGGTGACTACATTTTGTAAGCACGGGTCCAGGCGTCTGACGCTAAGGCCATGCAATATTAAACAAATGTTTGCGAAGAGCTGGGTACAAAGAGAGAGCATACCCCAAGCGTTACAACTGGCGCAGATGAGTTTATCGGTCAAACCGTGTGCAAAAGGGGAAAGGGATAAAACCCGTTGCCCTTTTGGTTACGTGAAGTTGTTTTCGTATTTCATACTACCGAAAATTACCAGACGCAGCATCTTGAGCAGATCAATGCCTTTGAACGGCTTGGCGAGGAAATATTGTCCACCGACAATATTATTCTTGGGGATCTCACTTGACTTAACGGCGCCTGTAAGGAAAATGATGGGGATCTGATGGGTGCCCGGGTCTTCTTTCATTTCTGCCGCAACGCTGGACCCGTCTATATCGGGCATCACTATATCCAGTATGACAGCGTCAGGTTTCAATAATCTAGACTTTTCTAGGCCTTACTCTCCGGAATACGCCGTATACACCTCATAATCATTTGCCTTGAGCCAAGATTCCACGATAGTAACAATATCGTGATTATCGTCTACAACAAGAATCCTATTTCCCATCGCGCCACCTCAACGTTGATGTCATATCTTAAAGCCGAGCCGGCATCTTCATGTATAACAGATGATAGAACTCATCCAGCGCGGTTCTCCGAGCCGAAAATCAATACACCCTTTCGGCAACCAAGGGGGTGCTTTCAAATGCAGCTGGTGCCCGCAGCTTTGTTATATGGTAATCTTCATTTAAAGTAATAGTCATGCCAGACAGATCGGATTTTGCAACCGTTCCCGTAACATTTATGAGAATCGTTCTGCCGGATTTCCCCGGTCTTGTAAAATTGAGAACGAGATCCAGGCTTACCTGCAAATTCTCGGGAAGAGGTTCATCCGTATGGAAAAATACTTCTTTTGCGGAAATACTTGCAGTCCGAAGAAAAAAACTCCGCGCCTCATTTGCTGATATAAACTCAATTCTGGCGGGAACTTCTATATCGTACCTCTCAAATTCCATAGTCAAATTCTCCCCCATCCTTTTCTAAGAATCAAACTATCTTGTCATGCCGGTTATCACAAGTAATCGTGATCTCCGCTTATCAGGAAGGCAAGCACGAAACATGCCACCGATAATGCAAAATAATTGCAAATAATTTTAGATAGATATCATTGGCTGCCGCGACACATGGAAAAGAAATCCCATTTCTTTGATGAGGGATGGCAAAAAATTGCCGCATTAAATCAAGCCACAAGCATGGAGGACACTCATAGGAAGGCAGCGATCTTCCCGTCACCGGCGGTTTTTTCGAGGGCCTTCTTGCGTTAATCGAGGACATTCTCATCTTCGCTAATTCGTCTTTATCTATCTTAAGCTTCGCCGTTAATGCTCATGCGCACAGTCCATGTGTCAGCAATTCCGCGGCTTCAATTATGGAATTACTGCCTTTCCCGCATCAGGGATCATCTAGATCTTCCGACAGTAAAGCATGGATGAAAGCGGTCATTTCTCTGTTGCAGGAAGGGAGAAAGTCTGCCTATTATGACCAGGCAATTTCTTGCAGAAATGCATCGAGGAAGAGGTGGTTTAGTGAATCAGTTCCGGATCGTTACCGAATTTGAGCCCAAGGGTGACCAGGTAAAGGCAATCTCGAAGCTTGTCGAAAGTGTTGACAAAGGGGCTCAACATCAGGTGCTTCTCGGAGTTACGGGTTCGGGCAAAACATTTACCATCGCTAATGTCATTCATGCGGTTCAGAGGCCTGCCCTGGTGATCGTACACAATAAAACACTGGCGGCCCAGCTCTACGGTGAATTCAAGACCTTGTTTCCTGATAATGCCGTGGAATACTTTGTGAGCTACTACGACTACTATCAGCCCGAAGCCTATATACCGAGCACAGACACGTATATTGAAAAAGATACGTCAATCAATGAGGAAATCGACAAGCTGCGACATTCTGCGACCCATTCCCTTTTGGAACGAAGCGATGTCATCATTGTTGCCAGCGTTTCCTGCATTTACGGGCTCGGGTCTCCGGAAGCCTATCATGGCATGCTGCTCCCCCTGCAAGAGGGAATGGAAATTCTTCGGGATGAGATGCTAAGAAGACTGGTTGAGATTCAGTATGAGCGCAATGACATCGACTTTCATCGCGGAACCTTCCGGGCGCGAGGGGATGTGGTAGAAATATTTCCGCCGTATGAGGAAGAAAAGGCGATCCGGGTCGAGTTCTTTGGAGATGTTATCGAGTCCATTTCCATTGTAGATCCCCTCCGGGGAAGAAAACTAAATTCCGTGGAGAAGATGTCCGTCTATCCTGGCAGTCACTACGTGACAACGAGGGACAATATGAAAAGGGCCATAGCCGTAATCAGGCAAGAACTCGAGGAGAGGCTCTGGGAACTCCATGCGCAGAATAAACTCCTTGAGGCGCAGAGGCTTGAACAGCGCACAAAGTTTGATATCGAGATGATGGAGGAGATGGGTTACTGCCAGGGCATCGAAAATTATTCCCGTCATCTCACGGGCAGAAGGCAGGGAGAACCGCCTCCCACACTCATGGAGTATCTGCCGGAAAATGCGCTTGTCATTATTGATGAGAGTCATGCCACCATACCGCAGCTGACCGGGATGTACCGGGGTGATAGAGCACGCAAGGAGACCCTCGTCAATTACGGCTTCCGCCTTCCTTCCGCCCTGGATAACCGGCCGTTGATGTTTGCAGAATACGAGGGCTTTGGGAATCAAAGGATATATGTATCGGCGACGCCTGCTCTGTATGAACTCAAGAAGGCGAGGGGACGGATTGTTGAGCAAATCATAAGGCCCACGGGGCTCGCCGATCCGGAAATAATTGTGAAGCCCGTGAGCCATCAGGTGGATGATCTCCTTTCCGAGATCCGTGAAAGGGTGAGAAAAGGTGAGCGCGTCTTGGTGACCACGCTTACCAAGAGGATGGCGGAAGATCTCGCGGCCTACTACCAGACTTTGGGAGTCAAGGTGAAGTATCTTCATTCAGATATTCACACCCTCGAGCGGGTAAGTATCATCCGGGACCTGCGTCTGGGGGAATTTGATGTCCTGGTCGGGGTTAATCTACTCAGGGAGGGCCTTGATATACCGGAGGTATCTCTGGTCGCTATTCTCGATGCCGACAAGGAGGGGTTTCTTCGCTCCGAGCGTTCCCTGATGCAGACGAGCGGAAGGGCGGCGAGAAATTTATCGGGACAGGTGATAATGTATGCCGATAATATTACCGAATCGATCAAAGCTTGTCTTAATGAAACGAAAAGGCGCAGGAAAATCCAGATACGCTATAACGAAGAAAACAACATCACTCCCGAGTCCATCAAGAAAGGCATCAATGATATACTTGCTTCCATCTATGAAGCGGATTATATTACCGTGCCTGTTGCATTGAAAGAAAGCGAAGTCTTTGCCTCTGAAGAAGAGCTGCCCATCATGATCAGGAAATTGAAAGAGGAAATGAAAGATGCAGCAAGGAATCTTGAATTCGAGAAGGCCGCGGGGCTCCGCGATAAGATTAAGGAACTGACGAGCATATTACTAGAAATGGGAGAAGAGGTTTGATTTTGTGTTTATGAAAAAGACGATCTCCATAATCGCATTGCTGACTGTACTTACGCTCGTTGCACTATCAGATATCTCGCATGCTGAGACCCTGACGGACCAGGTGCGCACTCGAATTGGCGATAGAATCGGGGGGGCAGAACAGCCATCGAAAATCGCACCTTCTGAGGGGTTACCGTCCCTTTCACCGCTGCTCTTTCAATTCTATGAGGAGCGTGGATTTCGGCCCGCCTGGAGCGATGATTATGGTCCCTCTCCGGATGTGGAGGATTTCCTTGAAGTCATCCGCTCTGCTTGCAGTGAAGGATTAAATCCCGAAGATTATCATCTCAATAAAATTGAAGAAGCGCTGTCCGATTTATATGCAAGTCAAATTGGATTGGAACCATATGATGTGGCAAAACTTGCCGGTCTTGATCTGATATTGACGCAAGCTTTTTTCCTTTATGCGTCTCACATGGTTGATGGACGTGTAGATCACAAAAATGTTTACCCTGATTGGGTTGTGAACGAGAGATCTGCTGATCTGGTGGCAGTCCTTAATGATGCACTTGAATCGAAAGACATGCAGAAGACTCTCGCGGATTTGGCGCCCCCTTATACGAGATACGCCGGGTTGAAAGAAAAATTGATCAAGTATCAGCCTATTGCCGAAAGCGGGGGATGGCCGCAAGTCCCCGGGGGACCCAAGTTGAAAATGGGATCGCGAGGCAAGAGGGTGGCCATACTGAGGCAGAGGCTTATTATCTCGGGCGACCTCGCTTCGACGGTGCAGGAAAAACCCAATATCTTTGACCACGATCTGGAGTCAGCGGTACGAAAGTTTCAAAGAAGACATGGTCTGAAGGATGACGGGAGAGTCGGCAAATCAACATTGAAAGAAATAAACGTCCCTGTGGAAACACGGATACGCCAGATAGCCCTGAATATGGATCGCCTGCGCTGGCTTTCTGATGATATGGGGCGGAATTATATTTTCGTAAATATCGCTGATTTCTCTTTGGAGGTAATGGAAGATGAACGGCCTGTAATGGTGATGCGTATCATAGCGGGGAAAGATGAGCAGCGGAGCTGTGTCCTGAGCGCAAAGATGACGTACCTGGAGTTGAACCCGTTCTGGAGGGTACCGGACAGTATCGCGGCCAAGGAGATATTGCCTCAAGTAAAGAAAGACCCGGGTTACCTAGCGCAAAAAAACATGAAAGTATTTAAGGATTGGAAGGACAATGCAAAGGAAATGGATCCGAGGCTGATAAACTGGTCCCGTGTCGGGGCGAGTAACCTCGGCTATAAATTCCGTCAGGAGCCCGGCCCATTAAATCCCTTAGGGAGGATAAAATTCATTTTCCCCAATGAGTGCGAAATATACCTCCATGATACACCTGCGCGTCACCTTTTTGGGAGGACCCGTAGGGATCTCAGTCACGGTTGCATACGCGTGGAGAAGCCTGTTGAACTGGCAACCTATCTCCTGAGAAACAAGGAAACATGGATACGAAAGAAGATATTGGCGGAAATCAAGAAAGGGAAACGACAGGTCGTGATGCTTCCCGAACCTGTCAACGTCCATATTTTCTACGGGACTGTGTGGGTGGATCGTGACGGGGTGTTGCAATTCCGCGATGACATTTATTATGCCGATGAAATACCATATGACCTGCCTCTTAAGAGAGGGCATGTCACCGGTGCGACGCGGTGACCTGCGCAGAGAACATTTTTCCACAACTCCCATCCTTAGCTATGTCCATGCTGAACTCAAGTGAGATGCCGGTATCTGTTGTATTGACTGCTGTCGATATGGAGACTTCCTCTGCATTTCATCATTCTGGACATGCAAGGAAAGCAATTATGCGAAGCACGCACTCAGAACATAAGTTTTGGGAAGACATCCTGTAACTATTGATGTGGCGAAATTAAATGACTGATCAATTAATTGCCAGGTTAAAGAATGCACCCGCATCGCCGGGCGTCTACCTCATGAAAGACAAGGATGGCAATGTCATCTATGTGGGTAAGGCCGGCCATCTGAAGAACCGCATCAGAAACTATTTCAGCAGGACGGACGGTCGGTCCATGGTTTCCTTCCTTATCGCGAAGCTCCGTGATGTGGAATTTATATTAACCGATACGGAAAAGGAGGCCCTCATTCTCGAGAACAACCTGATCAAGGAGCACAGGCCTCGCTATAACGTTAATTTCAGGGATGACAAGACCTACTTCAATATAAGGGTAGATCCGGCCACCGCGTTCCCGCGCTTCCAATTAGTCAGACGCCCGAGAAAAGATGGAGCTCGATATTTCGGACCGTACCCATCGAGTGCTGCGGCAAAAGAGACGCTCCGCTTTATCCAGTCCACATTCCGTCTCCGGACATGCACAGACCGGGAAGTGATATCCAGAAAAAGACCCTGTATTGAATACCAGATCAAGAGATGTCTCGCCCCCTGTGCCGGACTCATCGATAGAACATCTTATGAGGGATTGGTAAATGACAGCATAGCCTTTATGGAAGGGCGCGAAAAAAAGCTAATGGCCGATCTTAGTGTACGCATGGACACTGCCTCTGAACACTTGCGCTTTGAAGAGGCGGCGGTCATGAGAGACACGATTGCCGCCATCGAAGAAACCCTGGAGAAACAGACGGTAGTCTCCAGATTCTTAATGGATCGCGATGTATTTGGTATGCATCGCAAAGGCAACCTGACACAAATATGCATACTGTATGTAAGAAAAGGGAAGATTATCGGGAAAAAGCAATTTCCCCTATTTAGGATTGGAAGCGCTTCTTCTGAAATACTATCGTCTCTTTTGAAACAATACTATGACGGTGGCGCTTATATCCCCGACGAAATGATCATTCCGCTTGATATCGAAGATCGCGCAGTTACGGCGGCATGGCTCTCGGAAAAGAAGGGGAAGAAGGTATCAGTAGCGGCGCCGAAAAGAGGCCACGGGATGGAACTGCTCAAGATAGCGGCAAACAATGCCAGAAGCATATTCGAAATGGAAAAACATAGAACCCCTATGAAGGAAATACTCAGTTTGCTTGCCAGAGAGATCATGTTGAAAAATATACCGTACCGCCTAGAATGCTTCGACATTTCCAATATTGGCGGCAAGTACGCCGTGGGGTCAATGGTCACGTTCGTTGATGGAAAAGCATGGAAGCCAGGGTACAGGCGCTTCAGGATCAAGACCGTTCATGGGGCAGATGATTATGCCATGATGTATGAAGTCCTGAATAGGAGGTATCGGGGAAAAGACAATCTTCCGGATCTTATCCTTGTGGATGGAGGAAAAGGACAATTGGGCGTAGCTGCCGCTGCGCTGAAAGATTTGCATATAGAAGGCGTTGATGTTGTCGCTCTGGCCAAGGATCTCAGGCAGAGGCATACCGATAGAAGTGAGGACCGCGTTTACATCATAGGAAAGAAGGATCCTGTGTACGTTTCAAAATGGCCTGAAGCGCTTTTCTTGCTCCAGAGGGTGAGAGATGAAGCGCACAGGTTTGCCGTTGCCTATCACCGGCATTTGAAGCGGAAGGAGGATTTCCACTCTCTGTTGGATGAAATTACGGGCATCGGCACAGCGAAGAAAAAGGCGTTGCTTACACTTTTCGGTGATGTCGGCACAATCAGAGATGCGTCTATTCAAGAACTGCAAGGGGTTCAAGGCATCGGCAGAAAGACTGCCGCAAAGATCCATGCCTTTCTTAAGGGGGCAGGGGGGAGCAGGTGATTTATGAGCTGCCTGTCTATTTTGATTATTGCCGTGGGCTTGGGAATGGATGCCTTCTCCGTGGCTGTCGGTGTGGGAGCAAGCCTCAGGGCGGTATCATGGGGGGCAGTCTTTCGGCTTTCCTCTTGCTTCGGACTGTTCCAGTTCTTTATGCCTATGGCGGGATGGTTTGCCGGGGTATCGGCGGCAAATATCATTGCAGGATACGATCACTGGATCGCTTTTGGACTTCTTGCTCTTGTGGGCGGAAAAATGATCATTGAGCCATTTACCGGGGAAACAAAGGTCCACACTACAGACCCGACAAAAGGGCTGACCGTCACAATACTCTCCGTGGCTACGAGCATCGATGCCCTTGCCGTCGGTTTCAGCTTCGCTTTTCTGCAGTTACCTGTATTCTATCCCAGCATTATTATCGGCATAGTTGCTTTCGTCATGACTGCCTGCGGCATGTTATTCGGAGAGAAACTGGGGGTAATTTTCGGCAAAAGAGTGGAAATATTTGGCGGTCTCTTACTGATAGGAATAGGCGTGAAAATATTGATGGAACATATCGAATAAGGGGACTTATTGAGAATGATGGAATCAGTATATTATACTTCAACGGCTACAATACTTGGCGACCTGGGAATCGTCTGGAGACGCAAAGACGGCGGCGTAACCGTCGTGAGAATCTTTCTTCCCGCTTACGATGAGGGGATTGATGACCTGATCCGGCGCTCTTTTCCGGGAGCGGTCAGGGGGTCTCACAGAACGGCGGAGCAGGTGGGGAGAAGCATCCAGGGTTTGGCAGCAGGTCGGGATGTTACGTTTTCTGAAAAAATTTTGGATATGTCGGTATGCGGAGAATTTCAGAAAAGGGTGCTCTGTCAGGTGATGCGGATTCCACGGGGAAGGGTCAGCGCTTATGGGCGGGTTGCAGAGAAAAGCAGGGCTTCAAGAGGTGCAAGAGCCGTGGGAAATGTCCTCGCAATGAATCCTTATCCCCTGATTATCCCTTGTCACCGCGTGATTCGTTCAGACGGTTCTCTGGGTGGTTTCGGGGGCGGTTTGAAGATGAAAAAAGACCTCCTCATTATGGAGGGTATCACATTTGATGCAAAGGGGCGGGTCCCAACTAAATTTCTCTGCTGATGACTGTGACGATATCAGATGTGAGTTTGCGGCTTTCGGGTTTCTCTTGTTATAACGAGGTTATCACGGTGGATAATCTCGTCGTAATCTTTGTAACCTAAGACCTGTTCGATCTTGGTTGTTTTCAGTCCCATGATTTTTCTAACTTCTGAGGAGCTGTAATTAACAAGCCCCTTTGCCAGAGTTTCTCCTCTCATGTCGACGCAGGTGACCGGGTCACCTACGGAGAAATCGCCTTCTATATTGGCAACACCCGAGGGCAGCAGGCTTTTTCCCTCCTTAATCAGGGCATCCCTTGCACCGTCATCAAGAATCAGTTTACCGCGTGACTTAAGCGTAAACGCTATCCAATGCTTCCTGCTGCGCAGGCGGTCGCTCGTGGGCAAGAAAAGCGTTCCTATGTCTTTGCCGGCAAATATATCATGCAGTACGCCCTTCCTCTTGCCCGGGGCTATTATACATGGAAGTCCGGAAGAGGTTACTGCCTTTGCGGCGATTACCTTGCTCTTCATGCCGCCTAATCCGACAGATGTCGTATCATCTGTTGCCGCCGATTCTATCTCCTCCGTGAACTCTTTTACCAGTGAGATAAGTTTTGCTTTAGTAGATACTGCAGGGTTCTGGTCGTACAGGCCGTCCGTACTGGTCAGATTGATGAGAAGCTGGGCATCCATAATATTCGTCATCATAGCTGCGAGATGATCATTATCCCCGAATTTTATTTCGTCAACGGCGACCGAATCGTTCTCGTTGATAATGGGGACGACTTCCCAGTCGATGAGAGTGGATAGTGTATTGCGGATATTCAAGTATCTCTTCCTGTCCGTCAGGTCACTCATAGTGAGGAGTATCTGGGCTACGAAAATGCCGTATTTTCCGAAGGAATTGGAATAGACCCGCATGAGCCGACTCTGTCCGATAGCGGCGGCGGCCTGTTTCTGCGGCATGCTCTTAAGCTTGCCTGTTATGCCCATTCTGTGCTTGCCGGATGCAATGGCGCCTGAGGTTACAATTACGATCTGGTGCCCCGCTTTCCTGAGTTGCGCCATCTCGTCAACGAGTTGCTCGATAATCTGGAGATCAAGTCCGTCCTCGCCCGTTAATACGGCGCTGCCGATTTTGATGAGTACACGCTTAACGTTGGCGAGGGCTTCTTTCCGGTTCATAGCTCCTTAGGTTACCTCAGCATTATGCAGTTTTCTTGTAATTTCATTAATCACACTATCAATGCCTTCCCCGGTTATAGCGGAAAATGCTAATACCTTTATGCCGTTTCTCTTAAATATGTCAAATTCTTTTTTGAACCTATCCCGAGTTATGGGAAGATCGATTTTATTTATGGCAGTAACCTGCGGCTTTTCTCGGAGAGACGGGCTGAAAAGACTGAGTTCGCGGTTTACGGTCTCAAAATCCTGCCAGGCATCACTGTGGGATTCATGGGATATGTCGAGTATGTGCAGAAGGACAGAGGTCCTCTCGATGTGACGGAGAAACCTGGTCCCCATTCCCATTCCCGCGTGGGCGCCTTTGATTAGACCGGGGATGTCGGCTATCACGAAGGTTTCCAAGTTTCCATACTTTACGACACCCAAATGGGGCACCAGCGTAGTGAAAGGATAATCGGCGACTTTAGGCTTTGCCGCAGACACCTTGGAAATGAATGTCGATTTTCCAACATTGGGTAGCCCAATGATGCCTACATCGGCCAGAAGCTTCAGTTCCAGAGTTATCCAGCGTTCTTCACCCTTTATGCCGCCTTGGGCATGACGTGGCGCCTGATTTGTTGATGTGGCAAACCATGCGTTTCCCTTGCCGCCTGCACCCCCCTTTGCCACGATCGAGGTCTCTCCATCAGCGGCCAGATCTGCTATGATTTCTCCCGTTTCCGAATCTTTAATCAATGTACCTACGGGAACAATTATTTCTACGTCGGGAGAATTACGGCCCGTTCTGTCAGCACCTTTTCCGTGCCCGCCGTGTTTCGCCCTGTGGTGTTGTTGGTACTTTAAGTCAAGCAGCGTCCTGTGGCTCCCTCTCGCGCGTACTATTATATCGCCGCCTTTGCCGCCGTTTCCGCCGTCGGGTCCGCCCCGGGGAACGAACTTTTCCCGCCGGAAACTAACACAACCTCGACCTCCATCGCCCGCCTTCACATAGATTTTTGCTTCGTCAATGAATTTCATTAGGGATGTTCTTTTAAAAAAAAGAGGCACTTGAACAAGTGCCTCAAAGGAATTTACATGCTTTAAATAAAATTCCCGGCCATTTTCACTCATGGCCCGTAGAGTCCGTCTTATAATTTGCGGACATTCACAGCTGCCTGCCCCTTTTGATCTTGTTTTACCGTGAACTCCACACGTTCTCCTTCCGCCAAACTGCGAAAACCCTCCCCGTCAATTGATGTGTAGTGAACAAAAACATCCTCTCCCGATTCCCGAGAGATAAAGCCATACCCCTTCTTGTCGTTAAACCATTTAACAACGCCGGTTTCACGCTCGTCCATTTTCCTAAAAGCCTCCTCTTTATTTTAAAGCTGGCTATGAAGCATAAACGCTTACTTTTTTTCTTTTCTTGTCCAGCCTTTCATACATCACAATGCCGTCAATCTTGGAAAAGATTGTGTAGTCCTTGCCCAGAGCGACGTTATTGCCCGGATGGATTTTTGTCCCGACCTGACGGACGATAATGGTACCGGCGTTAATCTTCTGCCCGCCAAACGCCTTAATACCACGCCTCTGGGCATTGCTGTCCCTGCCGTTCCGGGAACTTCCCTGTCCTTTCTTATGTGCCATGATACCCCCGCTAAATGGAAATTTCCTTAATTTTCATTCTTGTCAATTTCTGGCGATGCCCTGTTTTTTTCTTGAAACCCTTTCTTCTTTTCATTTTAAAGACATTTATCTTGCCTGCCTTCGTCTGATCGATAATCTCGCCCTCTACCCGTGCACCCTTGAGGAATGGCGTACCCACTTTAACATCTTCGCCACTGGAGACCATCAGCACTTCATCAAAGACAACGGTTTCCCCTTTAGAGCCATCTATTTTTTCGATAGAAATTTCATCTCCCTTTGAGACTTTATGCTGCTTTCCGCCTGTTTTTATTACCGCATACATACAATCAAACCTTCATTAGGGAATTTGGAACGCACTTTATCGAAGAAAATTACCATTTGTCAACATAATTTATTGGGCGAGGCCGTTATCTTTTTTAATTGAGGTTGCAAGTTATTACAAAACCATAGAGTCGAGTCTTCTCCTCAAATAATGTTTTGGCTGCAGCCGGGCTTTTTCCAACTGGCCGTCAGGACGAGCTATTCCTGAGGAAGGAACTGTATTTGTAGCTGTTTTTCTCGATATCCCGGTATTTGGAAAGAGCGAAGCTTGCAGGAAATGAGGGTCGGGAAAGATATGGCAGAGAGTTTTTCTTGAACGCAGCCAGCAACTCTTGGAAAATGGCATTTTTCTCTCTATCCCTTACGAAGGCCCGCACTTTCTCGTATTCGAAGAAAAATTCCGGGCCCATAATTTTTCTCACCCGCTCATAGTGATCGGGTTTAGCAAAATAAGATGGCTGAAGTTTAATCCGAATCCTGATTGAGAGTGCGACCTTTGTCGTATCGGCCGCAATAGAAATGGATTTATCCCAGACTTCGACCGTTAGACTATTTGGCATGGGTATTTCTTCTATCAGTACCATGTGGGATTTTTTATCATCTTTATACTTGACCTGCAAATATATTCCTCATATATAGGGGCAAAAATCTGCCTCCTGATCTCAGGTTTAAGAGGGAGGATCGTTTTCGCCGGGATCCCTCGGCTTCATGGCGATCCGGGATATTAACCACGGTTCCAAAGCGGTTATCAGCGAATGAAAAATGATACACTCATCCACCTTTGTCAGCCGGATGCAAACAAATCCTGCGGCGCCTGTTGCGGACTCTATAATTATGCTGACAGCACCAAAGATTCTCTGTCGAGACGATTACGAGAAAGGACGAACTATTTCCGGGAAACGTTCAGATGCAGCGAAGACTTGCTGGACTTTTCCCGGAAAGTTAAAATGTCGGAAGACGCGAGGAAAATATACGAGGTTATCTACTGCTGTGAGTACCTGGGTTTCCTCGATGAAGCGGAGAAAAAAGTAGGGTGCCTCCTCCATCCCTGCCAGAACGGCGGCTCGGATATGAGGGAGGTCTCCTTTTATGGCAGGGAGTTATGTGAAGGGCATCTCTGCCCAAGCTATCATTATCTATCGAGAGAAGAGAAGGCCGCCCTGACAGATATTGCGAACGACTGGTACCTTTACGGCCTATGTGTCACCGATATCGATCTCGTCAAATCATATTTTCGCCTGATCAGCGAGAGGGTATGTGAAACGCCGTCACCCGCCAGATTGAAAGAGAGTAATCTTAGTGAGGTCATCCTTAAATTTTTTTCCTTCAAAATTTCCTGGCCTTTCAGGTCGTCTGCCACCAATCGTTTCGGCAAGTATTATTTCGACGGCTCAGAATATATGATCAACCGCATCGACTACAATGCCCTTGGATGCGAGGGATCCCCATTCAACAGTATATTTCTCAGTCTTTCTTCAGAGTTTCAGAATATGCAGGAATTAAAGGAAGGGGAGAAGTTGATCGAAGCAAACATTGTTGAATTTGCTTGCGCCTATTTGCAGTAATTATGATTGCCGCTCATGAGCAATTGGCATTTGCAACAGATTCTTTATCCTGTACTGGCTGGCATAGGGGTATCGTATGAGCGAAGTGAAGAAAGAGATTCTTATTGCCAAGGCGGATATTGACAAGAGGGTTCGGGAATTAGCTGATGTCATCTCCCGCGATTACGAAGGGAAAGAGCTGATCCTTATCGGCATTCTCAAGGGTGCGTTTGTATTTATGGCGGATCTGATACGTTATCTGCGTATCCCGTGTCAAGTCGATTTTGTCCGACTGGCGAGTTATGGTGCAGGCACCGTGAGCACGGGGAATATCACGATCTCTAAAGATATCGAAACATCGATACAGGGAAGGGACGTCCTCGTTGTAGAAGATATCTTGGATACCGGCCTGACCCTCTCTTCTCTGGTCGAGAGGCTCAGGAAAAGAGATCCGCGATCTTTAAAAATCTGCGTGTTCCTCGACAAAAAGGACAGAAGAAAGGTGCCGTTTGAAGCGGAGTATGTCGGTTTCGACATTCCGGACCGTTTTGTCGTGGGATATGGTCTTGATTTCAATGAAATGTATCGCTTCTTACCGGATGTATGTGTCATCGGGGAAAGTTGATGAACAAACCATTCTTCAAGATGGGATTGCTTAAGGGAGTAATCTTTCCGATTAATTGGAGGGCATATGGTCGCTCAATGCAAGAATTGTCAAACGAAATTCAAGTTTGATGAGACACTGATCGAAGGGGAGGGTATATGGGTCAGATGTAACCAATGCAAGAATGTCTTCTTTCTGGATAATCCGAAAGAGGCAGGAAAGGTATCTTTGAGCGATAGGGAAAAAGGCATGGGTGCAGAAGATATGAAAGAACCTGCATCTGATTACAAGAGAGCAACACAAGGGCAGATTATGTTGGATCAGAAGGAAGATATGAATCAGCCGGAAACTGTGACCGTCGGGGATATTGAAAAGGAAGTTGGAGACATCGGCAAGTATAGGTCTGTCGAGACGGAAAATGCGCAGGATAATAGACCGGGCCGGAATAAGATCACTAAAGAAAAGGGCGGGATGAAACCGGTAGCGTCCCATGGAAGACAAGTGGTCTATTTATTAATAGTGCTCCTTACGGGGGGTGTTTATTTTGCCTTCTTCGCTGAGACAGATTGGCAGACGTCCTTTGAAAGAATATTCAGCATGTCTAAGAAAAGTGAGGAAGTTGGTCCCGCGCAGGTCGATATTGCAGATGTGAGACAGCGACTCGTTAATAACTTGACCATGGGGACAATTCGCGTTTTAGAGGGTACTGCAATCAACCGTTCGCCATATCCAATGACAAGGATCAAGGTTAAGGGAGAGGTTACCGATGCCTACACTGTTGTACTCGGAGTCAGGGTATCGTATTGCGGCAATCTACTGAACGCGGATGAACTGGCGACTATGACTGAGGATCAAATCCAGAAGGAGCTGTCCAATCCTCAGGGGAGTGACGTGTCCAATGACCGGATTGTGCCCCAGGGCCGGATCCCCTTCATGATAGTATTTACGCGTGAACCGGCAGGCGTTGTGAAAGCATTTGCCACGCCTGTAGGCGCAGAGCGCCTGCTGCCGTGACGCTATTACGAAGTGCATTTCGCAATTTTTTTCAGACGATCGCTTGCCTTATTTCCTGCCCATTTCATCTTTATTATTGCGGCGTGATCTTGATCGGTGTACGCGGCCGATCATCATAGATGGTAAGAGAATCTGGCAGTTTGTTCTACAGGACTATGAAAATGCGGAATAGGCTAATTTATTCTTCGGAATGATCCCCTCTCGCACGATCACCGGAGGGTCAGTGGTTACATCTATGATTGTAGATCCTGATCCGCCGGGGGTTTTCCCGCCGTCCATGACCGCGTCTATTTGACTTCCAATGCCTTGAATGACTTCATCGGCCGACGTACACTCAAGTTTACCGGAAAGATTCGCGCTTGTTGCCGTTATCGGGTGACCGAGTTCATTAGCCAGAGCGGTTGCTACGGGGTGGCTGGAGAGGCGGATGCCGATCTTTCCCGTTCCAGCCGTAAGAAGTGCCGATACGTCCGGCGAGGCTTTGAATATGATGGTCAAGGCCCCCGGCCAGAATTGTTCCATAAGATAGAGCGCGAACTGCGGCATTTCTTCCACAAGACCTCTCACATCTTTGGCGTTGCCAATGATTACAGAGATGGGATTCTTAAAGCTCCTTCCCTTGATCACGAATATCCTTTTGATTGCATCTTCGATTTGTCCGTCTGCGCCGAGCCCGTAGAAGGTCTCCGTAGGATAGGCCACGACTCCGCCTGCCCCGAGAATCGATGATGCTTCTGCAATCACGGATTCATCAGGCCTCTGGCGATCGATTTTCAGGACTTGTCGCATATCAGGCTTTCCTGCTTCTTCTCCAGATCTTTGGCCATACGTTCTATGAAGGCATCCAGTTTTGTTTTCAGGCTCTCATCTTCGAGGGCCAGGATTCTGACAGCGAGCAGGGCTGCATTTTTTGCGCCCGCCTTGCCGATGGACATGGCAGCAACAGGTATGCCTCCGGGCATCTGCGCTGTGGAGAGCAATGCATCCATTCCACCGAGCGGTGTTGCATCAATCGGCACGCCGATGACCGGGAGGATGGACTGGGAGGCAATAACGCCGGCGAGATGCGCCGCCGCTCCGGCGCCCACGACGATAACCCTGATGCCTCTTTGAGATGCCTTCTTGGCAAATGAGGATGTCCTTTCCGGCGACCGGTGGGCGGAAGTCAAGAAAACCTCGTGAGGAACTGCGAAATCCTTTAAGAGCCTGATCGTCTCTCCCATAACCGGAAGGTCGGAATCGCTTCCCATAACTACGCTGACTATGGGCGCCTTCTTCTCTTTCATATCAATTAGTCCTCCATCTTGTGATGTCGCCAAAATGACAATACACAAATCCCAAGCAGATACAAAACCTACAGGTCACAAAATAAGAGATAAAAACTCAGATGCAAAACTCCGGACAGCCTCTGTCAGTGTCGGAAGTGCCTCATATCCGTGAAAACCATAGCCATGTCATGCTCGTCGGCCGCCTTGATAACTTCCGCATCTCTGACGGAGCCGCCGGGTTGGATTATGGCGGTGATGCCTGCCTCTGCTGCCATATCGACGCCGTCCCTGAATGGAAAGAAGGCATCGGAAGCCAATACACAGCCCTTTGTCGGCAGCTTGGCTTTCATGGTGGCAATCTTTACGGAGTCCACGCGGCTCATCTGTCCCGCGCCCACACCAACCAATTGGTCCTTTGTGGCGTAGACAATAGCGTTCGATTTGACGTATTTCACAACCCTCCAGGCGAAGTCCAAAGCCTGATATTCCTCACCCGAGGGAGGCCTCTTTGTAACAACATGCACTTTCCTGATATCAAAATCATCCGTATCCCTTTCCTGAATGAGAAGGCCTCCTACGACCCTCCGAAAATCATAGCCGGCAGGACGAGGTCCCGTCAGAGGAATTTCCAGGAGCCTTACGTTCTTTTTTGCACCGAATATAGCCCTCGCATCCTCGTCAAACCCTGGTGCAATAATGACTTCAAGGAAAATCTTGACCATATCTTCGGCAGCTTTCTTGTCTATGGGCCGGTTTACAGCCACGATGCCCCCGAAGGCGGAAACTGGGTCCGTTTCCATGGCCTTCCTGAAGGCTTGGGCGATATCACCGCCGGAGGTGGCTACACCGCATGGGTTGGCATGCTTGACAATGATCGTAGCCGGCAATTCAAAAGCAGAAACCATCTGCCACGCGGCATCGCTGTCCATAATATTGTTGTACGACAATTCTTTTCCCTGGAGCTGATGCGCACCGGCTATGGCAGAAGGAGCTTGATCTGTTTCCCTGTAAAAAGCAGCGTGCTGATGCGGATTCTCTCCATAGCGGAGATCCTGGGCCTTGACAAACTGAACGGTAAAAGTTTCCGGGAATGTTTTCGGGAGCCCATTCTTGCCGATGCTGCTTAGGTAGTTGGAGATTGCACCGTCGTATCTGGCCGTCAGTCGAAAGACCTTGGCGGCGAGAGCAAAGTTTGTATCATTTGAGATTTTCCCTCCCGTGTTTTTCATTTCCTCCAAGATGGCGGAGTAATCAGCGGGATCGGTGATTACGCTTACGTGGTGATAATTCTTTGCCGCTGCCCGCAGCATGGTCGGGCCGCCGATGTCGATGTTTTCGATAGCGTCATCAAAGGTACAGTCCTTTTTTGCTACGGTATCTTCGAACCTGTAGAGGTTGACGACAACCATGTCGATCATATCGATATGGTGCTCCGCTGCAGCTTTCATGTGGGCCTCATTATCGCGCAATGCGAGAAGACCGCCATGTATCTTCGGATGCAATGTCTTCAACCGGCCATCCATCATTTCCGGGAACCCGGTGTAATCTGATACATCGATTACATCTATGCCGCTTGCCCGCAACTGGGCCGCCGTTCCTCCTGTTGACATGATTACCACATTAAAGTCCTTCAGTCCCCGTGCGAACTCGATAATGCCCTTCTTGTCCGTGACGCTTATCAGCGCCCTTTTGATAGTATTCATTTTCATTTCATGGTCTGGAATCCTGGTGGTACCTCTAGACCACTCTACCTCCTTACTTGTTGCATGTGGCGCATTCTTTTTTCAATGAGTGGTTCCGTACCAATATCGGGTCTGTGATCTACAGGTCCCTTGACTTGGGAAGCAGCCTTTTCGGCTATCTGTTCCGCCTTATGGAGACTGTCTGCTATGCCGACGACGCCGATTGCACGGGATGTGCTCATGTAAAGTCCGTCTTCCCTTTTGTCAACAGAAGCATAGTACAGACGTGCTGATCCCACATCGCCTACCTCGATTCTTGCCGAAGTCGATTGAGCGTGGGGATGGTCCTTTGGAAGACCGTAACCCAAGGGGACAACGTACTTGCATACTGTTGCCTTTTTCTCGAATTCGATGCTTATTTTGTCGAGGGTTCCTTCGATGATTGCTTTGCAAACATCGACGAAGTCAGTTTTCAAGATGGGAAAAATATTCATGGCCTCGGGGTCGCCGAAGCGGGCATTGTATTCGAGGAGCTTGATGCCCGATCTCGTTATGATGAATCCACCGTACATCACACCTTTGTAATACTCCCCTGTTTCTTTATAAATTGCCTCTGCGACCTTCTGGGTAATAGCTAGACCCTCCGCGACGTCCTTTTTATCCATGAAAGGAAGGGAGTGATCTTCACAAGAGTATGATCCCATTCCCCCTGTATTTGGCCCTTTATCGCCGATGAACCTCCGTTTGTGATCCTGAACGGGAGGGGTTGAGACAACTGTCTTTCCGTCGCACAGGCACTGCAGGGAGAATTCCTCACCCTCCAATCTTTCGTCAATAGTAACACTTTGATGCTCGGCCAGAACCTGCTCGCAGTACGCAAGCGCCTCTTTCTCTGTCTGAAAATGATCTCCCTGAACCATTACGCCTTTGCCTCCGGTCAGTCCGTCCGGCTTAACAACTATACCGTCAAGTTCGCCCAAGAATTCTTTGATTCCTTTCATGCCTGTGAATATCTTAAATTTTGGATTCCCCGGTATATCGTATTTTTGGAGCAAATTCCTTGTGAAGGATTTTGAAGTCTCAAGACGGGCCAAGCTTTTGGTGGGACCGATCGCCGGAATGCCCATTTCCTTCAAGGCATCAACAACTCCGCTGTTCAGGGGGTCCTCCGGACCGACAATTGCAAAATCTGCAGAGGCCCCTCTTGCAAAGGCGCTGATGGCCGTTAGGTCACTGTAGCTTCCCATGGATATTTTTTCTGAGATCGATGCGATGCCCGGGTTGTTGGCTTTCATAAATGAAAAGAGTCTTAGCCGATGCTTGGATCTCATGACCGCTTCGGCGATAGCATGTTCACGGGCACCGTTTCCGATCAAAAGTACGCTAATCATGGCATTTCTCCTCGCACAAATTTCTTGCGGCAAACTGTATCCGCATGCATATCACGTGACGCTAATTTTGAAACTTCTGCACTTTTGTGTCCCAAAATATCGGAAAAAATCATCCGCGTCAAACAAAACTGATCGCACATTGAGATTAATAGTCTGTCCTTCATGGAAAAAATTTGCTAAACTAATCAGTATAAATATCCATACTTCATGACCGATACTTCAATACGGAGGAGTATTTTTCTGTAAAATTGGAATATCTCATTACATTCAAATTTGCACTGCTTGCTATTCTTTTCCTCCTGTCGGGATTTTTTTCCTGTTCAGAGGCGGCGCTTTTTTCGCTTACCCCCCTCCACCTCCACAAAATGAAGGAAGAACGCTCCCAGTTTCTGTCGCACGTAAACAGGCTTTTGGAACATCCGCGAAGGCTGCTCATTACGATCCTTGTAAGTAATGAATCAGTCAACATCATCATATCCGTCTTGGTGGCTTCCCTTTGCATACATTATTTCGGTGCAGACGGTCAGTGGTTGGCAGTTGCCGTTACAACCCCTGTGTTGCTTATTTTTGCGGAGGCGATACCAAAAACTTTTGCTGTTATTCGTCCCATGACTTTTTCAGCGCTCGTCTCGCCTCTCTTGGTGATCATCTCGAGAATGGAACGCCCTGTCGTATGGGCATTGGAAAGAATATCATGGTTTTTTGTATCACTGTTCTCGGCTGAAACATCACCGGGGGAAAAGGCTCTTACAGAAGATGAATTTAAGATCCTCATTGATGTCTATCAAAAGGAAGGGGGACTGGAAGAATCACAGAGGGATCTCATACACAAGGTATTTGGTTTGGCCGATAAGCCGGTTTCGGAGATCATGATTCCCCGCGTCGAGATGTTTTGTCTTCCTATATCTCTCAGCATGACAGAGATGGAAGCAGAAATCATCAGGGCGCGACATACACGGATACCCATCTACGGCAGTGATCGGGATGACATTCTGGGGATCCTGTTTGCAAGGGACCTCATAAGCGGAATATCCGGTGAAGGCGGCGGCCTTCACATAAATAAATTGTTGAAGAAGCCGTGGTTTGTCCCTGAGGTAAAAAGTGCGGCAAGCCTCCTTAGGGAATTTCAGACAAGAAAGATTCAAATTGCCATAATCGTCGACGAGTATGGAGGCGTCTCCGGCATGGTAACAATTGAGGATATCCTCGAGAGCCTCTTTGAGGATATATATGATGATTATGGGCTAAGGGATAACCTCTGGCAGAGAATCGATGACAGAACATTGCTGGTATCAGGAAAGATGCCTGCGGAAGACTTAAACAATCTGATAGATATTTTGATCCCGGAGGAAGATTTTGACACCGTCGGCGGCTTCGTCTTCCATCTTTTCGGGAAACTGCCTGCAAAAGGGGAAGAGGTTAGTCTCGGCGATTACGTTTTTAGGGTGGAAAAAATGGGCAAGGCGAGGATCTTGAATATAAGGATTGAGAAGCGGGAGCAAATCGCCGATGGATAACTTTTCTTCCCTCCTGCTGATTCTTTCCTGCATATGTCTCGAGGGACTATTCTCCGGAGGTGAACTCGCCTTCGTTGCCTCGGATGTCAATAAGATAAGGCAGAAGGCGAACATGGGGTCCCGCTCTGCCAAGATTGCCCTGAGACTTCTCGAAAAACCGGACTGGTTCCTTTCGACAACATTAAGCGGGACAGGGCTGTGTGTAGTCACGAGCACCTCCATAGCTACGGCTCTGTTCATATCCGCATTCGGTTTGGCCCAAGGCCCGATGTTGGCTGTTGCTGTCATGATTCCGACACTTCTCATCGTGGGGGAGATTGTTCCCAAGAGTATTTTCCAGCAGCATGCGGAATTCATTGCCATGAGACTGTCATGGTTCATATGGGTATCATCGTGGTTGCTGCTTCCCATAGTGCTTATCATTTCTATGATATCGCGGGTCGCTATCCGTATTTCAACTGGAGGAAAAGATATCGTCTCTACACCCTATATTACAAAAGACGGTCTGAAACAGATCCTGAAGCACGGATCGGAAGAAAGCGATATCCTGGGCACGGAAAGGGAAATGATCAGAAACATCATCGATTTTTCCGAGGTAACCGCCGATAAAATAATGGTGCCTCTGTCGGCAATGACATCCCTGCCGGTAACGGCCACCCTCAGAGAGGCAGTTCAACTTGCAGTTGAAAAGAAATATCTCCGCATCCCCATATATCGTGATCAGATATTCAATATCATCGGCATACTTCACTACTTCGACCTCTTGGAGGCTCTGCACGGACGGGCTTCAAGTCATCCCCCTCTTTCTGATGGTAACGAGACGATCGAATCCTATCTTAAACCGATGGTCTATTATGTTCCGGAGACAAAACTTGCCAAAGAACTCCTCATTGAATTACTAATCAGAGGTGAAAGGATGGCCGTCGTTGTCGATGAATATGGTGGTGCACTCGGCATTGTGACTATAGAAGACATTCTTGAGGAAATTGTGGGTGAGATTGACGATGAATATGGCAGTGGAGACAAGATGTATAAGAAGATCGGGGCGAGGAAATATCTCGTTAATGCGAAAATAAGTATAGAGAAAATTAATCAGTTGCTTCCGCTCGACATTCCGGACGGAGACTATGAAACCCTCGGGGGGTTCTTGCTTTACAGAATGGAGAAGATACCGAAAAGACGAGACACACTGAGACATGGCAGCGCCCTGCTTGTGATCGAAGACGCCGACGCAAGATCCATCAAGGAGATCTTAATTGAGCTGCCGGTTGACGCAGATGTCAGCGGAGGGGATAAGACCAGCCCTTGATGGTTTATAATAAAGAGTCGAGATCAATAAGGGTGTTAAGGCGAAGAAGGAGGCCACAAGGTGCGACTGTCAGGAGTCGAATGGATAAACACTTACCTTGCACACGAGGAACGCGTATGGCAGCGCCTTGCCCGGAACTCATGAAAGTAATAATGAGGATGAATCCGGTCCTTGCCGCGTCACTGAAGGCAAACAACATTTTTTTGTTATCCTTAACTTAATGAATAGATATGCAAGGTCGTTCTATGAACGGAAATGAACAAGAGAAAGTGAGTGCCGTCATTTTGGCCGCAGGTAAGGGGAAGAGGATGAAGGCGGATGTAGCTAAGGTCCTGCATCCACTCTGTGGGAAACCGATGTTGACATATTCAGTGGATGCGGCCAGGGCGGTTAATGTGGAAAAAATCGTGGTCATCATAGGTCACCAGGCAGGTCTCGTCAGGGAGGCATTCAAGGATCAGGGTTTGATCTTTGTAGAACAGTATGAGCAGCTAGGAACGGGACATGCAGTTCTTCAGGCGAGAGATGTTTTCCATGGTTATAACGGCACCATACTGATATTGTGCGGAGACGTCCCCATGCTTTCGGCTTCAACAATCAGAGCCCTGCTGGAAGTCCATATCCTGGAAAAATCGATTGTTACGGTTTTGACGACGATATTGGATAATCCCTCCGGCTATGGACGAGTGATCAAGGAAGGGGAGAAAGGTGAGATATCGCGGATCGTGGAGGAAAAAGATGCATCTCTTGCTGAAAAGAAAATAAGAGAGATAAATACCGGCATATACTGCGTCGAAAGCAATTTTCTCTTCAGAGCCGTTGGCGACATTGGCAATGAAAATATCCAGAAAGAATACTATCTCACGGATATAGTTGGCATCGCTTGGCAGAAAGGTTTCAAGACCAGATCGTTCATCACCGCCAACTCTTTCGAGGTTATGGGTATAAACACGCCTGATGATCTCGAAAAGGCGTCCGAACGCATGACAATATGCAAGTGAAAATAGGAAATCTGACCCTCAAGAATAATGTCTTTCTGGCGCCCATGGCAGGCATTACGAATCTGCCTTTCCGGACCCTCGCCAGAGAATTCGGGTGTGGTTTAGCATTTACAGAAATGATCAGCGCCAATGGCCTTGTCAGAAATACCAAGAGGAGCTACAGGTACCTTCTATCCTCACCTGGTGACAAACCCCTAGGCGTTCAGATCTTCGGTGCCGATCCGGGTGTCCTTTGCGAAGCGGCGCAAATGGCTACCGATATCGGTGCGGATCTTATAGATATAAACATGGGCTGTCCTGTAAGAAAGGTCGTAAAGACGGGCGCCGGAGCAGCCCTTTTGAGAGAACCTGAGCGAGTGCGCCGTATCCTGCAAGCGATCCGGAAGGCGACATCATTGCCATTGACTATAAAACTTCGTTCAGGCTGGCATCGCGGTGAAACGGTGGCTCTAGAGATTGTCAGCATAGCCCAAGATTGCGGTGTAGATGCGGTGATACTCCATCCACGTTCTGCGGATCAGGGATACAGCGGAGCTGCAGATTGGAGCGTTATTGAAGAAGTGAAAAAAAAATTACACACCCCTGTAATAGGAAGCGGCGATATAAGAAGCCCCGAAGACGCTTACCGGATGATAAGAACTACTGCTTGTGACGGCATCATGGTGGGAAGGGCAGCGCTGGGTAATCCCTGGTTATTCAGCGAAATCATAAGACATCTTGAGGAGCGGAAAAGTACATTGCCACCCTCTCCAGCCGAGAGGGAGAAAGTTATAAGAAGGCATATGGAAATGGAAATGAGTTACTCGGGGGAAAACCTCGGTCTCAGAAATTTCCGAAAACACCTTCTCTGGTATACGAAGGGCATAAGGGGCGGCTCTTTGTTTAGGGAGGTGGTGGGCAGGATACATGATAAGAATGACATATTGGATGCAGTTCACGGATTTTTCCGTGCTATCGCGGAAAGCCCTCCCATTCCCCTGAAACAATAAAATAAGCGCTTGACATTTATGGGTCGAATTGGCATAATCCGAGCCAATTCTTTGGATAAAAATTACCGAGAGGTTCATTGATCAGCAGGAGTTTCTCCTCTTACAATTAACAGCCTATTTTTAGGATGTTCGATCGCGGGTAAGAAGGTCAGGAACCGTATGAAAGATGTGATGAATTGTGGAACTTGTTAAATTTGAGGAATTGGAAAGCAAGATAAAAAATCTAATCGAAGAACGTGCTTTACTGAGAAAGAAGAATCATGAATTAGAAGAACTTCTCAAGAGCAAAGGATTGGAGTTAGAAGGGGCAAATAATAAAATAAGGGGATTAGACGAGGAAAGGGATTCGATACGCACAAAGGTGG